>NZ_JBIVBC010000001.1:0-323448 GCF_044745865.1 Streptomyces sp. NPDC086787 | reverse complement strand
CACCCCCCCCCCGTTGGTTGGTTTGTTGTTTGGGGGGTACACCCCCCCCCCCCCCCCCCTGGGGGGGGGGGGGGGGGGGGGGGGCGCCCCCCCCCCCCCCCGCGCCTTCGCGTATCTTGACGCCCCGTCGCTCCGGGCTTACGTTCGCTTCGATAGGAAAGTTTCCTAATAGCGGCAGGCAGGTGCGGCGCCATGGCAGGGACGGTCGGTACGCCGGGCACCCCGCGCGTTCTGCGCGCGATGAACGACCGCGCCGCGCTGGACCTGCTGCTGGAGCACGGCCCGCTGTCACGGACCCGGATCGGAGGGCTCACCGGACTCTCCAAGCCGACCGCCTCCCAGCTGCTGGCCCGCCTGGAGTCGGCGGGCCTGGTCCGGGTCACCGGCACCAGCGAGGGCCGCCCCGGCCCCAACGCCCAGCTGTACGCCGTGAATCCGTCCGCCGCCCACGCCGCCGGACTCGACGTCACCCCGGGCCGGGTCCGCGCCGCCGTCGCCGACATCACCGGCCGCACCGTCGGCTCGTACGAGCTGCCCACCCCCGCCCACCGTCCGGCCCAGCCGGTCGTCCGTCAGGTCACCGACGCCCTCGACGGCGCCGTGAAGGCCGCGGGACTGACCCGGGACGCCGTACACCGGCTGGCCATCGGCACCCCCGGCGCCTTCGACCCCGGCACCGGACGGCTGCGCTACGCCTCCCATCTGCCCGGCTGGCACTCCCCCACGCTGCTCGACGAGCTCGCCGCGGCACTCCCCATGCCGGTCGAGTACGAGAACGACGTCAACCTCGTCGCGCTGGCCGAGCAGCGGCTGGGCGCCGCCCGGGGACACGGGGACTTCGTACTCCTGTGGAACCAGGAGGGGCTGGGCGCCGCCCTGGTCCTCGGCGGCAGGCTGCACCGGGGCTGGACCGGCGGCGCGGGCGAGGTCGGCTTCCTGCCGGTGCCGGGCACCCCCCTGGTGCGCCGGGTGGCCGAGGCCGACAGCGGCGGCTACCAGCAGCTGGCCGGTGCACAGGCGCTGCCCCCGCTGGCCCGGGAACTGGGTATCGGGGACGTACCGGCGGGCCCGTACGCCGAGGCGGCCGCCCGGCTCGTGGCCCGCGCCGCCGACCAACCGGACGGTCCGCACCGCGAACTGCTGCGGGCGTACGCGACCCGGCTCGCCACCGGTCTCGCCGCGCTCGTCTCCGTCCTCGACCCCGAGCTCGTCGTCCTCAGCGGCTCCGTCCTCACCGCCGGCGGCGAGGTGCTGCGCGCGCTGGTCCAGGCCGAACTGGCGGAGCTGGCGGCACCCCGCCCGCGCCTCGTCATCGGCGACGTACAGGAAAACCCGGTGCTGCGCGGCGCGTTGGAGAGCGCGCTCGCGGCCACCCGCGACGAGGTCTTCGACACCTCGCGCTGACCGGCCGGCACCTCCGCGGCCGCAACCGTTCTGGCAGTGAAGGGTTGACAGGGCATGAGACTCACCGTGGTCGGCGGCGGATCGACCTACACCCCCGAACTCGTCGACGGCTTCGCCCGGCTCAGGGACGTCCTGCCCGTCGAGGAACTGGTCCTGGTCGACCCGGCGGCCGAACGCCTGAAGCCGGTCGGCGCGCTGGCCCGACGGATCTTCGCCAGGCAGGGCCATCCCGGCCGTGTCGTCACCACCTCCGATCTGGACGCGGGCGTCGACGGCGCCGACGCGGTGCTCCTCCAACTGCGCGTCGGCGGACAGGCCGCCCGCGAGCGGGACGAGACCTGGCCGCTGGAGTGCGGTTGCATCGGGCAGGAGACGACCGGAGCGGGCGGCCTGGCCAAGGCGCTGCGCACGGTGCCCGTCGTCCTCGGCATCGCCGAACGCGTCCGCCGCACCAACCCGCACGCCTGGATCATCGACTTCACCAACCCGGTGGGGATCGTCACCCGCGCCCTGCTCCAGGCCGGGCACAGGGCGGTCGGGTTGTGCAACGTGGCGATCGGCCTCCAGCGGAAGTTCGCCGCCCTGCTCGGCGTCGCCCCCGCCGGCCTCCACCTGGACCACGTCGGCCTCAACCACCTCACCTGGGAAACAGGCGTACGGCTGGACGGCCCCGAGGGCGCGGACGTGCTGCCGAGGCTGCTGGCCGAGCACGGCGACGCCGTCGCCGCCGAACTGCGCCTGCCCCGCCCCCTGCTGGACCGGCTCGGCGTAATCCCGTCGTACTACCTGCGCTACTACTACGCGCACGACGCGGTGGTGCGGGAGCTGCGCACCAAACCCTCCCGGGCGGCGGAAGTCGCCGCCATGGAACGCGAACTGCTGCGCATGTACGGCGATCCGGCCCTGGACGAGAAACCGGAGCTGCTCGCCGAGCGGGGCGGCGCCCACTACTCGGAGGCGGCCGTCGACCTGGCCGCGTCCCTGCTGGGCGGCGCGGGCAGCCCGTACCAGGTGGTGAACACGTACAACCGGGGCACGCTCCCCTTCCTGCCGGACGACGCGGTGATCGAGGTGCAGGCGGCGGTCGGTCCGAAGGGGCCCGTCCCGTTGCCCGTACCCGCCCTGGACCCGCTGTTCTCCGGCCTCGTCGCGAGCGTGACCGCTTACGAGGAGCTGGCCCTGGCGGCGGCGCTGCACGGCGGCCGGGACCGGGTGTTCAAGGCCCTGCTGTCGCATCCCCTGATCGGCCAGTACGAGTACGCCGACACCCTGACCGACCGGCTGGTCGCGCACAACCGGGAGTACCTCGCGTGGGCCTGACCGCCGCCGTCCTCGCCATCGACGCGGGCAACAGCAAGACCGACGTCGCGCTGCTGACCGCCGACGGGGAGGTCCTGGCCACCGCGCGCGGCGGCGGGTTCCGGCCGCCGACGGTGGGCGTGGAGGCGGCGGTGGACGAGCTGGCCGGGGCGGTCGCGCGGGCCCGCGCCACGGCCGGTGTCGGCTCGGTCTCGCATGTCTCGGCGTGCCTGGCCAACGCCGACCTGCCCGTCGAGGAGGAGCGGCTGGCGGCCGCACTCGCCGCGCGCCGCTGGGGCGCGTCGGTGGAGGTCCGCAACGACACCTTCGCGATCCTGCGGGCCGGGGTGGCCGAGCCGCGTGGGGTGGCGGTGGTCTGCGGGGCGGGCATCAACTGCGTGGGGATGCGGCCCGACGGCCGCACCGCCCGCTTCCCGGCACTCGGCCGGGTCTCCGGCGACTGGGGCGGCGGCTGGGGGCTGGCCGAGGAGGCCCTGTGGCACGCGGCACGCGCCGAGGACGGGCGCGGCGGGCCCACGGAACTGGCCCGCACTCTCCCGGCGCACTTCGGCCTGGGGTCGATGTACGCGCTCATCGAGGCACTGCACCTGGGGCACGTGGAGCGGGTCCGGCACCACGAGTTGACGCCGGTGCTGTTCGCGACGGCCGCGCGCGGGGACGCGGTCGCGTGCTCGATCGTGGACCGGCTGGCCGGGGAGGTGGTGACGATGGCGGCGGTCGCGCTGTCCCGCCTGGACCTGCTGCGCGAGGAGACTCCGGTGCTGCTGGGCGGCGGTGTCCTGACGGCAGGTCACCGGCGGCTCGACGACGGCGTCCGGGAGCTGCTGGCGGCCCGGGCGCCGAAGGCGGTGCCCCGTGTGGTGACGGCCAGTCCGGTGCTGGGGGCGGCGCTGCTGGGGCTGGACCGGGTGGGCGCGCTCCCGGCCGCGCGGGAACGGGCACGGGCCCACTGGGAACCCTAGGCGACGGCCACGGCGGGGGAACCGAACCGGTTGCCCGGGCGTGTTCATGGGCAGGGGGTGGTGCGGAGACCGCACCACGCCGTCAGTCCCCCCGGGGCTGCGATCCGATCAAGATCCAGTGAAGGCCGGTGCGGAATGTCGGTCCGGGCGGCGATACTGGCGGTGACAGATGACCATGGGGGAGGTCAGCAGTGACACACCCGCCGAAGAGCAGCGCGGCGCCACCGGAACCGGGACCGGGCTCCGGCGTGCCCACCATGCCGGCGATCCCGCCGCAGCACGGCTCGTTGGTCGCGCCCACGCCCGCGGGCGGACCGCTCGCGGGCGAACCGCCGCGCCCGCGTCGTACGGCGTTCGCCGAGGGCGCCGGCCGGCTGCGCGCCGCCGCGGCAACCGAGCCGGGCCGGTTGCGGGCCATAGGTGCCGTACTGGCCCTGCTGGTCGTCGTGTTCGGCGCCGTCACCGCCTGGCAGACCACCGACCGCGCGAGCGCCGCCGACGACGTGCTGCACAGCAGCCAGCCGCTCAGCTCGGACGCGGCGGACATCTACCGCTCGCTGGCGGACGCCAACACGGCCGCGTCCACCGGCTTCCTGGCGGGCGGCCAGGAGACGGCCGCCTCCCGCGAGCGGTACGAGAAGGACATCCGTACGGCCGCCGGGAAGCTGGTCACCGCGGCCACCGCCTCCGACCCGGGCTCGCCCTCCGAGGCGTCGATCGCCAAGCTGAACAAGCTCCTTCCGGAGTACAAGGGCCTGGTCGAACGGGCTCGCACCTACAACCGGCAGGGCTACCCCGTCGGCGGCGCCTATCTCCGCTACGCCAACGACAAGATGCAGAACGAGATGCTCCCGGCGGCGGAGGACCTCTACACGAAGGAACACCAGCGGCTGCGCTCCGACTACGCGGACGCGACGCCCTACCCGTGGGCGGCGATCGGTCTGGGCGTGCTCGCGCTGGCCGGGCTGGCCCGGGTCCAGCACCGCGAGTACCGGCGCACCAACCGGGTGCTGAACCACGGCCTGGCCGCGGCCACGGCCACCGCGGCGGTCGCCCTGCTCTGGCTGGTCGTCGGCCACAGCGTCGCCCGCGCGGGCCTGAACGACTCCTACGACCACGGCATCCGTTCGCTGAACGTGCTGGACGACGCCCGAATCGCCTCCCTAAAGGCCCGGGGCAACGAGAACCTGAGCCTGGTGGCGCGGGGCGCCGAGACCGTGACGGTCGGCGGGCAGACGTACGACGCGTACTACTACGACTTCGACAAGGACATGGGCGTTCTGGGCAAGGGCCTGGCCGAGGCGGCGCGGCTCGCCGACGACCGTTCGGGCAGCGAGCCGGTCAGCGCGGCCAAGGGCAACATGACGGTGTGGAAGCAGCGCCACGCCGGCGCCCGCGCCGAGGACGAGAACGGCAACTACCAGACGGCGCTGGACAAGGTGATCGGCCCCAAGGGCGCGACCGGCGAGTGCTTCGACAGCGTCGACGCCAACCTGAAGAAGGCGATCGCGCACGAGCAGACCGAGTTCAGGCAGTCGGCCGGTGACGGCCGGGACGCCATGACCGGACTGCCCGTCGGCGCGGCGGCGCTCGGTGTGCTGGGCGCGGCGGGCGCGCTGGCCGGCATCGGCCGCAGGCTGTCGGAGTACCGGTGAGAGGGGGCGGGAGGATGAACGTGGAACGTGTGCGGGCCCTGCTGCGCGGCTGGGGCGGAGTGGGCGCGATGGCGGCCGTCTGCGCCGTCGCGCTGACGTTCGTCCTGCTGCTGCCGCTGAGTCAGTCGCACGACGGTGAGGACGGCGCGACCGGGGTCGGCGGCCCGGGCGTCGCCACCGGCAGCCAGGCGCGGGCGGACGGCTGCGAGCCCTCCGAGGCGCAGCGGCAGACGCTGGCCCCGTCGGCCGCCGACGGTCCCACGATCCAGGCCATCAAGGCGCGTACCGGCGCCAAGCGGAAACTGATCGTCGGCGTCGACCAGAACAGCTACCACTGGGGCTACCGCAACCCGAACAACAAGGACGCGGAGCTGGAGGGCTTCGACATCGACCTGGCCCACCGGATCGCCCAGGACATCCTCGGCGACCCGAACGCGGTCCAGTTCAAGGCGATCCCCACCAGCCAGCGCATCCCGGCGATCCAGGACGGCCGGGTCGACATGGTGGTGCGGACGATGACCATCACCTGCGACCGCCTCGACCAGGTCGCGTTCTCCGCCCCGTACTTCAAGACCGGGCAGACGGTGCTGGCGCCCAAGTCGTCGTCCGTGACCGGCTATGACGCGTCCCTCGCCCACAAGCGGATATGCACGGCGAAGGGTTCCACGGCCTACGCCAAGCTGGACGAGGACCGCAAGGCGGGCCGCCTGGACTCCTCGGCCGACATCCGGCAGACGGTCCCCAACCAGCTCGACTGCCTGGTGCGGCTCCAGCTCGGCGAGGCCGACGCGGTGGTCACCGACGGCGCGTTGGCCGCCAGCCAGGCCGCCCAGGACCCGACGGTGGCTCTCAAGGGTTCCGCCTTCACGACCGAGTACTACGGCGTGGCGATGAAAAAGGACGCCGACGACCTGGTCCGCCGGGTCAACCGGATCCTGGTGGAGTACGGGCAGAGCGGCTGGCAGGCGTCGTACGACAAATGGCTGTCCGCGACACTGGGCGCGGACCCGGCGCCGTCCAAGCCGCCGGCGCCGGAGTATCTCCGCACGAGCTGACCAGTTGACCCCCACAGCACAGCCCCAGACAGCAGCGAGAGGTGATCGATGGGCGCCACGGACCCCGCCGGGCCGGTGATGGACCGGGACGAGGTGGACCGTGCGCTGGCGCGGCTCGGCGCGGAGCACGAGGCGATCGAGAGTTCGCTCCTCGCCCTCCAGGACCACGCGGGCCGCAGGCTGCTCGAAGGCGCCGGGCTGACCGGCACGACCAAGGAGCGCTGGGCGGCCACGGAGGCCTCGATAACGCTGCTGTGGGCGTACTTCGAGGCGTACGCGGACACGCTGCGCAGGGCCAGGGAGATCCGCTCCCGGCGCCGCTGGTCCGGCCGCGAGGACCTGGTGGAGCTGACCGGGTTGCTGCGCGGGGAGTCCGTGACGGTCGCCGGCGGTGCCGCGGCGGCCGCGAACGTTCCGGCCCTGCTGCCCGAGGCGGGCCGGCTGAGCCGCCGGTTCACGCTGTCCGCGCTGGTGGAGCGGATGAACGAGCTGTACGCGGCCTCGCTGGACATGGTCGTGACGGCCGACGCGGTGTGGTCGGCGCTGCCCGCACGCATCGATTTACTCGCCGCGGAGCTCCAGCGCACCCGTAAACTCGCGCACTCGGTCGGGGTCCGCCCCGGCGAGCATCCGTCCGGGGACGACCTGGAGCGGATCACCCGGACGCTCACGGCGCTGCGCGAGGAGGTCGTCTCCGACCCGCTCGCCTACTGGGTTCCGGCGCAGGGCAGTTCGGCGCCGGGCGGCGGCCGGCCGGACACCACGGTGTACGACCGTGAGGCGCGCGCCCTGGAGGACGTGCGCAGGGAGATCGACGCCGTACTGACGGTCCGCCAGGACGCCGAACAGCGGCTGGTGCGGCTGCGGGACGTGCTCTCCCGCGCGGACCGCACGCTGGCAGAGGCGCGCACCGCGCGCGGCGAGGTGCTGGCGAAGATCGCCGCCACGGAGGTGCCGGTGGTCAGCGGGCCGCCGACCGTGCTCCATGAGCAGTTGGCGACGGCCGCCGAGTACCGCCGACAGGCGCGCTGGCACCGGCTGTCCCCGCTGCTGGAGTCGCTGGAGCAGAAGGCGGAGGACGAACTGCTGCGTGCCCGGGAGTCGTTGACTGCGGTCACGGCGCCGCTGGCGGTCCGCGCCGAGCTGCGCGGCCGGCTCGACGCGTACAAGGCGAAGGTGGCCCGGCACGGGCTCGCGGAGGATCCGTTCCTCATCGAGCGCTACGACGCGGCCCGCCGCATGTTGTGGAGCGCGCCGTGCGATCTGCGCGTCGCCGAACAGGCCGTGCTGCGCTATCAGCAGGCGGCGGCCGAACTGCTCGGTGCCCCGCGGGTGCCGGAGCAGGGCGGCCCTCAGGACCGGAGGGGGGAGTAGCCAGCCATGAGTCAGGCAGGGCAGTCGTGTCAGCGGCCGGGCTGCGACGGGACGTACGAGGACGTGGGCGGCGGTGAGCTGTACTGCGACACCTGCGGTCTGGCGCCGGTCGTCTCCGGGAGGGGCCTGGTGGGTTCGTCGCCCACCGGGACGGCAGGCGGCGGCAAGGGCTCGGCGGGCGGCGTCGGTTCGTCCGCGAGTGGCCGCAGCGCGCGTACGGCGTCGCAGTCGTCGAAGTCACGGCGCTCGGTGTCGGGGCGGCTCTCGCGCTCGGTGTCGGGAAGGTCCAGCAGCCGTTCGGTGTCGGTGCGCAGTTCCGGCAGCTCGGCCGGCTCGTCCGGGCGGGCCCGGCTGGGTGCCGGGCTGGTGTCGGTGCCCCAGGTGCCGCGGCCCGACCCACGGGCGATGGTGCTGGACAACCCCGAGGTGCCCGAGCGGAAGCGGTTCTGCTCGCGCTCCGACTGCGGGGCACCGGTGGGCCGGGCACGGGGTGAACGCCCGGGCCGTACCGAGGGGTTCTGCACCAAGTGCGGCAACCCGTACTCGTTCGTCCCGAAGCTGCACAGCGGCGACATCGTGCACGGCCAGTACGAGGTCGCGGGCTGTCTGGCGCACGGCGGTCTGGGCTGGATCTACCTCGCGGTGGACCGGGCCGTGTCGGACCGCTGGGTGGTGCTCAAGGGCCTGCTGGACACCGGTGACCAGGACGCGATGGCGGCGGCGATCTCCGAGCGGCGCTTCCTCGCGGAGATCGAGCACGCCAACATCGTGCGGATCTACAACTTCGTGGAGCACCTCGACCAGCGCACCGGCTCGCTCGACGGCTACATCGTCATGGAGTACGTGGGCGGCAAGGCGCTGAAGGAGATCGCCAACGCGCGCCGCACCGAGGACGGCCGGCGGGACCCGCTGCCGGTGGAGCAGGCGTGCGCGTACGGCATCGAGGCGCTGGAGGCACTCGGCCATCTGCACAGCCGCAACCTGCTGTACTGCGACTTCAAGGTCGACAACGCGATCCAGACCGAGGACCAGCTCAAGCTGATCGACATGGGCGCGGTGCGCCGGATGGACGACGAGGAGTCGGCCATCTACGGCACGGTCGGCTACCAGGCGCCGGAGGTGGCGGAGGTCGGTCCGTCGGTGGCGAGCGACCTGTACACGGTCGGCCGCACGCTGGCCGTGCTGACCTTCGACTTCCAGGGCTACACCAACGTCTACGTGGACTCCCTGCCGGACCCCGACACCATCGAGGTCTTCCAGCAGTACGAGTCGTTCTACCGGCTGCTGGTCCGCGCCACCGACCCCGACCCGGCCCGCCGGTTCGCGTCCGCGCAGGAGATGTCCGAGCAGCTGACGGGCGTGCTGCGGGAGGTCGTGTCGCTCCAGACGGGCCGGGCCCGGCCCGCGCTGTCGACACTGTTCGGCCCGGAGCTCAAGGTCACCGACACGGAGCTGTTCCCGAAGCTGGCGGGGGACGTGTCCCGGCTGGGGGCGCGAAGCACCCGGTCCGCACGGCGGACACCCGCCCCGGAGGCCCCGGGCGGCATGCCCGGCCTGGTCAGACCGGTCGTCACCGCGGCCGCCGGGCTCGCGCTGCCGGTGCCGCTCGTCGACCCGACGGACCCCAACGCCGGTTTCCTGGCCGGTCTGATGACGTCCGCGCCGGGCGAACTGCTCGGCGCGCTCGCCGCGGCCCCGCAGCAGACCGTCGAGACCAGGCTGCGGCAGGTCCGTGCCGAGCTGGAGAACGGCGACTTCGGGGCGGCGCTCGGGGTGCTGACCAGGCTGGAGGGCGAACGGCCCGACGACTGGCGGGTGGTGTGGTACCGGGGTGTGGCGGCCCTGGTGACCGGCGACTCCGAGGGCGCCGCGCCGGCCTTCGACGCGGTCTACGACGCCTTCCCGGGCGAGGCCGCGCCCAAGCTGGCGCTGGGCCTGTGCGCGGAGATGCTCGGCCAGCTGGACAACGCCGCGGAGTACTACCGGCTGGTGTGGTCGACCGACCCGAGTTTTGTGAGCTCCGCGTTCGGCCTGGCCCGGGTGCAGCTCGCGACGGGCGACCGCGCCGCAGCCGTGCGGACGCTGGAGTCGGTTCCGGAGTCCTCCATCCACTACACGGCCGCCCGGGTGGCCGCCGTCCGGGCACGGCTGCGGCAGCGCACGGCGGCCGCGGGTGACGTACCGCTCCTGGAGGATCTGACGGCCGCCGCCGGGCAGGTCGAGGCGCTCGACGCGTACGGCCTGGACCCGGCCCGACGCGAACAGTTGTCCACAGAGGTACTCGGCAGCGCGCTCGACTGGATACTCTCCGGTAGCCAGGGCACACAGGCCGCCGCCGACGGCCGGGTGCTGCTCGGCAGCGGTCTGGACGAGCGGGGCCTGCGTTTCGGTCTGGAGCGTTCGTACCGCACGCTGGCCCGGCTCGCGCCCGGCGGCGAGGAGAGGATCGACCTGGTGGAACGGGCCAACCGTTACCGCCCCCGGACGTGGGTGTAGTTGATGTCGCAGATGCCCCAGCAGGCCGCACCGTCGAAGTGCCCGAGCTGCGCCGAGCCGCTCGATCCGAGTGACCGTTTCTGCGGTGCGTGCGGGTACAACCTGTCGGTGGTGCCCGCATCACCGCAGGACGCCCCGGCACCCACCGATGACGAGGACGTGGAGTGGCCCGCCGCGGCCTCGGGAGTACGGTTCGACCGGCCGCCGGAGCCGGAGGAGTACCCGCTCCAGGCCCCGGACCCGAGGCCCGCGGCCGACGACAACGCTGCCGCTGCCGCCGAGGAGGCTGAGCGGGCCAGGGTCTGTGTGGCCTGCCGGGCGGGGCGGGTCGACGGCGACGGCTACTGCGAGAACTGTGGGCACGCGCAGCCGCGCGAGCGCGACCACATGGAGCAGGAGTGCGGCCCGGTCGCCGCGGTCAGCGACCGCGGGCTGCGCCACCACCGCAACGAGGACGCGTTCGCCCTCGGCCACATCACGCTGCCCGACGGCTCGGCCGCCTCGGTGGCGATCGTCTGCGACGGCGTGTCCTCGGCGACCCGGCCCGACGAGGCCTCGCTCGCCGCCTCGCAGGCGGCAGGCGAGTCACTGCTGGCGGCCCTGCCGCGCGGCACGCATCCGCAGACGGCGATGCACGACGCGATCGTCGCGGCCTCGCAGGCGGTCAACGCGCTGGCGGAGGAGCCCGCGACGGCCCGCGAGCACAGCCCGCACCAGAACGCCCCGGCCTGCACGATCGTCGGCGCGGTGGTCGCCTCCGGCCTGCTGGTCGTCGGCTGGGTCGGTGACAGTCGCGCCTACTGGGTGCCGGCGGACCGCGGCGCACCGGCGGCCCGGCTCACCGAGGACGACTCGTGGGCGGCGCAGATGGTCGCCGCGGGCCTGATGAACGAGGCGGAGGCGTACGCCGACGAGCGTGCCCACGCGATCACCGGCTGGCTCGGCGCGGACGCCTACGAACTGGAGCCGCACACCGCCTCCTTCAAGCCCGACCGGGCGGGCGCGGTGGTGGTCTGCACGGACGGCCTGTGGAACTACGCGGAGACGGCGGAGGAGATGTGCGGGGCCGTGCCGCCGGACGCCGCCGCCCGGCCGCTGCACGGTGCGCGGGTCCTGGTCGGTCACGCGCTCGACGGCGGGGGCCACGACAACGTAACAGTGGCCGTCGTCCCGTTCCCGGCACCGCAGCAGGGGGCAGGATCGGGCTGAGGCCGCGCACGGCCGAGAGGCCACGCGCCGGGGAGGCGGGCCGGAGGGGACCGGTCCGCCCGCAGTCGTCACCCACGCAACCCGTGGGATCAAGGGGGAGTCAGAACAGTCATGGCCAATTTGTCGAAGTCGAACGTGCCGCAGTTCTCGGTGGACGTCTACCAGAACGAGTTCCTTCCGGAGGGCGGTCGCGAGGTCAACGCGATCGTCACCGTGACGGCGACGGGCGGCGGCACCATCGGCAGCGCGGTCGGCGCACCGCAGCTGTACTCGTCCGGGCAGGGGCCTTCCGCGGCCGTGGCGATCATGGTCGACTGCTCGGGCTCGATGGACTACCCGCCGACCAAGATGCGCAACGCCCGCGACGCCACGGCCGCCGCGATCGACACCCTGCGCGACGGGGTGCACTTCGCGGTGATCGGCGGCACGCACGTCGCCAAGGAGGTGTACCCGGGCGGCGGACGGCTCGCCGTCGCCGACGCCGCCACCCGCGACCAGGCCAAGCAGGCGCTGCGCAAGCTCAGCGCCGGGGGCGGTACGGCCATCGGCACCTGGCTGCGACTGGCCGACCGGCTGCTGTCCTCGGTGGATGTCGCCATCCGGCACGGCATCCTGCTGACCGACGGCCGCAACGAGCACGAGTCGCCCGAGGATCTGCGCGCCGCGCTCGACTCGGGCGCCGCACGCTTCACCTGTGACGCCCGCGGTGTGGGCACCGACTGGGAAGTGAAAGAAGTCACAGGGATCGCCTCCGCCCTGCTCGGCACCGCCGACATCGTCGCCGACCCGAACGGTCTGGCCGCCGACTTCACGCGGATGATGGAGGCGGCGATGGGCAAGGAGGTCGCGGACGTCGCGCTGCGGCTGTGGACGCCGGTCGGCACGACCGTGAAGTTCGTCAAGCAGGTGGCGCCGACGGTCGCGGAGCTGACCGGCCGGCGCACCGAGGCGGGCCCGCGCGCCGGGGACTACCCCACCGGTTCCTGGGGCGACGAGTCCCGCGACTACCACGTCTGCGTCGAGGTTCCCACGGCCGGTCTCGGCCAGGAGATGCTGGCCGCGCGGGTCTCCCTGGTCGTGCCGCAGCCCGACGGAACCGCGCAGAACCTCGGCGCCCAGGGACTCGTACGGGCCGTGTGGACCGACGACATGGCCGCGTCCACCTCGATCAACCCGCAGGTCGCGCACTACACGGGCCAGGCCGAGCTGGCACAGGCCATCCAGCAGGGCCTCGATCTTCGCAAAGTGGGTGATTTCGACGGTGCAACGGCCAAACTGGGCCGGGCCGTTCAGCTCGCGAGCGCGTCGGGGAACGCCGATACTGCGAAACTGCTTGCGAAGGTGGTGGACGTGGTCGATGCGGCGACAGGTACTGTGCGACTGAAAGCGAGGGTCGCGGAGGCCGACGAGATGACCCTTGAGACACGGTCCACAAAGACTGTTCGTGTAAAGAAGTGACAGGGTCCATCACAGACTCTGCCAGATCAGACCCTGCCAGATACAGCGCCTGACAGAGAGGGACGCGCCGACATGCCGACCTGCCCGAACGGACACCAGTCGGGTTCCGACGACTGGTGCGAGGTCTGCGGTCACCGCATGGCCGGTGCCGTGCCTCCGCCGCCTCCGCCGCCGCCCGCCGGTGGCGGATACGGATTCCCGCCGCCGCCTCCGGGCGCCGGCGGGCGGCCCATGGGCCGCCCGACCCAGCCCGGCGCTCCGGAGCCGGAGCTGTGCCCGCAGTGCCGTACGCCCCGCGAGGGCGGCGCGCCGTTCTGCGAGGAGTGCCGGTGGAACTTCCTGACGAACACGGCCACCTCGTACACCCCGGCCGCCCCGCGCCCGCCGGCGTCCGGCCCGGCCGCCCCGCGCTTCCCCTCCCCCGGCCAGGCTCCCGGCCAGTCCTACGGCGGCGGTGACTCCTACGAGTACCAGCGCTCACGCCCCTCGCAGATGAACCGCCCCGCCGAGCCGATCCCGCCCTTCAACAGCGAGCCGTCCGGCCCGACACCGTTCGGCGGCGAACGCGGCCAGGGTGGCCCCGGCGCCTCGCCGTTCGGCGGCGAACGCGGTCAAGGCGGCCCCGGACCTTCTGCGTTCGGCGGCGAACGCGGCCAAGGCGGCCCCGGTCCCTCTGGGTTCGGCGGCGAACGCGGCCAAGGCGGCCCCGGACCTTCTGCGTTCGGCGGCGAACGCGGCCAAGGCGGCCCCGGTCCCTCCCCGTTCGGCAACGAACGCGGCCAGAACGACCCCAGCTCTTCGCCGTTCGGCGGCGAACGCGGTCAAGGCGGCCCCGGTCCCTCTGGGTTCGGCGGCGGCCAGGGACCGGTAACCCGGCCCGGCTTCGGCGGACAGGGCCCCGGTGCCACGGGTGCTCCTGGCGCCCCCGGCGGCCCGGGTGGGCCCGGTGGCTTCGGAGGGGACCCCGGTCGGCCCGTTCCGCCGCCTCCCGGTCCCGGTGCCACCACCGGTGGTCCGCAGTCCTTCGCGCAGCCCGGCCCGCCCACTCCCCCCGCCTTCCCGCAGGAGTCCGGCCGGCCCCCGGTCGGCGGTCCGTCCTTCGGCGGCGCCGAAGACGACTGGGTCATCTCCCCGCCGTCCGCCGCCCACCCCTCGGGTCCCGGCAACGGCGGCCAGGGCGACGGCTACGGCTACCCGCAGCCCGGCTCCGCCCAGGGCCCCGGCTCCGCCTTCCCGCAGGCTCCGCAGGGGCCCGCGACCTGGACGGTGACCATAGGCCCGGACCGCGAGTACTTCATGGCGATGATGCACCGATCGGGCCCCGAGGCCGCGGGTCTCAACCTGCCCGCCTACTCGCCCGAGCAGCAGCGCACGCTCACCGGCAACCAGCTCACCATCGGCCGCCGCCGCCACTCCACCGGCGACACCCCCGACATCGACCTGTCGGTGCCGCCGGAGGACCCGGGCGTCTCGCACCAGCACGCGGTCCTGGTCCAGCAGCCGGACGGCGGCTGGGCGGTCGTCGACCAGAACTCGACGAACGGTACGACGGTCAACGGCTCGGAGGAGCCGATCCAGCCGTTCGTACCGGTGCCGCTCCAGGACGGCGACCGGGTGCACGTGGGCGCCTGGACGACGATCACGATCCGGCGCGGCTGACCTGACCCCGCTGCCGGACCGGGCGGGGGCTCAGCCCGGCAGGGGCCAGGTGTACGGCCCCTGCGGGTCGTCCAGCCACGCCCACTCACGCCCGCCGGCGACCGTGACGCCGTAGCGCTCCCGGACGGGCCGGCCCTCGCGCTCCCACAGTGCGCAGGCCTCCGGCGGCCCGATGGCGTCGCCGGCGAGGGTCAGCAGGAACCGGAACAGTTCGTGTCCCCGGACCCCGTCGGGTACGCCGTCCGGGGGCGTCGGCTCCGGCTCGGGCCGGTGTTCGCCGCGCAGCGGCACGAAGTAGGCGGGCGTGTGCAGGAACCGGCCCTCGGCGTGCCCGGCGTCGCGCACGTTCAGCGCCAGCAGCCCGGTGGCGAGCGGGGTGAGGATCCGGGCGCCGGGACGGCACTGGGCGAGCCAGGCGTGCGGGACGGCCCGCAGTGTGCAGGTGGCGATGATCCGGTCGAAGGGGGCACGTTCGGGTACCCCGCGCGCCCCGTCGCCGGTGACCACCACCGGATGGTGACCGGCCGCCGCCAGGTGCTGCCGGGCCGACTCGGTGATCTCCGGCTCCAGGTCGACCGTGGTGACGAGTTCGTCGTCCCCGAGCCGGTGGGCGAGCAGGGCCGCGTTGTAGCCGGTGCCCGCGCCGATCTCCAGCACCCGGTCACCCTCCCGCACCCGCAGCTCGACGAGCATGTCCGCCATCAGCGACGGCTGACTGCTGGAGGAGACCAACTCGCCGTCCCGCACCCGGGTGGCCAGCGGACCGTCCACGTAGGCGCCGCGCAGCCAGCGCTCACGCTCCGCCGGATCCGGGCTCTGCCCCCAGCAGCGCTCGAACCCTCCCGGAACGCCCACGTAGTAGTACGGCACGAAGAGGTGCCGCGGAACCCTCTCGAAGGCCTCCCGCCACACCGGGTCACCGGCGAAGGCCCCACTCCTCGCGATCTCCCGCACCAGCGCCGCCCGCGCCGAGACGGCGACGCCCGCCAACTCCCTGTCGAGCCCGTGCACGCCCATGGCTCCACTGTGCGGCCCCGGGCCTCCCGGCGGCCAGCAACGGGGGCGGATCGGGTGGTCCTGGGCCTTGAGTCCTGGGCCACCCGGTCTGAGAGCATGTACGGGTGAGAGAGATTCGGCGCGGCACGCTTCAGGAGCAGACCTTCTACGAGCAGGTCGGCGGGGAGGAGACCTTCCGCCGGCTGGTCCACCGTTTCTACGAGGGGGTCGCCGAGGACCCGGACCTGCGGGCGATGTACCCGGAGGAGGACCTCGGTCCGGCCGAGGAGCGGCTGACCCTGTTCCTGATGCAGTACTGGGGCGGCCCGACCACCTACAGCGAGAACCGCGGTCACCCCCGGCTGCGCATGCGGCACGCGCCGTTCACCGTCGACCGGGCCGCGCACGACGCCTGGCTGCGGCACATGCGGGTGGCCGTCGACGAGCTCGGCCTGTCCGAGGAGCACGAGCACACGCTGTGGAACTACCTGACGTACGCGGCGGCCTCGATGGTGAACACCCCGGAGTGAGCCCGGACGACCTGGGCCGGGCGGGCGGCGGGGCGGTCAGCGGACGCTGAGGTCGAATGTGCCCAGCCCGGCCGCCCTGCGCACGGCGATCGAACCGTAGGGTGTGCGGAGCCTCAGCCACGCCCCCGACGAGAGCAGCGCGGGCGGTGTCTCGGCGGGTTCCCGTCCGCCGTCCGGCGCGGCGCCCGGCCGCAGGAAGCCCAGCGACTGGGCCGCGTGCACGGCCCGCACCGGGAGCGGGGTCTGCCCGACCTCCCGTGACCAGATGTCCCGGCCGATCCGGTCCAGTGCCGCTCGGGTCCGCTGCTCCGGCACCAGCTCCCGAGTACGGGAGCGGAACTCGGCGACGGCGGCGGCGACCGTGGCGCGCAGCGCCTCCGGCAGCGGCAGCCCGGGCTCGGCCCGCCATCCGCCGCGCGGCGGCAGGACCCCGGCCCACGGCGGCCCGGTCACGGCGGCCGGAACGGCGGCGGTGGCCGCCGTGTCGTCCACGGACTCAAGGAACTCACCGGCCGACACGGTGACGTCCAGGGTGGCGTCCAGCCCGTTCTCGTACGGCTTGGCGAGTCGCACCGCGCGCACCGCCAGCACCTCGAAGGACGGCGGCCGACCGAACACGGCGAGCGCCGTCCCCGCCGCCTGGAGCCGCACCGCTGCTCCACGGTCGTAGTGGAGCAGCCGGGACAGGAAGGCCACGAGGTCCGTCGCTTCCCCCTCGTCGGCGAGGTGGAGAACCGTCATGCGGCGACGGCCTCCTTCTCGGCCTCACCGGCCCGGTCCGTGTACTCCTCGAGGAACTCGCGTTCCTCGGCGGTGATCCGGCGCGGGCGCTGTGTCTCGAAGTCGAACGGCACGACCACGGTCGAGGCGCGTACGTAGATCAGGTCGTCGTCCTTCACCTCATAGGTGATGGTGAAGGACGCGGCCCTGATCTCGGTGATCCACAGCTCGACGTCCACGGGGTGGTGCCGGTGGACGAGCTGCCGTTTGTAGTCGATCTCGTGGCGCGCCACCACCGACCCCTGCTTGAACTCCTTGTCCGGACGGAACAGGAAGTCGATCCGGGCTTCCTCCAGGTAGCGGATGAAGACCGCGTTGTTGACATGGCCGTAGGCGTCCATGTCCGACCAGCGCAGAGGGCAGCGATAGATGTGGCGCAAGACCGATCAGCCCCGGGTCAGCTTCTTGTAGGTGGCGCGGTGCGGACGGGCGGCGTCCGGGCCGAGTCGCTCGATCTTGTTCTTCTCGTACGACTCGAAGTTGCCCTCGAACCAGAACCACTTGGACTCGCCCTCGTAGGCGAGGATGTGCGTGGCCACTCGGTCGAGGAACCACCGGTCGTGGGAGACGACCACGGCGCAGCCGGGGAAGTCCAGCAGCGCGTTCTCCAGGCTGGAGAGGGTCTCGACGTCGAGGTCGTTGGTCGGCTCGTCGAGGAGCAGCAGGTTGCCGCCCTGCTTCAGGGTCAGCGCCAGGTTCAGGCGGTTGCGCTCACCGCCGGAGAGAACACCGGCCGGCTTCTGCTGGTCCGGGCCCTTGAACCCGAAGGCGGACACATACGCCCGGGACGGCATCTCGACCTGTCCGACGTTGATGTAGTCGAGCCCGTCGGACACGACCTCCCACAGCGTCTTCTTCGGGTCGATGTTCTCGCGGCTCTGGTCGACGTAGGAGATCTTGACCGTGTCGCCGACCTTGATGTCTCCGGAGTCCGGGGTCTCCAGGCCCTGGATCATCTTGAACAGCGTGGTCTTGCCGGCGCCGTTCGGGCCGATGACGCCGACGATGCCGTTGCGCGGCAGCGTGAAGCTCAGCTCGTCGACGAGGATCTTCTCGCCGAAGGCCTTGTTGAGGTCGTTGACCTCGACGACGATGCTGCCCAGGCGCGGACCCGGCGGGATCTGGATCTCCTCGAAGTCCAGCTTCCGCATCTTCTCGGCCTCGGCGGCCATCTCCTCGTAGCGGGCGAGGCGGGCCTTGGACTTGGCCTGACGCCCCTTGGCGTTCGACCGCACCCACTCCAGCTCTTCCTTGAGCCGCTTCTGCCGCTTGACGTCCTTCGCACCCTCGACCTTGAGGCGGGTGGCCTTGGTCTCCAGGTAGGTGGAGTAGTTGCCCTCGTACGGGTAGGCGCGGCCGCGGTCGAGTTCGAGGATCCACTCGGCGACGTTGTCCAGGAAGTACCGGTCGTGGGTGATCGCCACGACGGTGCCCGGGTACTTGGCGAGGTGCTGCTCCAGCCAGTTCACCGACTCGGCGTCGAGGTGGTTGGTGGGCTCGTCGAGGAGCAGCAGGTCGGGCTGCTCGAGGAGCAGCTTGCAGAGTGCGACACGGCGCTTCTCGCCGCCGGAGAGGGTGGTGACGGGCCAGTCGCCGGGCGGGCAGCCCAGGGCGTCCATGGCCTGCTCCAGCTGGGCGTCGAGGTCCCAGGCGTTGGCGTGGTCGAGGTCCTCCTGGAGCTTGCCCATCTCGTCGAGCAGCGCGTCCGAGTAGTCGGTCGCCATCAGCTCGGCGATCTCGTTGAACCGGTCGAGCTTGCCCTTGATGCCGGCGACACCCTCCTGGACGTTCTCCAGGACGGTCTTCTCGTCGGTCAGTTTGGGCTCCTGCATCAGGATGCCGACGCTGTAACCCGGCGCGAGGAAGGCGTCACCGTTGGACGGCTGCTGCAACCCCGCCATGATCTGAAGCACGGTCGACTTACCGGCACCGTTCGGGCCGACGACGCCGATCTTGGCGCCCGGAAGGAAGCTCAGGGTGACATCGTCGAGAATCACCTTGTCGCCGTGCGCTTTGCGCGCCTTGCGCATGGTGTAAATGTACTCAGCCAAGAGAAACCGTCCGGCAGCTTGAAATCTGGCAGTGGGCAGATACACCCCATCTTGCCTGACCGCCAGCCCAGGGTGTTAACCCATCCGATCCGTCGCCTGTGACCTGGGGCTTCCTGATTCAGCACCGCCACGTCAGCCCGGGCCGCCGACCCGACGCACTCCCTGTGTCCTTGGCCAAGGACACAGGGCACTCCCGGATGCCCAGGACGGGCGGAGGAGAGGGTGCGACGCTGGAGTGGGGGGCCCGCGAGTGGATGTCCCGGTGCGGATCAGTGGATGCGACGCAGCGTTGGACCTGGCTCGCCGGGACCAGGACCGCGCGACCGATCCGGAAGGCAGGTGCGTCCCATGCGCACGTCGACCCGTATCGCCGGTGCCCTCACCGGCCTGACCCTCACCCTCGGTGGTGCGGTCCTCGCAGCTCCCGCGGCCCGGGCGGACATCCCCGCCTGCACACAGATGGCAGAACGGGCCGGTGCCACCGCTTCCACCACAGCGGCTTGCGGCCGTGGCGTGGTCGGAGACCTGCAGAGTTGTGTGTCCGGGCTGACCGGGGCCGGAGTGGCGGGCGGCGCCGCGACCGGTGCCTGCCGGGCGGCGGCCCATGAACCGCGCTAGCGACCACGCGCGGCAGCGCGGCGCTCACCTCGCCGCGCGAGGCTCATGCCGAGCGCCCATGCTGAGTAAGAGGGCGCCGTCGTCTGGAGACTTGTCCTTCCCGAGGGCCGAACGAAGGCGCCCGAGAGGAGGAAGTCATGCGCATACGAAGAATCCTGGGCCTCGTCCTGGCCGCGGCAACCCTTGTCGGCGTGAGCGCCGTCGGCGCTGTCAGCGCCGGGGCCGCCTCGCCTCCGAACATCTCCAGAGACGAATGCACGGCCGCCGGCGGACAGGTCACCGCGCGCCCCTACGCCGGCTACACCTGCGCAATGCCTGACGGGACCACGCAGACGATCACTTGACGTGGGCGTGGGCGTCAGTCGCCCGTTGTCTCCCTGCCGCGGATCAGGACCAGTGCCCCGCCGCCTATCACGACCAGGCCGATGGCGACCGAGACGATCAGCGGAGTGGCGCTCGAGCCGCCGGTGGCGGCCAGGTCGGTGCCGCCCGCGGCTCCGCCCACCGAGGCCGGGCTGGGCTCGCTCAGCGTCTGGACGGCCGCGCCGCCCGCCGCGCCCATGGTCCGGCAGTCCAGAACGCCGGTGAAGCGCCGCTGGAATCCGTCCGGCCCGGTGATCGTGAAGTCGTAGGCCTGGTCCTCCTGGAGCGGAACCGTCACGATGCGTGAGGTGCCCGCGGGGATGGTGTGCTCGGTGTCCATCAGCCCGAAGGTGAAGGGCTTGTCGCCCGCGTTGCCCGCGGTGAGGTCCACGCTTCCGGCGGCGCAGTTCCTGCGGGCCGACAGCGCGGGTATCGCACCCTGGGCCGCCCAGCCGGCGTTCGTGGTGGCGGAGACCGTCGACTCGCTGGAGCCGGCCAGGATCTGCACCTGGCTGCGGCTCGCGGAGGCGAAGGCACGCCCGACCGGCACGGTGGTGGAGGCCTGCACGGTCACTTCGGCCGAGCCGTCGGCCGCCTGCGCCGGTATCTCGACATACAGCCGGCTGCCGTTCTTCGCCGAGGTGAGGGGTCTGCCCGCCATGTCGACGATCCGTACGCCGCTCAGCGCCGCGTCGGCCGGCGGGACGACGGTCACACCGCGCGCGTTCGTGTGCACCGTGACCGGTCCGACGCGCTCACCGGGCCGGCCGGAGACGGTGGGCGGGTCGAGGGTCAGCGAGGCGCTCGGCTCGGCCGTGTCCCGGGCCCGCCTGTGGAGGTAGTCGGCGAGTTTCTCGGCCTGCGGGTCGACGGCGTCGACAGCCGCTCCGTCGGAGTAGCGCCAGATGGCCACCTGGGTGCCGGCCGCGGCGTCCTGCTCGGTCAGACCCCGGATGCCCGCCTGGCGGCCGAGCGCCGCCAGGTCGTTCACCTGCGGGTAGGAGTTCTGCAGGATCCAGCGGATCCGGCCGGCGTTCTTGTTGGTGCCCAGCGAGGTGCTGCTCCAGGGCGTCTCCTCGTACTTGGCGTCCTTCTGGGTGGGGCTGTGGATGTCGGCGCCGTACGTCCGGAGGGTGCCGCCGCCCTCCACGGACATCTCGAACAGGCCCGCGGCGACTTTGAGGTCGCCGCCGTTCTCGTGGACGACGGCCTCGCCGAACGTCTTCAGGCCCGCGGTGACGGCGGTCGCCCCGCTCTGGCTCCGCGGGGTCCCGTCGTCGTCCGCTGCGGCCGGACCTGCCACGGCCAGCACTCCGGCGACCGTCAGCCCGGATGCCAGGGTGACGGCGGCCAGGCGGGCCACCGGTCTCCGGCGGGGGGTGGACGGCGCGGGTGGTGCGGGTGGTCCGGACAACGCAGGAAGCACAGAATTCCCCTTCGCGCAGGACCCGTTGACGTGGGGGGGCAGGTCCCGCCAGCAGAATCAGCAGTCACTGAAGCTACGCCTGGCATCCTATGGATCAGGCGCACCACCTCTCAGTGGTCATATCGTCGGATCACAAATCCGAATCGCAATTGTTATCGCCCGGCCTGCCGCGATCGGCTGCGACCAGGGCTTATCGACAAATCAACCCGATCCCTCGTGGCTCGTTCATCGATAAGCCGTGGTTCCGTCAGTTCCCGGATGTGGTTGACGTCACGTCACCGCGGCCGGTTCCGGCTGTTGTTGCCCGGCGGGGTCCGCGGACTGGTCCTGTGGCGTATCCCAGTTGGGCTCCGGCTGTGGCGAGGCGTGCGCCGCCTCCGGCTGCGCGGACCGCCGGAAGGCGGAGGTGCCGCGGGACAGGTCATGTCCGATGGCCACCGCGTCGAGGTCCGCCGAGGCCCAGTTCTGCTGCCCGTCACGGGTCTCCGAGCGCACCTTCAGCCTGCCCTGGACCATGACGGGGTCCCCCACGTTCAGCGAGGCGGCCGCGTTGACGGCGAGCCGACGGTTGGCCCACACCGTGAAGAAGTTGGTGTGCCCGTCCGTCCAGGCGTTCTTCTCCCGGTCCCAGTAGCGCGAGGTGACCGCCAGCCGGAAGCGCGCCGACGGCCCCGACGCCATGTCCCGGTACACCGGCGGTGTCGCCACGTTGCCCACCGCGCAGACCATCGTCTCGTTCATCGTGAACCCCTCCCGTCGCCCGGCGTCACGGCGCCGGACCGGCATGCGTACGGGCCCGTCCCGTACGGCTGTGTCCGCCGCGGCGACCGCGTTCGTCGCGATCGCCGCAGGACCAGACTGCCTCCGCCGGGCCGGGCCCGCTGAGCGCTGTGGACCACCCCCACCCTGTGGACAACTCCACCGTCCGAACGGGTGATCCAAGCCGCCGCCGCTCATGTCCCCCGTGGTCTCACCCCACCTTGACCCCGGTCCTGGTGACCCGCACGTACTGCTCCCGTACCTCCCGGTACCTCAGCAGTTCCGCCGCCAGCGGGTCGAGCACCCGGGCCCGGCCGCAGCCCGCGGCCGCCTCCCGCAGCCGCCGCTCCGCCTCCGTGCCGTATCGCCGGGCCGGTCCGCGTGCCGCCATCCGGCAGCTCCACTCGACGAACGGGCCGCCGACGATGCCGGCCAGCATCAGCAGCACCGGCACACCGAGGTTCGGCGGCACGACCCCGGCGATCTGCCCGATCAGCCACAGCCCTCCGACGATCTGAAGGAGCGTCATGGCCGCCTGCACCAGCACGGCGAGCGGCCACCAGCCGGGCCGGGGCGGCCGTCCCGTCGGCAGCGCGGCTCCCGCCGCCAGTTCGTCCAGCGCCTCCGGCAGTTCGTGGGACCCGCGCGCCGCCGCCTCACGCACCGCCTGCGCCCAGGGCCCGGGCAGCCCGGCCGCGGCCTGGTCGGACACCGTACGGACCGCCTGCTCGACCCGCTGGCGTGCCGTGGACTCCTCGTCCGCGTGCGAACGCACCGGCAGTCGCCCGGTGGGCAGCTCGCCGCGGCGCTGGTACCACCGCCACAGCCGGAGCCATGGCGTGCCGCAGGCCCGGTTGGCGTTGCGCAGCCAGGCGCGTTCGGCCGCCTCGCCCGCCGCGGTGGCGCCCACCGCGTCGGCGAGCCGGGCGGAGAACTCGTCCCGCGCCGCCTCGCTCAGCCCCGTGGGGTGCCCGGTCGCGTACACGGGCCGCAGCCCGGCAGCGGCCGCGTCCACGTCCGCCACGACACGACGGGCCGCGGCCCCCCGCTCCGTCACGAACCGTCCGAGCGCCTGGCGCAGTTCGCCGAGACCGTCGCCGGTGAGCGCGGACAGCGCGAGCACGGTCGTACCCGGTTCGCCGTGCTCCCCCAGGGCGATCCCGTCCTCGTCGAGCAGCCGCCGCAGATCGTCGAGGACCTGCTCGGCGGCCTCGCCGGGGAGCCGGTCGATCTGGTTGAGGACGACGAACATGACCTCGGCGTGGCCCGCCATGGGCCGCAGATAGCGGTCGTGAAGGACGGCGTCGGCGTACTTCTCCGGGTCGACGACCCAGATGACGGCGTCCACCAGCTTCAGGATGCGGTCCACGTGCTCGCGGTGCTGTACGGCCGCCGAGTCGTGGTCCGGCAGGTCGACCAGGACCAGCCCTCGCAACTGCGCCTCCGCCTCCGGGCTCTGCACCGGGCGCCTGCGCAGCCGTCCGGGGATCCCCAGGCGGTCGATGAGGGGGGCCGCGCCGTCGCTCCAGCTGCACGAGATGGGGGCTGCGGTGGTCGGCCGCCGTACCCCGGTCTCCGAGATGGGCACACCGGCAAGCGCGTTGAAAAGCTGCGACTTGCCGCTGCCGGTGGCGCCCGCGATGGCCACGACGGTGTGCTCCCCGGAGAGCTTGCGACGGGTCGCCGCCTCGTCGAGGACCCGGCCCGCCTCGGCGAGGGTCCGGCCGTCGAGGCGGGAGCGGGAGAGGTCGACCAGTTCACGCAGGGCGTCCAGGCGGGAGCGCAGCGGTCCGTCGTAGGCCAGCGGGGACACGGTCTGCGAGCCGGGCGGGCGGGTCTCGGCGTCGGGACTCTGCTCGGCGGCGGCCGTCTCGGTGACGCGCCGTGCGATCAGGCCGTCGTCCCAGGCGCCGGAGCCGTCCGAGCTGTCCGAGCCGTCCGGGCCGTCCGGGCCGTCGAATCTGGAGTCGGAGGTGGAGGCGGAGGCGGAACCGGGGGCACCGGCGTCACCGTCGCCGCCCGCACGGCCGCCGCCGTCCGTGTCCCGACGCGTCTTCGTGTCCACGACCGCGTCCGCGCCGGAGTCGGCATCGGTGTCCGTGCCCGGCATCCCCGCCCTGCCCGCCCGGCCCCGACGACCCGCGTCGTCGGTGCCGTCCGTGTGCCGCGTGTGCTCCGTGTCGTCCGTGTGCTCCGTGTGGTCCTGGTCAGCGACGGCGGTCACCGGTCACCTCTCCTTCTGCAGTACGGACAGCGCGGCGATGAGTTCGGCCTGGGGTTCGGCGTGGACCTCCAGCGCGTCGAGCGGGGCGAGACGGCGCTCCCGCTCGGTGTGCATGACCTGGTCCAGGTGCCCCATGAGCAGCCGGCCGGCCCGATCGCGCAGCCGCTGTGCGCGATGGGCGCCGATCCGGTCGGCGAGGCCGTCGCCCGCCGAGCGGGCCCGGCGGCCGCCGAGCAGCGCGGTGGCGGCCAGCGCTGCGGCGGCCTCGGGGTCGGGGGCGAGGTTCCGGTCGAGCTCGCGCGTCTCCTCCTCCGCGTACTCCTCCAGCTCGCGCCGCCAGCGCCGTACGGCGAGCCCGATCCGGTGCTCGGCGTTCTCCAGCGAGGCCTCGCACCCCGCGAGCTCCGGGGCGCTCGCGGCCGGTTCACGCCGCCAGACCTCGTCGACGCGCTCGTCGGCGGCGGTGACGGCGCACAGCAGCAGCGCCGTGAGGCTCTCCGCCAGGGCGTCGAGCAACTCGCCCGCGCTGCAGTCGAGGGGGAAGGCGCGCCAGCGTTTCAGGGCGGCCCCGGCCAGTACCGCCCCGGCCTGCAACCGTCCCCGCACGCGCGCGTGCTCGCTGTCGTACGCCCCGTCGACGGCGGCGGTGAGCCGCAGCGCGGCCGCGTGCTGGGCGGCGGCGGCACTGGCCAGTTCGGGCATCCGCGCCTTGAGGGACTCGAGGACGCCGTGCGCCGTACGCGCCATGGCGTGCTCCCGGGATCCGGGATCCAGCGCCCGGTGCACCAGCCAGGTGCGCAGCGGTGCCACGGCGGTGGTCGGCAGCAGGCCACCGCCCGAGGCCGACTCGGGCAGCTCCGGAACGGTGAACCGGGGTACGTGTCCGAGCCCGGCCTTGGTGAGCAGGGCCGCGTACTGGCGGCTCACCTCGGAGACCACCTGGTGCGGCACCCGGTCGAGCACGGTCACCAGGGTGGCGTCGTACTCCTTGGCGGTGCGCAGCAGATGCCAGGGCACCGCGTCGGCGTACCGGGCGGCGGTGGTCACCATCACCCAGATGTCGGCCGCGCAGATCAGTTCGGCGGCGAGGACACGGTTGTCGGCGATCAGGGAGTCGATGTCGGGGGCGTCGAGCAGGGCGAGGCCGGGCGGGAGGTTGTCGGCCGTCTCGATGCGCAGCACGCGCGTCCCGTCCTCCCCGGGGAGCAGCAGGTCGTCGTCCCCCTGGTCGCGCCGGTCGCGCCGGGGTGTCCACACGCGCGTGAGGTCGGGCAGCACTCTCATCCCGCTGAACCAGTGATGGTCCTCCGGATGACAGACGAGGACGGGAGTGCGGGTCGTCGGCCGAAGTACGCCCGCCTCGCTGACCCGTCGCCCCACCAGTGAGTTGACGAGCGTCGACTTGCCGGCGCCGGTGGATCCGCCGATGACGGCCAGCAGGGGTGCTTCGGGCTCTTTCAGCCTGGGCACCAGGTAGTCGTCGAGTTGTGCGAGCAGTTCGTCGCGGTTGGCACGCGCGCGTGGCGCCCCCGCCAGGGGCAGCGGGAAGCGTGCGGCGGCGACACGGTCGCGCAGGGCGGAGAGAGTGTCGAGCAGCTGAGGCCGTACGTCCAAGGTCACCACATGCGAAGAATGCCCAATTTGAGGGTGATTCTGAAGCATATAGACATGTCTGCGCGCCGATAGAACACAACGGACGGAAGGGATGACCTGGACATGACCAGAGTCGAGGCATAACGAGTGCACAACACCCGGCACGCCAGACGCCAAAAGCGATGCGCGATTCGTACCTGCCTGCGATTATCAGGACCGCTTCACCGAACCTCCACATCGAGCCACGGAGGCGAAGCAACCGGGACACGGATCCGGGAGCCCTATCCTTGTCCCCACCGGCCCCCGTAGCTCAGTGGATAGAGCAGGCGCCTTCTAAGCGCTTGGCCGCAGGTTCGAGTCCTGCCGGGGGCGCCCAGAACATGGCCGGTCGCGCGCATGCCGGATCCAGGCACGGCTCGGCAGAGAGCCGGGGCAGCCGAGAACCGGGGCGGCCGTCCCCGAGATCCGGGCGCAAGCCGCGATCGAAGCCCTCCGGCCCCCCTACTCGTCGGGGTGAATGGTGCCGTCCTCGTCCATGAACGGATGGAGCCGTTCGGGGCCGTGGGTGTCGGTGTCGGACGGGCGTGGACCTTCGGGGCCGTCGTGGCCCCAGCGCAGCAGCCTGCGGGCGCGGCAGATACGGCGGACCGTGCCCGCGACCTCGATCTGGTTGCAGCGTTCGGCCCGGACGCGGTCGGCGGCCCGGACGAACTCGGCCAGTTCGGCGGTCGCGGGATGGGTGCCCTCGGCGACCAGCGAGCGGGCGTCGACCCTGATGTTCCCGGCCGCCACCGGGATGAGGCCGAGTTGGCGTGGCTCCATCCAGGTCAGGCCGAAGTCGAGTGCCCTGCGGGCGTCGTGGGCGCTGGCGAGCAGGGCACTGCCCGCCGTCCACCCGGAGTCGGACTTCTCCACGATCCTGAACGTCGCGGGCATCAACAGCACGTCGGGATGGGTCCGCAGCGCCCTTCGGGAGTCCCTGCGCACGTCCTCGGGGAACCGCCGGGCGCCGGTGTAGGCCAGGCCGCGCATGGCCAGGCGTTCCGCGGCCCGAGCGGGCGTGAGCGGTGCCTCCGGGTCCAGGACCAGGCCGTCATCGACCTTCGGCTCCTTACCGGTGCGCTCCCAGTTCGGCACTATGGGTTCGGGGTCGGTCGGACGCGGCTGCTCTATGCCGTCCCGGCCCATCCCGGCGTACTCCTCGGCCCGCACGACCCGGTAGCGGGTCCCGAGCACCGTGAGCTCGTTGACGGGTTCGGTCTCCAGCCGTGCGACGGCCGCCAGCAACGCCCGCCGCTCCTCCCTGTCGTCGGTGGTGTCGCGCGCCCTGAACCACAGTCGCGTGTTGAGGCTGTCCCGGGCCTCCTGTGCGCAACCGGACACCACCGGGACCACCACCCGCCACCGTGGCGCCTCTCCGGCGGCCTGTGCCACCACTCCGAACAGCGGGCCCCGCACCATCATCTTCCGAGGGTCCAGTTCGGCGTCGATCGCGTCGGCCTCCACCACCGCCTCGACCGGGTCCTGCGGAAGTCTCACCACGATCGGCGGCAGCCAGTCCGGACTCGTATCCCCATGCCCCATGTCCTCATCCTGCCAACCACGGCGGGACTTCATGCGGGTTTCCTGATTCCCCATCAGTCCCGTACCGGTTTCCGTGGTCGCCGGGAAGGGCGGGCCCGCCCTGTTCCGGAAGGAAGTGTTTTCCATGGAGCACCTCACCCGTTACCCGCTTCACGCGTTCCGGCCGGCCCACTGGGGCGGTGCTGTCATCCGGCGCCCGGCTCGACGAGGGGGGTGGTGGTGGAGGTGGAACACTGCGCGTCGCCGGGGCAGTTGCTGTTGGGGGCGGTGACGGTGACGCTGTTCACCAGGTAGTCCTCGGCTTCGACGGTGACCGAGTAGGTGATGGTCGTCTTCTCGCCCGGCGCGAGGTCACCGGTCCAGATCACCTTGGAGTTGGAGGACGTGTAGGTGACACTGCCGGTCGGCGCCGCCACGTCGTTGTTGTACGAGGCGTTGTCGATGACGTCCGAGAGGTCGTCCTCGGCACGCACGCCCGTCGCCGGGGTGTCGCCGGTGTTGGTGATCGTGAGGGTGTAGTGGACCGTCCTGCCCGTGGAGGTGGTCACCGGGTCGGCGCTCTTCGCCACCACGATGTGGGCGGGGTTGGGCGGCGGCTTCGGGGTGTTCGTGAAGGTGCAGAGCACCGCCACGCCACGGGAGTCGGGCGAGACCGGGACCGTGAGGTCGAAGGTGTTGCCGCTGCCCCGGGTCAGGAGCTGGTTGGCGTGCGCGGTGTCGACGCACTGGTAGGTGGTGTCGTAGTTCGCCAGGTCGGCGCCGTTCGCAGGGCTCTGGGTGAAGGTGTAGCTCTTCCCCACCGTGCCGGGCAGCGGGCCGGCCACCTCCGGCGGTGTGTCCTGCACCCCGGTGTCGGTGCCGGCGGACGTGCCGGTGTTGCCGGACACCGTGCCGTTCCCGGTGATGGTGACGGTGAACTGGTCACCGGGGCCGTAGCGGCCCGGGATGTCGGTCTGCGCCGAGATGTTGGGGCCGTAGGAGCAGTTGCCCGCGTCGATCGGTGTCGGCGGCTCGCCCTGCGGCGCGGTCATCGTGATGGTCGAGACGAGCTCACCGCTGTTGGGGTTGATCTTGAAGAGCTCACCGTCCGGGGTCACCCTCGCCCGGGTGGTGTAGAGGTAGCCGTCGGCGCCGAAGGTGACACCGTAGGCGGCCCCGTTGGGCAGGTCGGCGACCAACTGGGCCGTCACGGACTTGTTCCCCGGGGTGTTCAGGTCGTCGTTGATGCGGATCAGGGACGAGTCGAGCCCGCCGGGGGCGAGGTTCTCGGGCGTGGAGACCACCATGTACGGCGTGCCGGCGGAGTCGAAGACCATGTCGCCGGAACTGCCGTTGAAGCGGGGGTCCGTCAGCGTTCCCACCACGCCGACATTGACCTCGTGCACCGTGTCGAAGGCGTAGACGACCTGGGTGGTGGGCCGGTTCTGGTCGGCCGGGTTCTCCACCGAGTGGGAGTAGTAGTACCAGCCGTTGAGGGGGTTCATCGCACCGCGGACGGTCTCCCGCGGCCTGCCGTCACTGGTCTTCGGGGCGCCGGGGAAACTGGTGGTGATGTTGTCGTCCAGGTTCAGACGGAAGACGGTCTGGACACCGGTCGCATCCTCCTGCTCCGACACACCCCAGGCCACGTGTCCGCCGGGCTGCATGCCCAGACCGTTCACGGCGACCCTGGGACCCACGGTGAACTCGCCGATCTCGGTCCGCGCGCCGGTGTTCAGGTCGACCTGCTGAACCGACGTGCCCTCCGACGTGAATCTCGGTCCGGCCAGGATGTAGGCATGGTCCTTGGCGCAGTCGGCAGGCAGCACCCGAGTGGTCTGCGATTCGGCCTGCGCCGGGCCGGACGCCGCCGCGGCGGACACCGCGTATCCCACTTGCAGCCCGATGACGACGGCGGCGGCCACCGCGAGCTTGCGGGCGAAGGACATGGGTGGGCGAGGGGGCTTGTTCAGTGCCATGGATCGGCTTTCCCGTTCGGCGTCGGAGGAGAAGAAGCAGAAGAAGGCGAAGAAAGCGAAATACGGACAATCATTCGGTCGGGCAACATGAAAGTGCCGACGGGCAAATGATGAACGGGACATAGGCATGACCGAGCGCGCCACGCATGTTGTCAGACTGGCATATGCCAGAGAATTAGACGGCAGAATCCTTTCTGCACACTGATCGGCGCAATCCGCCCCTACAAAGATCACCTGAGCGGACGCTGCCGGAAGAGGTGGGACCAGGCGAGTGGTCTTGGGGAGAACGTCGTGACCGGGCCCATATGGACCCGTTGAGCGATAGGGGCGGCGGCCGGTCCGGCCGCCGCGCTCCCAGCGAGTCACCCCAGGCCATATCCCCAGGTCATATAAGGAGAATGTGATGTCTCGCATCGCGAAGACAGCCGCCGTCGCCCTTGGCGCGTGCACCGTGATGCTCGGCGGCGCCGGTCTGGCCTCGGCCGACGCGGGCGCGGGCGGCGCGGCCGACGGCTCGCCCGGCGTCCTGTCGGGCAACGTCGTCCAGGTGCCGGTGAGTGTGCCGGTCAACGCCTGCGGCAACACCGTCGACGCCGTCGCCCTGCTGAACCCCGCCTTCGGCAACACCTGCGCCAACCAGGGCGGGACGCTCGCGGTTCCGGGACTGCCCTCGTCCGCGGGCTAGAACAGAACGGGCTGACTCGGGTAACCGCGCCTGGGCGCTGTTACCCGAGTCAGCCCGTCCGGAAGTCCCAGCCGCCGTATCAGCCGCGCAGACTGCGGGCCGGCAGGGTGATGTGCGCCGCGGCGACGAGGGTCTCCGCGGCGCCCGCGAACGCGGCCAGCGCCTCGGGCGCGACCGGGACACCGGGCTTCGCCTCCGGCCAGGGGCGGGTGGTGAACACGAGGTAGGCGTAACCGCGTTCGGCGACCGCCGCGAGCCACTCCGGCGGTACGGCGCACTGGACCCTGAGCTGCGGCATGGTGAGGATCGCCTGGCCCGCCTCGACGAGCAGGGTCACCGGCAGGCTCGACTTGGTGGTCCCGTCGACCGGTTCCCCGCCCGCCGGCGTGCCGTTGCGGGCCAGCAGCTGCTCCACCGCGGCCGCGGTCGCCTGCGGACCGCCCGCCGCGTCCCCGAGGGAGTAGGCCAGCAGGTAGGGCGTGTGGGCCCCGTCGGGAGCCTCCCCGCTCCACGGGAGTACGACGAGAGTGCCGAGGTCGGCGACGCGGAACGGGCGTGTCTGGCTTGGTGTTGAGGTCACCGCGCGACCCTATCGACGGGCCGGAGAGCCGCCCGGCGGCTTCTCACCCGACTGGCCGATACCCCCGGGGGCGTCCACACGAACGAGGGACGGCTCTCGACGCCCCTCGAACGCGCCGGGCGGGTCAGCTCTGGAGCGGCAGACCGCCCAGCAGGGGGCTGTGCTGATTCACGGAGCCCGTCACACCCTTCACCGAGTTGAGCACGGAGCCCTTGTTCTCGGTGTCGAGAGTGTCCGCCTGGTGCTGGAGCGGCATCACGTCGTCCACTTCGAGGGGACCCTTGGTGAGGGTGTTCACGGCGCCGTTGAGGCTGGCCGGCGTGAGGTCGGAGGTGCTGTGGGCGAACGCGGGCGCGGCGGCGCCGGCGAGGGCCAGGGAACCGGCAACGACAGCGGCAGCCTTCAGGGACTTCATCGTGTTCCTTTCTCGGCAACTCAAGTCACCTCGGGTGAATCTGACGCTGTGTGCAACGATTCCCGGCCGGTGCGGAAACGCCGAGGCCGTCGGGACGGCCGCGGTGGCAGCCGGCCCGACGGCCGTACGAGCGGGACTTCCCAGGTCAGTCGAGGGACACCGGGAGCGTGGGCAGCGACGTCGGCAGACCCGTCGGCGTGGGCAGCTCGGTCGGCAGGCCCGTGGGCAGACCCGTCGGCGTGGGCAGCTCCGTCGGCAGGCCGGTGGGCGTCGGCAGCACAGTCGGCAGGCCGGTGGGCGTCGGCAGGCCGCCGCCGGGCAGCGCGGCGTCGAGGAGGTCGACCAGCGCGGTGAGCACGGCCCTGGTCGCGGACACGACCTGGCCGACGTCGCCCGTGGTGACGGCCGCCAGCAGGCCCTGCAGCGCCTCCTCGAGGGCGGCGAGCTCCTCGGTCGGGAGACCAGGCACGGTCGGCAGAGCGGTGGGTGTCGGGAGCGTCGGCAGGCTGGTGGGCAGAGTGGGCAGGCTGGTCGGGAGCGTCGGCAGGCTGGTGGGCAGAGTGGGCAGGCTGGTGGGCAGCGTGGGCAGGCTGGTGGGCAGCGTGGGCAGGCTGGTCGGGAGCGTCGGCAGGCTGGTCGGCGTGGGAAGAGCGGTCGGGGTCGGCAGGCCCGGAATCGTCGAGGTGATCTCGGCGATGACCGCCTTCACCGCGTCGGTGATCTGCTGGGCCTCCTCGGGGGTGAGGACACCGTCCTCGAGGGACTGCTCGATCAGCTCGGCGAGCTGCTCGAGCGCCGGGCCGGGAGCACCCAGCTCCCGCAGCTCCTTGGTCCGGCCGAGGACCGCGTCCACCTCGGCGGCGGACAGGCGGGACGCCTCGTGCTTCCGGTCACCGGCCGAGTCGGCCGCGACGGCGGCCGCGCCGACGACACCGACCAGGAGAGAGGCACAGAGGGCACTGGACGCGACGCGTCGAGCGGTCAGACCACGCATGGGGTTCCTTTCGAAGTGCGCCGGATCGCGGCGCAGGGGGATTGGAACCACCGTCGAACGCCTCATCACCCATCGCAACCTATCGACCTCGGAACGTAGTCGACGCCGTCCCCGGGACGACAGAAACAGACCTGGTGAGGGGGCCTGCCGTCGGCACCCCCTCCCTCTCGCGGCGGGCATCCCCCGTTCGGGGGAACGCAAACCGGCCGCCCTTCCGCGGTTTCCCGCGGGAGGACGGCCGGCCGAAGGGGCGCTGTGCGACGTCAGCCGTTGGCGCAGGTGTTGCCGAACGCCGGGTTCAGCAGGCCGATAACGTCAACGGTGTTGCCGCAGACGTTGACCGGAACGTGAACCGGGACCTGAACAACGTTGCCCGACAGCACGCCCGGGGAGTTGGAGGCGCTGCCCGACGCGCCGCTGTCAGCGGCGGCGATGCCGGCCGCGCCGGCAACGGCGGCGGCGGCAGCGGTGGTCAGGACCAGGCCCTTCGCAATACGCGACATGGAGAAATGCTCCTTGGGGGTTGTCACAAACATCCGGACGGGGATTGCCCGGCGCACTGTCAACGCGCGGCGCTCTCCCGGGTTGCGCCCCCAAAGGGGTGATCTCCGCAGGAAGAGAATATATTCACGATTTCAGCACACTTAATCACTTACTTGGACTAACGCAGCGTTCGTGACCAAGAGGCTGCCCAGCTCGTTCTCCCCGCGAAGGCGGGAGCTGCGCACACGCCGAAGTAGGCGCGCCTGAAGACACGTCGGGTGCCCTGAGGGCATGCGTGGGCGCGGCGGCGCGCGGAGTGCGCGTCGGTCGTCGCCGCGCCGCGAAGCCCGCAACGGGCTGTGGCCCCGGGCGACGCCCGGGGCGGTGGATGCGGGTGCCGGACCGCGAGGTCCGGCACCCGGTCCGTCAGCGACGGGCCGCGACTCGGCCCCGTCGGTACAGGATGGTCCCGCCCGCGATCAGGGCGGCGCTGACGGCGGACGTCGCCAGCATGGCCCCGGTGCCGGTGTGCGCCAGCTCGGGCGTCGCCTGGGTCTCCCTCTCGGGAACATCCGGCGTCCCGGGCTTGGCCGGCGGCTGTACCAGCGGCGTCACCGGGGGCGTCACCGGCGGGATCACCGGGGGCGTCACCGGCGGAACCACCGGAGGCGTCACCGGCGGGACCACCGGAGGCGTCACCGGCGGAACCACCGGAGGCGTCACCGGCGGAACCACCGGAGGCGTCACCGGCGGGGTCACGGGCGGCGTCACCGGCGGCGTCACCGGCGGGGTCACCGGCGGCGTCACCGGCGGCGTGGTGGTCGGCGGCGTGGTGTCGTTGCCGCAGTTGTTCCCGAACACCGGGTTGAGGACACTGACCACGCCCACCGAGTCACCGCACACGTTCACCGGCACGTCGACCGGGACCTGAGCGGTGTTGCCGGAGCCGACGCCGGGCGAGTTCGAGGTGGAACCCGACGCGGACGATCCGGAGGTGCTCGAAGTACCCGCGTTGCCGCCGCCGTTGTGGCAGCTGTTGCCGAACGCCGGGTTCAACAGGCCGACGACGTCGACGGAGTTGCCGCACGCGTTCACCGGCACGTCGATCGGGGCCTGAACCGTGTTGCCGGACGCGACGCCGGGCGAGTTCGAGGAGGAGCCCGCGGCGGACGCTCCGGAACCCGCGGTGGTGCCCGCGGTGCCGCCGTCGTTCGCACAGCTGTTGCCGAACGCCGGGTTCAACGCGCCCACGACATCAATCGAGTTGCCGCACAGGTTCACCGGCACGTGGACCGGGACCTGGACCGTGTTACCGGACGCGACGCCGGGCGAGTCCGAGGAGGCCCCGCTCGCATCCGAGTCGGCGAGCGCGGCGCCGCCACACAGGGACAGGATGCCGGTCGCGGCGGCTGCCGCGACCATTCCCCTGCTCAGGGTCTGTCGCAATCTCGTTCGTCTTCCTGCTTGAAGAAATGGGAGAACCGGCCTCGGAACGGAGAATCCAAGGCAAGCAAGGGATCAACGGTCCGAGGCCGGCCATGGCGAAGCCGGGCGTCCTGCGTGTTCGCGCTTACGCGGTCACTGGTTGACGCAGGCGTTGCCGGCGGTCGGGTTCAGCAGGCTGATGACGCCGATGGAGTCACCGCACAGGTTGATCGGAACCTCGACCGGGACCTGGATGACGTTGCCCGACAGAACACCCGGGCTTCCCGCGGCGACGCCCTGGGCGCCGGTGTCGGCGAACGCCGGAACAGCGCCGCCCAGAGCCACGATCACGCCGGCGAGTACAGCAGCGGTCTTCTTCATGACTTTCCCTCTTCTCCGCGGTCATGCCCGTGACGAACGGCCGGAGCCGGGCGAGCACGACATGTACGGCTCGCACCATGACCGATGATTTCTAGAACGAGGGATGGACGTCCGAAGAAACTGCGGAACACCCGCCGCCCGGGAATTCACTCCAACGCCCTTACGGAATGGTCCGCGGACAGGTGAAGTGCATGTCCCGGGCGCTGGATTCGAGTACGAGTCTCAGTTGTTGGTGGTGCCGTTGCCGGACAGGGCCGAGATGTCGTCCGCGATGTGCGACAGCGGCTCGTCGCCCTTGGCCTGCGTCGAGTTCTCGGCGCACTGCTGCGTCTGCGGCGACGACAGGACCGGAACGTCCTGGACCGCGACCGGGATGAGGCCGATCAGGGAGCCGGCGTTCGCCTTGGCCGGCAGGCCGACGCAGAGCTTGTTCAGCGAGCCCTGGACCAGGGAGGCCTGGGGGCTCAGGTCACCGGCGGTGGCCGAGTTGCCGAACGACTCGGTGGCGCCGACACCGCTGGCGGAGGTGGTGCCGCTGTCGTTGCCGATGGCAAGCGCCTCGGGGGCGACCGCCGCCGACACACCAACGACGGACGCGGCGACCGCAGCCGCGGCCATTGCCTTCTTGAGCATTTCGCTATTCCTTTCCTGTCCTGGCTTCCCGCCAAGACTCACGTTCCTGCCCTCGCATCAACCCGATTGGACGGGAATGGTTGCGGCCCATCACCCGTTTGGCCGTGTGCGGCGCATTGAATTCAGTCGAGTCGTCCGATGAGCCGACCGGGTGAATGACAGCAACCATGCCGTCCGGCGGCAGTTGACCAGGGCGCTCCGGTGGACGGGGTTTCTCCAGAAAGGGAACTGCACGTGATCAAGAAGGTTCTGGCTTCCGCCGCGGTCGCCGCGTCCGTCGTGGGTGTCTCGGCCGCCGCCGCCTCGCCCGCGCTCGCCATCGGTGACGACCAGGGCACCACCTCTGCCAGCGGTGTCGGGGCCAGCCAGTCGTTCGGCAACTCGGCCACTTACGGCAACATGAGCCCCCAGATGGCGCTCATCCAGGGCTCGTTCAACAAGCCCTGCATCGGCCTGCCCGCCAAGGCGAACGTCGGCTCGCTCGTCGGCCTCGTCCCGGTCGGCGTCCAGGACATCTCGGTCCTGTCGTCGCCGCAGACCCAGCAGTGTGTCGAGAACTCGACCCAGGCCAAGGGTGACGAGCCGCTGTCGCACATCCTGGAGGACATCTCGGCCCTGTCCGGCAACGGCACCGGCAACAGCTGACCGGACCCACCCGGCCCCCTCGGGGCCGCCGCAGCAGCGGGTCGCCGAATTCCGGCGGCCCGCTGCTGTGCGTTGCGCCGGCATGCGCACGAAGGGCATACATGGGGCGCTTGTCCCATGATCGGACTGAGCTGCGCCGATCGGACCAACCCCCGCAACCCTGGCATACCCCACACAGTTGACGATCATGCAGCTCCTCCCCGGAGTCCGCCTTTTCGAAGGGAACGAACATGAAGAAGCTGTGGGCAACCGCGGCCGTCGCCGCCTCTGTCGCCGGTCTCGCGGGCGCGGCCGCCCCGCAGGCCCTCGCCATCGGCAACGACACCGGCACCACGTCCGCCAGCGGCACCGACGCCTCCTCGGTGTTCGGCAACTCGGCCACCGCCGGTGACCTGAGCCCGCAGATGTCGCTGGTGCAGGGCTCGCTGAACAAGCCTTGCGTCGGTCTCCCCGCCAAGGCGAACGTCGGCTCCCTGATCGGTCTCATCCCGGTCGGCGTCCAGGACGTCAACGTCCTGTCCTCCCCGCAGACGCAGCAGTGCACCGAGAACTCGACCCAGGCCAAGGGCGACGAGCCGCTGTCGCACATCCTGGACGACATCTCGGCCCTGTCCGGCAACGGCACCGGCAACAGCTGAGCCCTCCAGTTCCGCCGCGGCGGGCCACCGGTCGACCGGTGGCCCGCCGTTCGCGTTGTCAGGCGCGGTACAGCGCCTCGATCTCCTTCGAGTACGCCGCCGCCACCATGTTCCGCTTGACCTTGAGCGACGGCGTGAGCATGCCGTTGTCCTCGGTGAACTCCCCCTCGACCAGGGCGAAGGCGCGGATGGACTCGGCGCGCGAGACGGCGTCGTTGGCGTAGTCGACAGCCCTTTGCACCTCGGCTCGCAGCCGTTCGTCCCGCACCAGTTCGGACAGCGGGGTGTCCGCGGGCAGCTTCCGCACGGCCAGCCAGTGGGCGACCGCCTCGGGGTCGAGGGTGACCAGGGCGGCGACGAAGGGGCGGTTGTCGCCGACGACCAGACACTGGCCGACCGGCGACCGGCTGCGCAGCCGGTCCTCCAGCACGGCCGGGGAGACGTTCTTGCCGCCCGAGGTGACGATGATGTCCTTCTTGCGGCCGGTGATGGTGAGGTAGCCGTCGTCGTCGAGGGAGCCGAGGTCCCCGGTGGCGAACCAGCCGTCGCCCAGCACCTCGTCGGTGGCGGCCGGGTTGTTCCAGTACGACCCGAAGACCAGCCCGCCCTTGACCAGTACCTCGCCGTCGTCGGCGATGCGGACCGCCGCGCCCGGGACGGGCCGGCCGACGGTGCCGGGGCGCGGGTCCAGCGGGGGCACGATGGTGGCGGCCGCGGTGGTCTCGGTGAGGCCGTAGCCCTCGAAGACGACGATTCCGGCCGCGCAGAGGAACAGGTTCAGGTTGCGGTCGAGCGGGGAGCCGCCGCTGATGGCGTAGCGCAGACGGCCGCCCAGCTCCTTGCGGATACGGCGGTAGACCAGCAGGTCGTACAGGGCCCAGGCGGCGTACAGCCCGGGGCCCGGGCCCTTGCCCTTGCCCTTGCCCTTGCCGAGGAGCCCGCGCAGGTACGCCTCCGCGAAGCGCACGGCGATCCGGTCGGCGCGTTCGAAGGCGGCGCCCCGGCCGACCCGCTCGGCGGTGGCGCGTCCGGCGTCGTGGATCCGCTCGAAGAGATACGGCACCCCGACCAGGAAGGTGGGACGGAACTCCCTGAGCGCCGGACGGAGTTCGGCGGGCCTGACGCTGGGGAAGTGGCCGATCTCGACGCGGCCCATCAGACAGGCGATCTGGAGCGTGCGCCCCATGATGTGGGCGAGGGGCAGGAACAGCAGGGTGGAGGCCTTCTGCCCGGTGACCGCCTCGAAGGCCGGGTTCAGCAGCTCGAACGTGTTGGCGGACTCGGCGTGCAGGTTGCCGTGGGTGAGGACACAGCCCTTGGGGCGTCCGGTGGTGCCCGAGGTGTAGCAGATCGTGGCCACCGTGCCGGGGGTGAGGGCGGTACGGCGCCCGGTGACCTCATCGGCCGGTATGTCCCGTCCCAGGGCGGTCAGTTCGGCGACGGCGTCCATGTCCAGCCGCCACAGCCGCGGGGGTTCGGGGTGGCCGGCGGTGCCCTCGGTGACGGTGGCCGCGTTCTCCGCGGTCTCGGTGACGACGTGCCGGGCGCCGGAGTCGCGGACGATCCACTCCACCTGCTCGGCGGAGGAGGTGGGGTAGACCGGGACGCTCTGGCCGCCCGCCGCCCAGATCGCGAAGTCCAGGACGGTCCACTCGTAGCGGGTGCGGGACATGACGGCGACCCGGCCACCCGGTTCGAGACCCGCCGCGATCAGCCCCTTGGCGGCGTCCATGACGTCACGGGCGAAGCCGGCCGCGGTGACCGGGCGCCAGGTGCCGTCCGGCTCGCGGCGGCGCAGCACCACCGTGTCGGGGGCCTCGGCCGCGTTGGTGAAGGGCACGTCGGCGATGGAGCCGGTCGTGGCGGGCGGGACCAGCGCGGGTGTGCCGGCCTCGCGCACGACGCCGTGCTCGTCCCTGACGATCCGTGCCCGAGCGCGGGTCACCGGGCCACCGCGCTTTCGTGCCCGCTTCAACTCCGCGTGTACGCCCATGACGACCCCCGTCGCGACCGTGGCTGCTCTGACGGAACGTTCTGACCAAAGGTCAACCTACTCAGGGCCGATCCCGGGGCACTACCCCCGTGACCGGCTCGCCTCGCCTATCGACGCGGCGAGTTCGCTCACCTCCCGGTCGCCGGTCGCGTCGGCCAGATCGGTGGCGTGCCGCTTGAGGGCGGCGAGCCCGGGGTCTCCCGGCAGCGTCCTCCCGCTGCCGGCCGAGTCGCGCAGGGCGTCGGCGAAGTAGGCGGCGACGGCGGTGACCTGGAAGCGGTCGGACGCGGTCCAGACGGAGTCCTTCAGGGCCTTCGTCTCCAGTCCACCGGAGGCCTCGTGCGGATCGCGGGTGCCGGGGTCGAGCCAGCGCACGGTCGCCGTGGCGAGGTGGCCCGAGGCGTCGTGCCGGGTGCGGACGGCGTAGAGGGCGGTCACGGTGTGGCCGGGGCCGACCTCGCCCCCGTCCACGCGGTCGTCGCGGAAGTCGTCGTCGGCGACCTCCCGGTCGTCGTAGCCGACGAGGCGGAACTCGGCGACCGTGTGCGGGTCGAAGGCCACCTGGGCCTTGGCGTCGCGGGCGGTCACTTCGATGTTCCGCGGGAGTTCGTCGCGGAACACCTCGCGGGCGTCCTCGGTGTCGGAGACGTACACCGTGTGTCCGTCGCCCCGGTCGGCGAGGCGTTCCATCAGGGCGTCGCCGTAGTCGCTGCCGACACCGACGCCGAAGAGGGTGATGCCGTGCTCGCGGCGGGCCTTCGAGATCCGTTCCAGGATGGAGTCCGGGTCGGTGTCACCGGTGTTGGCGAGCGCGTCGGAGATGAGGACGACGCGGTTGGTCGCGCCCTTGCGCAGTCCCTCGACGGCGGTGTCATAGCCGGTCTCCACGCCCGCGCCGAGGTTGGTGGAGGCCTCCGCCTCCAGTGTGTCGATCGCGTCGTGGACCTTGCCCCGGTGTCCGCCGAGCCGGGTCATCGGCAGCACGGTCTCGGCCTCCTCGCTGAAGGTCACGATCGCCACCGAGTCGTCGTCGCGCAGTTGGTCCGTCATCGTGCCGAGGGACTTCCTGGCGAGGTCCAGGCGGCCGGGTTCGTCCATGGATCCGGAGATGTCGATGACGAACGTGAGGGCGGCGGGCGGGCGTTCGCCGGCCGACTCGGCGTCCCGGGTGGCCAGGCCGACCCGGACCAGGGACCAGTCGGACCCGCCGGTACGGGCGCCGTCGACCGTGACGGAGAAGTCGTTGCCGTCGGGGCGCCGGTAGTCCTGGCGGAAGCTGTTGACGAACTCCTCGGGGCGGACCGTGGACGGATCGGGCCACCGGCCGTCGGCGAGGGTACGGCGGGCGTACCCGTAGGAGGCGGTGTCCACGTCCAGGGCGAAGGTGGAGAGGTGGTCGGCGGAGGGGGCGCCGTCCGCCTTTCCGCGCGCCGTGTCCGAGTCCTGGCCCCGACCTTGGCCCTGGCCGGGGGCCGGCGCCGGGAGCCCGCCGTTCTTCGCGCCTCCGCGACTGTCGCTCGAACCGCCGGGGCCGCCCGCGCAGCCGGTGAGCAGCAGTCCGCCCGCCGTCGCGAGCGCGACCAGCGCGCTGAGCGCACCGCGCCCGCCCGATGTCCGGTGTCGCTTCATCTCGTCCGCCCCCTGTGCCGGTTGATGTCAACATCTGTGACTTTGACGGCACGGGCGGTCGTAACGTACGACACGGAGCATTGCGGATGCGTCTCGAACCGGCCACGGAGCGGGCCCTTCGAGACCGGTGGGTGACGTTCCGGTGATCTAGGGTCTGTCGTTTGGATCACGCCGCGGACACGGGGCCCGGCACGCACGGCCGCCGCGTTGTCGTCGGTCGCCGACGCGCCGCGTCGACTCCCTCCTCCGCCTTGCAGCCGCACGCACCAGACCCCGCTCGCCCCCATTGAGGAGGCACCGTCGGCATCCTGCGACCTGATCCGAACAACAGACCCTACGAAACCACGTCCTTGCGGGCAAAACCCCGGAAGGCCAGGGCGAACAGGATGACGGCGTACGTTACCGAGACCGCCGCGCCCTGGATCATTCCCGACCATTCGAGATGCGGCTGTACGGCGTCGGCCCAGGCGAACTGCCAGTGCGCGGGCAGGAAGTCGCGCCAGTCCTCGAGGGCGGTGACGGCGTCCAGGACGTTGCCGACGATGGTCAGGCCCACCGCGCCGCCAACCGCGCCGAGTGGCGCGTCCGTTCTCGTCGAGAGCCAGAACGCGAGTCCGGCGGTCACCAGTTGGGAGACGAAGACATAGGCGACGACCACCAGGAGACGCTGGGCGGCGGTGCCCGGGGCGAGCGCTCCGCCGGTGGGGATCTCCAGCGGGCCCCAGCCGTAGGCCGCCGTGCCGACGGCGATCGCCACGAGCGGCAGCAGCATCATCGCGGCCAGGCTGAGCCCGAGCCCGACGACCAGCTTGGACCACAGCAGGCGGGCCCTGGGCACGGGCGCGGCGAGCAGATAGCGCAGGGAGGACCAGCTCGCCTCCGAGGCCACCGTGTCGCCGCAGAACAGGGCGACCGGGATCACCAGCAGGAAGCCCGCCGAGACGAACAGGTTCACCGCGGCGAAGTTGGCGCCGGACGCGGTGGCCGTGTCCATCAGGGTGACCCGGCCGTTCCGGCTCTCCGGATCGCCGCCGATCGCGAAGGCGATCAGCAGCACGAACGGCAGTACGGCGAGGATCGCGCCCATCACCAGGGTGCGGCGCCGCTTGAGCTGCCGGACCAGTTCCACCCGCAGCGGGAGCGTGCGCCCGGCGCGGTAGCCGGAGGCCGTCCCGGCGGCTTCGGCGCGCTCGGTGAGCGTGCTCATGCGGAGCCTCCGATCAGGGTGAGGAAGGCGTCTTCCAGGCGCCGGTGGGGGCCGACCGAGGCGACGGGCACCTCCAGGCGCACGAGTTCCACGACCAGCCGCTCGGCGGTGCCGCCGGGTTCGAGGCGGATCAGCAGGCCGTCCTCGGCGCGGACCGCGGAGGCGACGCCGGGCAGCGCGGCCACCTTCTCCATGAGCGGCTCCTCGACCGGGGTGCCGGTGCCGACCAGCAGCGTGTCCCCGGAGCCGATGATCTCCCGCACCGGGCCGGCCTGCACCAGGCGGCCGCGGTCCATGACCACCAGGTGGGTGCAGGACTGCTCGACCTCGGCCAGGAGGTGGCTGGAGACGATCACCGTGCGACCCGCGGCCGCGTAGCGGATCATCACCTCGCGCATCTCGCGGATCTGCGGCGGGTCGAGGCCGTTGGTGGGCTCGTCGAGGATGAGCAGGTCCGGCAGTCCCAGCATGGCCTGGGCGATGGCGAGGCGCTGGCGCATGCCCTGCGAGTAGGTGCGCACCGCACGGTCGAGCGCGTCACCGAGGCCGGCGATCTCCAGGGCTTCGGCGAGGTGCGCGTCCTCGGGCGGGCGGCCGGTCGCCCGCCAGTACAGCTCCAGGTTCTCGCGGCCGGAGAGGTGCGGCAGGAAGCCGGCGCCCTCCACGAAGGCGCCCACCCGGGACAGCACCGGCGTGCCCGGCCGGACGGCGTGCCCGAAGACACGGATTTCTCCGCCGTCGGGCTTGATCAGGCCCATCAGCATGCGCAGGGTGGTGGTCTTGCCCGCGCCGTTGGGACCGAGCAGTCCCAGTACCTGGCCCCTTTCGACGCGGAAGGACAGCTCCCGCACGGCGTACCGGTCGGTGGAGCGCGCGTAGCGCTTGCTCAGGTCCGTTATCCGGAGCGGAACATCGGCCAGGCCGGGATCGGGCGCGGAGTGCGCCGTACGGCGGCGGCCGGTGAGCAGCAGGGTCAGGGCGAGGACGGCTCCGGTCGCGGGCAGCCACCAGACCCAGGCGGGCAGCGGGGCGGCCGCGGTGGTGACACCGGGGGCCGTGGGCACGCTCAGGCCGCCCTTGAGGGCGACGGTGTAGGTGGCGGGGGCGGCCGGGGAGGCGTAGCCGAGGTCGGTGGAGGCGAGGACCAGACGGAGCCGGTGGCCCTTCTGCACCGCGTGGTCGATCGCCGGGAGGGTGAGCTTCACGTCCTTGCCGGACCGGGCACCCTCGATCCTGAGGGGGGCGACCAGTTGGGAGGGCAGTACCTGTCGTCTGCCGTCGGGGGCGACGTCGTACACCTTGCCGAACAGGACGGCGTCGTCCCCGGTGGAGCGGACGTGGACGGTGGCCGTGGGCGAGCCGGTGATCCGCAGGTCGCGGGTGACCGGTGCGGAGTCGAAGTGGGCGTACTGGTCGGGGAAGTCGAGGGACACGCCGATGCCGAGGGAGGACAGCTGGGTGAGTCCGCCCGCGGTGCCGAGGCCGGGCAGGGCGGACACGGCGGGCGGACTGGCCCCGGCCGGGTTGGCGAAGCTCTGCTCGCCGCCGGTCAGCGGGACGGCGCGCCGGTCGTTCGCCAGGCCGGGGTAGGTGGCGGCGCTCGCGCCGCGCAGCCGGGCGGCGCCGTCGGTGGTGTCGACGCCTCCGGTGCGGGTGACCCGGAAGGCGGGACCGGTGTCGATGCCGCGGTCGCCCTTGAGGTAGCGGTCGAACCAGGTGCGCACGCGGGCCTGGACGCGGCCCTCCTCCAGGTCGCCGCCGTCGTGGCCGCCGGCGATCCAGTCGACGTCGACGGGGGCGCCGTTGGCTCGGATGGCCTTTTCGGCGGCGTCGGTCTGGGCGAGGGTGAACAGGGAGTCGGTCTGGCCCTGCGTCAGGAGGGTCGGCACCTTGATGCGGTCGGCGACGGCGGACGGCGAGCGCTCCTCCAGCAGTGCCCGGGCGGCCGCGTCCGGCTTGCCGGAGACGGCGACCCGCTCGTACATCCGGCACAGCGCGGGCTCGAACCTGGCGCAGCCGCCGCCCGTGTTGAAGAAGACGCCGGCCCAGAGCTTCTTGAAGACGCCGTCCGGGAACAGGGCGTCCGCGAGGTTCCAGTAGGTGATCGCCGGGGCGATGGCGTCCACCCGGTGGTCGGATCCGGCGGCGAGCAGGGAGATCGCCCCGCCGTACGAACCGCCGGCCACGCCGACGCGGGGGTCGCCCGCGCGGTCGAGGCGCACCTGGGGCTGTCCGGCCAGCCAGTCGATGAGCCGGGAGACGTCGGCGACCTCGTGCTTCGGGTCGTTCAGGCCGATTTTCCCGGTCGAGCGGCCGAAGCCGCGCGCGGACCACGTGAGCACCGCATACCCGTCGCGGGCGAGGTCCTCCGCCTGTCGGCCCACGTCGGTCTTGCTGCCGCCGAAGCCGTGGGCCAGGAGGACGGCGGGGCGGCGGCCGGCGGTGGTGGACGTGAAGTAGGAGGTGTCGACGCGCGTGCCGTCGTCCATGGTCATGACCCGGTCGGTCCGGTGCACCGGGGGTGTGTCGCCGGAGGCGGCCACGGCCGTCCAGGTGCCCACTCCGGCGAGCAGGACGACGGCGGCCGCGGCGGCCATGATGCGCCGCGGCCCCCGAAGCAGCCCGCCCGGACGGGGCGTTCGAAGATGCATGCCCCAACGGTACGGGCCGCCGCTGACAACCGGAGCGGCCGACGGGCTGAACCCGGGCCCCTCCCCGAGGAGTACGGGTCTGCCGCCGGGTACACCAGCCGTGGTAGGCAGACGCATGGAGATTCGCCGCGCAGGCTCCGTCGCCGAAGTCACCGTCGCCGAGCACCTCTTCGACCATCCCGTCCGCGCCGAGTGGGCCGAGCGGTTCCTCTCGTCCGCCGGACATCATCTGTTCCTGGCCTACGAGGAGGGTGCGGACGCCCCCGTCGGCTTCGTCAGCGGCGTCGAGACGGTCCACCCCGACAAGGGCGCCGAGATGTTCCTGTACGAACTCGCCGTCGCGGAGCCGTACCGGCGCCGGGGCATCGGGCGGGCGCTGGTCGGCCGGCTCGCGGCGTTGGGCCGGGAGCTGGGCTGTTACGGGATGTGGGTGCTGGTCGACACCGGGAACGACGTCGCCCTCGCCGCCTATCGCAGTGCGGGCGGCGAGGACGACGGTTCGTGCTCGGTGGTGACGTGGGACTTCGCGTGACCGTCAGGCCTGCGCGTCCTCCGGGATCGACACCAGCCAGCGGGTCTCGCGGCGGGGGCGGAGGTAGAGGGCCCAGTAGAGGGTGGCGACGGCGGTGATGCCGCCGGTCCACAGCAGGTAGACGGTCTCCTGCTGGCTGAGGATGTAGGCGAGCACGGCGATGAGCAGGACCGGCACCGCGGGCCACAGCGGCATCCGCCAGGCGGGGGTGTGCTGGTGGGAGCCGCGCCGGGCGAGCAGGGCGGCGACCGCGACGAGCAGGTACATGCCGGTCACGGAGACGCCCGTGACGCCGTACAGGGTGTCCAGGTTGACGAAGCAGAGGAGCGCTCCGGGGACGCCTACGGCGAGTGTGGCGACCCAGGGGGAGCCGAAGCGGCCGAGCTTGGCGAGGACGTTGTTGACCGGCTCGGGCCAGGCCTTGTCGCGGGCCGAGGCGAACAGGACGCGCGAGTTCTGGATGACCATCACGATGCCCGCGTTGATGATCGCGAGGGCCACGCAGAGGCTCACGAAGGTGCCGACGGCCGAGTTCGACCAGGCGGTGACCATGGAGCTGATGTCGCCGCCGGTCAGCTCCTCGAGGTCGGAGGCGCCCATGGTGATGGCGACGACGGGGACCAGGATGATCACGGAGGAGATGGCGAGGGTGGCGAGGACCGTGCGGGCGACGTTGCGACGCGGGTTCTCCAGTTCCTCGGAGAGGTAGACGGCGGTCGAGAAGCCCTGGGTGACGAAGAGGGCGATCGCGAGGCCGGAGACGACCAGCATGGCCGTCACGGTGTCCGTGTGCCCGTTTCCGCCCGCCACCTGCATGGAGACCAGGCTTCCGGCCCCGCGGTGGCTGTGGGTGAAGCCCAGCAGGGCCACGACGCCCGCGGCGATGACCTCCAGGACCAGGAAGACGCCGGTGATCCAGGCATTGGCGCGCAGGTCGAGCAGGCCGGCCAGGGTGGCCAGCAGCATCACTCCGGCGCCGGTCAGGGCCGGGTCGAGGTGTACGAGGGGGGCCAGGTAGTCGGCCGTGCCCATGGCGATCACCGGCGGCACGATCATGACGACCAGCAGGGAGAGCACGAACACCAGCCAGCCCGCCAGCCGCCCGGCCATCGTGGAGACCATGGCGTACTCGCCGCCCGCGCTGGGGATGAGGGTGCCCAGCTCCGAGTAGCAGAACGCCACGGCGATACAGAGGAGGGAGCCGATGGCGATCGTCAGGGCGGTCGCGGTGCCGAGGGAACCGAACAGGTCGGGGACCACCACGAAGAGCGTGGACGCCGGTGTGACGCACGAAAGCGTCAGCAGGGTGCCGCCGACCACGCCGATGGAACGCTTGAGCTTCTGGGGGCTGTCGGAGGTCTGTGCGGCGGGCGCGGTGTCCTGGAGGACGGCGGTCTGCACGGGGCGGAGCGTGTCGGTCATTCGGCGGTTCCGATCGACTCGTGCGGCGGTGGTCCGGGCGGGAGCGCTATCGCCTCCGGCGGTTCGCGTCGTGCATCTCTTCAAGTTGCTCCCGGCGCTGATGGAACCCCGACGAAAACCAAAGCGTCAATGGGTGTTCACCTACGGAATCCGTAGGTGAAGGCCGTCCTTGATCGCGAAATCGGCAGTTTCCCTCAGCTCTTCCCCGGAATCGCCCATACGAGATTCGCAGTACGGGCGTCAAAAAAACGTCAGGAAAAACCGTCGCACCCCTGTCGTAGGCGCCCGCTAGAGTCCTTGTGTCATAAAGAACACCATCACAACAGCACACAAGAACTACGGGGTGGGGACAGATGAAGCTGCGGCACACTGCGGCCTGGGTGGGATTCACGGCGGCGGCTCTGGTGGCGGCCTCCGCGTGCAGCACCGAGGGCGCAAAGACGGCGGCCAAGGCCGTGGACAACGCCGACGACAAGATCATGGCGGCGCTGACCCGGGCGACCGACCGCACGCAGAACCTCGGCTCGGCCGAGGTGACGATGAGCACCGACCTGGGCACCGGCACCGGCCCGATCAGCATGGACGGCACCTACTCCTGGGGCCGTGGCTTCGCCTTCGACGTCGACATGGACACCAGGGCCGCCCAGATGCAGACCCTGACCAGCTCCCCCAAGGTCCGCATGCTCTTCGTGGACGGCGCCTACTACTACGACGTCGACCCGCAGCCCTCCGGCCCCCTCAAGGGCAAGGAGTGGATGAAGATCGACGGCTCGGCGGTGTTCGGCGACAAGGGCAAGCAGGCGATGGCCGGGAGCACCGGCGGCGGCAGCCCGGTGGCCTCCATGAAGGCCCTCAAGTACGCGAGTGACGTCGACGACCTCGGCAAGGAGACCGTCGACGGGCAGAGCACGACCCACTACCACGCCGTGATCAAGGCGGACCAGATGGGCAAGTTCAAGGACGTCTACGGCGACCAGGGCAACATGTTGAACCAGATGACCGGCGCCAACGGCTCGATGGTCATGGACATCTGGGTGAACGGCAAGGACCTGCCGGTCCGCCTGAAGGAGAAGTTGGGCGCGGCCACCGTGACCATGGACTTCAAGAAGTTCGGCCAGACGGTGGCGGTGAAGGCCCCGCCTGCCTCGCAGACCGGCGACCTCACCGAGCTGGTCAAGGCGCAGCAGAAGAAGAGCCAGGGCTGAGCCCGGACGCGGCGGCGCCCCGTCCTCTCCCCCGAGGGGAGGGCGGGGCTCCGGACCGCCGGCTCAGTGGTTGCGCGGGAAGCCCAGGTCCACGCCCGCGGGGGCCTCGGACGGGTCGGGCCAGCGCGTGGTGACGACCTTGCCGCGGGTGTAGAAGTGCGTGCCGTCGTTGCCGTAGATGTGGTGGTCGCCGAAGAGCGAGTCCTTCCAGCCGCCGAAGGAGTGGTAGCCCACCGGGACCGGGATCGGCACGTTCACGCCGACCATGCCCGCCTCGATCTCCAGCTGGAAGCGGCGGGCGGCTCCGCCGTCGCGGGTGAAGACCGCGGTGCCGTTGCCGAACGGCGATGCGTTGATGAGGGCGACACCCTCCTCGTAGGTGTCCACGCGCAGCACGCACAGCACCGGGCCGAAGATCTCGTCCTGGTACGCCTTGGCGCCGGTCGGCACCTTGTCGAGCAGCGAGATGCCGATCCAGTGGCCGTCCTCGAAGCCGTCCACCGTGAAGCCGGTGCCGTCCAGAACCACCTCGGAGCCCTCGGCCGCCGCGCCGGTGACGTAGGACGCCACCTTGTCGCGGTGCACCTTGGTGATGAGCGGGCCCATCTCGGAGGACGGGTCGTTGCCGGGGCCGATCTTGATCTTCTCGGCGCGCTCGCGGATCTTCTCCACGAGTTCGTCGCCGATGGAGCCGACCGCGACGACCGCGGAGATGGCCATGCAGCGCTCGCCCGCGGAGCCGTAGGCCGCCGAGACGGCGGCGTCGGCGGCCGCGTCCAGGTCGGCGTCCGGCAGCACCAGCATGTGGTTCTTGGCGCCACCCAGGGCCTGGACGCGCTTGCCGTTCGCGGAGGCGGTGGTGTGGATGTAGCGGGCGATCGGGGTCGAGCCGACGAAGGACACGGCCTTGACGTCCGGGTGCTCCAGGAGGCGGTCGACGGCCACCTTGTCACCGTGGAGGACGTTGAAGACGCCGTCCGGCAGACCGGCCTCGGCGAGCAGCTCGGCGATCTTCATCGCGGCCGACGGGTCCTTCTCGGACGGCTTCAGCACGAAGGTGTTGCCGCACGCGATGGCGATCGGGAACATCCACATCGGGACCATCGCCGGGAAGTTGAAGGGCGTGATGCCGGCGACCACGCCCAGCGGCTGCCGGATCGAGGCGACGTCGACGCGGCTGGCGACCTGCGTCGACAGCTCGCCCTTGAGCTGCACGGTGATGCCGCAGGCGAGGTCGACGATCTCCAGGCCGCGCGCCACCTCACCGAGGGCGTCGCTGTGCACCTTGCCGTGCTCGGCGGTGATCAGCTCGGCGATCTCGTCGCGGTGGGCGTCCAGCAGTGCCCGGAACTTGAACAGGATCGAGGTGCGCTGGGCCAGCGAGGACTGGCCCCAGGTGGCGTAGGCGTCCTTGGCGGCGGCCACCGCCGCGTCCACCTCGTCCACGGAGGCGAAGGCGACCTTCGTGGTGACCGCGCCGGTCGCCGGGTCCGTGACCGGCCCGTACGTACCCGACGCGCCTTCGACGGTCTTGCCGCCGATCCAGTGGTTGACGATCTTCGTCATGCCCGGTTGCTCCTTCACAGATGGCGGCGTCGGGTGGAGACGTGCCGTTCGTACAGCTCACGTGCCTCGACCGCGGACGCTCGGGTCGCGGTCTCGGCCACAGGAACATCCCACCAGGCCTGTGCCGAAGGCGCGCCCGACACAGTGTCGGCCGTTTCGGTCTCCACGTAGACACATGTGGGAGTGTCGGCGGCCCGCGCCTCGGCGAGCGCCGCCCGCAGGTCCCGCACGGTTTTCGCGCGCAGCACCCGCATGCCTAGGCTCGCCGCGTTGGCGGCGAGATCGACCGGCAGGGGGGCGCCCGTATGGGTGCCGTCCTCGGCGCGGAACCGGTAGGCGGTGCCGAAGCGCTCACCGCCCACGGACTCGGACAGCGCGCCGATCGAGGCGTACCCGTGGTTCTGCAGCAGCAGGACCTTGATCGCCACGCCTTCCTGCACGGCGGTGACGATCTCCGTGGGCATCATCAGATAGGTCCCGTCGCCCACCAGGGCCCACACGGTCCGGCCGGGTGCGGCGAGCCGCACACCGATGGCGGCGGGGATCTCGTAGCCCATGCACGAGTACCCGTATTCCAGGTGGTACTGGTCGCTGGACCGGGTCCGCCACAGTTTGTGCAGGTCACCGGGGAGGGAACCCGCCGCGTTGACCAGGATGTCGGTCTCGTCGACGAGGGCGTCCAGCGCGCCGAGCACCTGGAGCTGGGTGGGGCGGGCGTCCGGTTCGTCGGCCGCGTAGCACGCGTCGACGAGCCGCTCCCAGCGGTCCTTGTCCCCGGTGTACTCGGCGACGTAGGCGTCCGTGGCCCGGTGGGCGTGCAGTGACAGCGCCTCGGCCAGCTCGGCCAGGCCGCTGCGGGCGTCCGCGATCAGGGGGGTGCCGGCCAGCTTGTGGCCGTCGTAGGACGCGATGTTGAGGTTGAGGAAGCGGACGTCCGGGTTCTCGAAGAGGGTGCCGGAGGCGGTGGTGAAGTCGGTGTACCGGGTGCCGACGCCGATCACCAGGTCGGCGTTTCGGGCCAGCGCGTCGGCGGTGGCGGTGCCGGTGTGGCCGATGCCGCCGACGTCCTGCGGGTGGTCCCAGCGCAGGGAGCCCTTGCCGGCCTGGGTGGCGGCGACCGGGATGCGGGTGGCGGCGGCGAACTCGGCGAGCGTGTCCTCGGCGCGGCTGTGGTGGACGCCGCCGCCGGCGATCACCAGCGGCCGCTTCGCCGCCCGGACCAGCCGCACCGCTTCGGTGAGTTCGGCGGGGTCGGCGCCCGGCCGACGTACGCGCCACACGCGTTCGGCGAAGAACGCGTCCGGCCAGTCGTACGCCTCCGCCTGCACGTCCTGCGGGAGGGCGAGGGTGACGGCTCCGGTGTCGACGGGGTCGGTGAGCACCCGCATCGCCTGGAGGGCGGCCGGGATCAGGGCCTCGGGGCGGGTGATCCGGTCGAAGTAGCGGGACACCGGCCGCAGGCAGTCGTTGACCGACACATCGCCCGCGTAGGGGACTTCGAGCTGTTGCAGCACCGGGTCGGCGGGCCGGGCGGCGAAGACGTCGCCCGGCAGCAGCAGGACGGGCAGGTGGTTGACCGTGGCGAGGGCGGCGCCGGTGACCAGGTTGGTCGCGCCGGGGCCGATGGAGGTGGTCACCGCGTGCGTGGACAGACGGTTGGACTGGCGGGCGTAGCCGACGGCCGCATGCACCATGGACTGCTCGTTGCGGCCCTGGTGGAACGGCATGGCGTCGCCGTACTCGACGAGCGCCTGCCCGATCCCGGCGACGTTGCCGTGGCCGAAGATGCCCCAGGTGGCGCCGATCAGCCGATGGCGTACGCCGTCGCGCTCGGTGTACTGGGCCGACAGGAACCGGACGAGCGCCTGAGCGACCGTGAGCCTCGTCGTCGGGGTCTGCGTCGTCGGGGTCATCGGTAGCCCTCCGTGTGATCGGGGTGGAAGCAGATCCGCCACTCCCGGGTCTCGCCCGGTCCGGACATGACGTTCAGGTAGTACATGTCGTGTCCGGGCTGGGCGATCGACGGGCCGTGCCATCCGTCGGGTACGAGGACGGCGTCTCCGGAGCGGACCTCGGCGAGCACGTCGGTGCCGCCCGGTCGGGAGGGGAACACGCGTTGGTAGCCGAAGCCGTTCGGGCCGTCGATCTCGAAGTAGTAGATCTCCTCCAGCTGCGACTCCACGCCCGGCCGGTGCTCGTCGTGCTTGTGCGGCGGGTACGAGGACCAGTTGCCGCCGGGTGTGATCACCTCGACGGCGATCAGCCGGTCGCACTCGAAGGCGTCGGCGGAGGCGAAGTTGCGGACGCGGCGCGAGCAGTTGCCGCTGCCGCGCACCTCGACGGGAACCTCCGGCGCGGGACCGTAGCGGGCGGGGAGTCGTCGCTCGCACTTCGCTCCTGCCAGGGCGAAGCGGCCTCCCGCGCCGGAGGCGATCTGGACCCGGGCGTCGCGGGGCGCGTAGGCGAAGTCGGACGCCTCACCGAACACGCTTTCCCTACCCAGGAGTTGGAACTCCGATCCTTCCGTCCGGACGGTACAGCCACCGCTCAGCGGAAGCACGATCCATTCACTGTCCCCGGTGGTGAAGACATGCGTGCCGTTCGGTTCGAGTTCGACGACCCGCAGGCTGCTGTGGGTCCATCCGGCACGTTCGGGGCCGATGTCGAGCACGTACTGGGGGCCCGCGGTCGAGCCGTTGCGCAGGTGTGGGTCAGTGCTGGTCATACGGCCCTCACAGCAGTCCGACGGCGGTGTCCACGGCGGCGGCCACGTCGTCGTCCGCCGGGTACAGCAGTGAGCGGCCGACCACCAGGCCGCGCACGGTGGGGAGGTGCAGGGCGCCGCGCCACTTCTCGTAGGCCGCGTCCTGGTTCCCGGGCGAGTCCCCGACATCACCGCCGAGGAGTACGGCGGGGAGCGTCGAGGCCGCCATGACCTCGGCCATGTCGTCGGGGTTGTCGGTGACCGGCACCTTCAGCCAGGTGTAGGCCGAACTGCCGCCGAGACCGGAGGCGATGGCGATGGAACGGGTGACCGCTTCGGCGGACAGGTCGTTCATCACCTTCCCCTCGGGGGTCCGGCGGCTGATGAACGGCTCGACGAACACGGGCAGTCGGCGTGCGGCCATGTCGTCCACGGCGCGGGCGGCGGACTCCAGGGTGGCCAGGGAGCCCGGGTCGTCGTAGTCGATGCGCAACAGCAGTTTGCCCGCGTCGAAGCCGAGCCGCTCGATGTCCTCGGCGCGGTGGCCGGTGAACCGGTCGTCCAGTTCGTAGCGCGCGCCCTGGAGGCCGCCGCGGTTCATCGAGCCCATGACCACCTTGTGGTCGAGCGCGCCGAGCAGCAGCAGGTCGTCCAGGATGTCGGCGGTGGCGAGTACGCCGTCGACGCCGGGGCGGGACAGCGCCAGGCAGAGGCGTTCGAGGAGGTCGGCGCGGTTGGCCATGGCGAGCCTGCGGTCGCCGACCCCGAGGGCGCCGCGGGCCGGGTGGTCGGCGGCGACGATCATCAGGCGGCCGTCCTCGGCGAGCAGCGGCCTGCGCGGGCGGCGGGCGGCGGCCTCGGCGATCGCCTCGGGGTGGTGGGTGCGGGTGCGGACCAGGGCGGGGACGTCGACGCGCGGGTGCCCGACGCCGTCGTCGCCCGGCCCGCTGCCCCGGTGGGTGCCGCCCACCCGGCCGGCCCTCATCGCACCGCTCCGGCGGCGAGGGCGGCGGCCACCTCGTCCGGGGTGGGCATCGCGGAGGAGCATTCCAGCCGGGAGGCGACGATCGCGCCGGCCGCGTTGGCGTGCCGCATGATCTTCTCCAGGTCCCAGCCGGCCAGCAGGCCGTGGCACAGGGAGCCGCCGAAGGCGTCACCGGCGCCGAGGCCGTTGAGGACGTCGACCGGCAGCGGCGGCACCTCGGCCGACCCGCCCCGGCGGTCCAGGGCGAGCACTCCCGCGGGGCCCTGCTTGACGACGGCGAGTTCGACTCCGGTGTCCAGCAGCGCGCGGGCCGCGGCGTGGGGTTCACGGGTCCCGGTGGCGACCTCGACCTCGTCCAGGTTGCCGACGGCCACGGTGGCGTGCCGCAGGGCCTCGGCGTAGAAGGGGCGGGCCGCGTCGGGGTCGGCCCAGAACATGGGGCGCCAGTCGAGGTCGAAGACCGTCGTACCGGACTTGGCCCGGTGGGCCAGGGCGGCGAGGGTCGCCGTGCGGCTGGGCTCCTCGCTCAGGCCCGTGCCGGTGACCCAGAACGCGGCCGCCTCGCGGATGGCGCCGAGGTCCAGGTCACGGGCGTCGATCTCCAGGTCGGGCGCCTTGGGCTGCCGGTAGAAGTACAGCGGGAAGTCGTCCGGCGGGAAGACCTCGCAGAAGGTGACCGGGGTGGGCAGTCCGGGGACCGGGGTGACCCAGCGGTCGTCGACCCCGAAGCCGCGCAGGGCCTCGTGCAGATAGGCGCCGAAGGCGTCGTCCCCGGTGCGGGTGACGACCGCCGTGCGCCGGCCCAGGCGGGCCGCGGCGACGGCGACGTTGGTGGCGGACCCGCCGAGGAACTTGCCGAAGGACGACACCTGGGCGAGCGGGACACCGGTCTGGAGCGGATAGAGGTCCACTCCGATCCGCCCCATGGTGATCAGGTCGTACGCCATCGGCTTCCCTTCGTCACGGCTCTTCCCCGGTTTGTAGTCCTGTACCCGTAACCCTGTCAACATTTTGTCCGGACATTCGGACTAGATGCGGTGCCGGTTTGTGACGACTCCGTCACAAACGCCTCCCTCCCGTCACATACGTCACGTGTACGCGGTCCCTCGGTCACACCCGGGCGACAGCCACTTGCCCCCGCTCACTCTCCGTCGTTCACCGGACACAGACTTGGTGATCGCCAGCGCGGCGGCGCGCGCAGGGAGGTGCGGTTCATGACCGACCGAAGACTCTGGTCCTACAAGGAGATCGCGGCACACATCCGGGTCCAGCCCGACACCGTGCGGTCCTACCGCAAGCACGGGCTGCTTCCCCCGCCCGACCATGTGGAGGGCGGCAAGCCCTACTGGTACGCCGACACGGTCCGCACCTGGGTCGCCTCCCGGCCGGGCAACCGGGGGCGGGGGCGGGAGCGCCCCTGAGACGGGAGCCCGGGCGGGACAACTGCCCCCGGATCGCGCCCGGATCGCCCCCCGGCTCGGACGCGGATGCACGGGCCGTTCACACCGGCCCGTGCATCACACTGATTCCGCTCCGTGCAACGACCTAGCTGTGCGCCGCCGCCTTGTCGCGGGCGTGGTCGTCGGCTACGGCCGGGGACGACTCGCCCTCGGTCAGGCCGAATCGGCGGTGGAAGCGGCGCAGTGGGGCGGGGGCCCACCAAGTGGCGCGGCCGGTGAGGCGCATGATGGCCGGGACCAGGAGGCTGCGGACGACCATCGCGTCCATGATGGTGGCCAGCGCGATGCCGAGGCCTAGCATCTTGGTGCTGGTGACCCGCGAGTTGCCTATCGCGACCATGACGACGGCGAGGATGACGGCCGCCGCGGTGATCAGTCCGCCCGTGCGCTGCAGCCCGTGGCGGACCGCCTCGTTGTGGTCGCCCGTGCGGTCGTACTCCTCCTTGATGCGGGAGAGGAGGAAGACGCCGTAGTCCATGGAGAGGCCGAAGGCGACGCAGAACATCAGGACGGGCAGGGTGGTCTCGATGGAGCCGGAGCTGGTGAAGTCGAGCGGTCCGGAGAGGTGGCCGTCCTGGAAGACCCAGACCACCGCACCGAACATCGCCGTCAGGCTGAGCGCGTTGAGGACCACGGCCTGGAGCGGTATCAGCACGCTGCCGGTGAGCAGGAAGACCAGGAGCAGGGTGACGATCGCGATGAACGCGACCGCCCACGGCAGGCGTTCGCCTATCGCGTGCTTGGAGTCGACCAGGACGGCTGCCGTGCCGGTCACCTTGGTGTCGAACGGCGCGTCCAGCGCGCGGAGTTCACTCACCAGGTTCTGGGCCTCGTCACCCACGGCCTCGCCCTTCGGCAGAACCGTGAAGTACGCCGACTCGCCGCGCACCAGCGGGCCGTCGACCTGGGCGGCCTCGGGCAGCGCTGCCAAACGCTGTCGATAGGCGGCGTACTGCGCCTTGGTCGCCTTGCCCTCCGCCAGGATTTCGAGGCCGCCACCGGGGCTGCCCGGGAAGCCGTCCCGGATGTGCTGCTGCACTACGCGTGACTCGGCGCCGGAGGGCAGCTGGCGGTCGTCCGCCGTGCCGAACCTCACGCCCAGGAAGGGCAGTCCGAGGACGATCAGGAGTGCCGTGGTGCCGATCGCGAAGAGCGGGGCGCGGCGCATCACCAGGGCCGCCGTGCGCGCCCAGGCGGTGCCCTCCTGGCTGGAGTCGCCGGAGTCGGCGGAGTCCCGGGACGGCTCGCCGCGGCGCCGCAGTCGGCGCACGTCAAGGGCGTTCACCCGGTGGCCGAGCAGGACGAGAGCGGCCGGGAGCAGGATCAGGGCTGCCGCGGCGGCCAGCAGTACGACGGCTATGCCCGCGTAGGCGAAGGAGCGCAGGAAGTACTGCGGGAAGACCAGCATCGCCGCCAGGGACACGGCGACCGTGAGGGCGGAGAAGAGCACGGTGCGGCCTGCCGTGCGCAGTGTGCCGGCGACGGCCCGAACGGCGTCCGCCCTGTTCGAACCCGGCTGGGAGCCCGCGGACGGGGCGGTGCCCGCGGACAGTTCCTCGCGGAAGCGGCGGACGATGAAGAGGGCGTAGTCGATGGCGAGGCCGAGGCCCATGGCCGTGGTGAGGTTCAGCGCGAAGACGGAGACGTCGGTGAACTCCGTCAGGCCGCGCAGTACGGCGTCGGTGCCGAGGATGGCCACGATGCCGATTCCGAGGGGCAGCAGGGCCGCGACGGCGCTGCCGAAGACCATCACCAGCAGTACGAGCGTCACCGGAAGCGCGATCAGTTCGGCCTTGGTCAGGTCCTCCTTGATGATCGTCTGCATGTCGTGCCGGACTGCCACGATGCCACCGACCTTCACCCGCACCGGACCCTGCGCCCCTCGGTAGTGCGGCGCCATGCGGTCCAGCGTCTCGCCCATCGTCTTCTCGTCGCCCGTGATGCGGGCGGCGATCAGCGCCTCGTGGCCGTCCTTCGCGCGCAGGGCGGGAGCCGCCTGGGGGGCGGCCTGCCAGTAGGAGCCGACACCCACCACGCCCTTCTCGCGGGACAGGCGCTCAGCGAGGCTGCGCGCGCGGGCGGCGACCGCCGGGTCGTCGACGGTGGCCCAGCCGGAGTCGACGAGCAGCAGGAGGTTGGGCTGGGAGTCCGGGAACTCGCGCTCCAACGCCTTGGTCGCATAGGTGGAGTCGGCGGCCGGGTCCTCCCAGCCGCCGCTGCCGAGGCGGTCGGCGACGTCGCTGCCGGCCAGCACGGCGAGCACGGTGAGCACCAGGGCGGCGAGCAGCGACAGCCGCGGCCGGGCGGTCACGAAGCGGGTCCACCCTCCGACCCGGAGTGGCCTGTTGACTTCGGTCATCGCGCGATGTCCCCTTCACACCTGACCCGTGCCACAAGCAGGCAGGCAGCATGGATCAGCCATTGCCATAGACTGACAAACACGAGAGATCGCTCGCGTTTCACCAGAATGCGAGTGGTCGCTCGCGTTTGTCAACCGCCCTCGGAAGCTGGGGATGACACGTGCCCGAAACGCCCGGGAAGGAACAGCCGCGCCGCCGCCAGGCCCGCGGCGAACGTCGCATCGCACAGCTGCTGGAGGCCGCGGCCACCGTCTTCTGCGCGACCGGCTACACGGCGGCCAGCACCAACGCCATCGCCCGCGAGGCGGGCGTCTCCCCGGGCACGCTCTACCAGTTCTTCCCGAACAAGGAGGCGCTCGCGATCGAGCTGGGCGACCGGCTCATGCACGAGATGCGCGAGACCTACGGCGAGGCGCTCGCACCGGTCGACCCGGCCACACCGCTGCACGAGGCCGTCTCCGCGGCCGTCGACCGCTTCATCGCCTTCAACACCGAGCACCCCGTCTTCTTCGCACTGATGCACGGCCCCGACATCCCCGGCCGGATCGCGGAGGAGCACGACGCGCTGCACGCCGCCCTGATCGCCCGCATCGAGGAGCTGCTCGCCTCGGTCCTCCCGGACACGCCCGGCACCGAGGTCACCCGCACGGCACAGGTCTGCCTCGGCATCTACAAGGCGGGACTGGAGCTGGTCCTCATCCACGAGGGCGCCGAGCGCGCGGCGTACATCCAGGAGATAAAGCACGTCCTCATCCGCTACCTGGAGCCGTTGGTCGGGGACCGGCTCGGCGAGATCCAGCTCACGGGCGGCGACCGCCAGGGCTAGGACCGCCCGCAGCCGGGGTCCCATCGCCCCCCCGGCGCACTCCGCCCACCCCTCGCATCTCTCGCACCTCTCCCCGCTGCATCTCACGCACCACTCCCCTCTCTCGCACCCCGCGCGCCTCTCGTCCGAACGGCGGCTTCCGGCCCGTCGCCACGGCCGGCATCCCTTGGATGAATACCCCCTAGGGGTATAGTGTGAAGAGATGCGGTGCCCCACCGTGGGTCCCGCAGGCCCCACACGCCTCGACGAGGAGAACCACATGACCGCCCAGATCGACACCGCGGGCTCCGTCACCACCGTCTTCAAGGTGAGCGGGATGAGCTGCGGGCACTGCGAGGGTTCCGTGTCCGGCGAGATCGCCGAGATCCCCGGCGTCGGCTCGGTGCAGGCCGTCGCGTCCACCGGCGAGGTCACCGTGGTCTCGGCCGCCCCGCTCGACGAGGAGGCCGTCCGCGCCGCCGTCGACGAGGCCGGCTTCGAGCTCGTCGGGCGGGCCTGAGCCCGGCGCCCGGCACGCCGGGCGGGGCCACCACCCAATTCCCCGACCAGGTCGCGCCGACCAGCTCATACTGACTCCGCGCGGTCCGGTCCGATGTCTGGAGTCCGGACATGACCAGCACCACCGCACAGACGCCGGCAGCGGCACCCATAGCGGCCGAGACCTCCGAGGTCGAACTGTTGATCGGCGGCATGACCTGTGCCTCCTGCGCCTCCCGGGTCGAGCGCAAGCTCAACCGGCTGGACGGCGTCACCGCCACGGTGAACTTCGCGACGGAGAAGGCGAAGGTCTCGTACCCGCACGGCGTCGCCGTCTCCGACCTGATCGCCACCGTCGTGAAGACCGGCTACACGGCCGAGGAACCCCCGCCGCCGCAGCCCGAACCGGCCGAACGGCCCGAAGCCGACGCCGACGCGGCAGCACGGGGACACGACGCCGCGGACCCCGAACTCACCGCACTGCGCCAGCGTCTGCTGGTCACCGCGCTCCTCGCCGTCCCGGTCGTGCTGCTGTCCATGGTCCCGGCGCTCCAGTTCGACAACTGGCAGTGGCTCGCGCTCACCCTCGCGGCACCGGCCGTAGTCTGGGGCGGGCTGCCCTTCCACCGGGCCGCGTGGACCAACGCCCGGCACGGCGCCGCGACCATGGACACGCTGGTCTCGGTGGGCACGCTGGCCGCCTTCGGCTGGTCGCTGTGGGCGCTGTTCCTCGGCGACGCGGGCATGCCCGGGATGCACGACGAGTTCCGGTTCACCGTCTCGCGCATGGACGGCGCGTCCACGATCTATCTGGAGGTCGCCGCCGGAGTGGTGGCCCTGATCCTCCTGGGCCGCTATCTGGAGGCCCGCTCCAAGCGGCGTGCCGGGGCCGCGCTGCGCGCGCTGATGGAGCTCGGCGCCAAGGACGTCGCCGTCCTGCGGGACGGCCGTGAGGTGCGGGTGCCGGTGGCCTCGCTGGTCGTCGGGGACCGGTTCGTCGTACGGCCCGGCGAGAAGATCGCCACCGACGGCACCGTGGTCGAGGGGGTCTCCGCGGTCGACGCGTCCATGCTGACCGGGGAGTCCGTGCCGGTGGACGTGGCGCCCGGCTCCGCCGTGACCGGCGCGACCGTCAACGCCGGGGGCCGGCTGGTCGTCGAGGCGACCCGGGTCGGCGCGGACACCCAGCTCGCCCGGATGGCCAAGCTGGTGGAGGACGCGCAGAACGGCAAGGCCGAGGTGCAGCGGCTGGCCGACCGGGTCTCGGCGGTGTTCGTGCCCGTGGTCATCCTCATCGCCCTGGGCACGTTCGGCGTGTGGCTCGCCGTCACCGGCGACAGCGTGGCCGCCTTCACCGCCGCCGTCGCCGTACTGATCATCGCCTGCCCGTGCGCGCTGGGCCTCGCCACGCCCACCGCGCTGATGGTCGGCACGGGCCGGGGCGCGCAGCTCGGCATCCTCATCAAGGGTCCGGAGGTCCTGGAGTCCACGCGCCGCGTCGACACGGTCGTCCTCGACAAGACCGGCACGGTCACCACCGGCCGGATGACCCTCCAGGAGGTCCACGCAGCCGAGGACACCGACACGGAGGAGCTGCTGCGGCTCGCGGGCGCCCTGGAGCACGCCTCCGAGCATCCGGTCGCCCGGGCGGTCGCCGCCGGTGCCGAGGAGCGGGTCGGCCCGCTGCCGGACGTCGAGCGCTTCGAGAATGTGCCCGGGCGGGGCGTACGCGGGCGTGTGGCGGGCCGCGAGGTGGCCGTGGGGCGGCTGTTCGACGTGCTCCCGGAGGAGTTGGCCCGCGCCCGGCAGGAGGCCGAGAGCCGCGGTTTCACGGCCGTTGTGGCCGGCTGGGACGGTCGGGCGCGCGGCGTCCTCGCCGTGGCCGACACCGTCAAGGAGACCAGTGCCGAAGCGGTGGCCGCGCTGCGCGGGCTCGGGCTCACGCCGGTGCTGCTGACCGGGGACAACCGGGCGGCGGCCGAGACAGTGGCGGGTGCCGTGGGGATCGACGAGGTGATCGCCGAGGTGCTGCCCGAGGACAAGGTCGACGTCGTACGGCGATTGCAGCGCGAGGGGCGGACCGTGGCGATGGTCGGTGACGGCGTGAACGACGCGGCCGCGCTGGCCGCCGCCGATCTCGGCCTCGCGATGGGGACGGGGACGGACGCGGCGATCGAGGCGGGCGATCTGACGCTGGTGCGCGGGGATCTGCGGGTGGCCGCGGACGCGATCCGGCTCGCCCGGCGGACGCTGGCCACGATCAAGGGCAACCTGGTGTGGGCCTTCGGGTACAACGTGGCAGCGCTGCCGCTGGCCGCGGCCGGGCTGCTGAACCCGATGATCGCGGGGGCGGCGATGGCCTTCTCCTCCGTGTTCGTGGTGACGAACAGTCTGCGGCTGCGAACGTTCCGCTGAAGTCACGGCAGTACTTCGCGGTAGATCTCGGAGTCCCCCTGGAGTCCAACGCGCGCCTCACATAAGCTCTTCACAAGGCTCGCGCATCATCCTTACGCCTGGGGGTCGATCACGCTATCGACGCTCTTGCGCATCTAACGGACATATGCAAGAGACGCAGATCACAGTGATGTGAACGTAACCATCGAAGGGGTTCGAAGGTCTAAGTTGGCGGTGTCAGACAGCGTCTTGGGGGGCGCCGGCTGACATCTGGGGATGTCTTGGGGGACCTCCTCAGAGATGCGTTGCCGGGGCGCGTACTTCGGGAAGCTTTGAGCGGCCCTCCCGATCGGTACGGGTCCCGGCAGGTCGCACCGCATCACTGAAGCACGACGGAGTGCGGCGGGCTCTGCCCGCCGCACTCACGACAGCGATTCAGGCGCTGTCCTCTCAGGCGCCCGGCCGGATCCCGTGGGGGGAATCCGCACCGGGACACGGGAAGGCGCCCTGGTCGTCGGCCCGTGGGGGGACTGACGCACCGGGGCGCCTTCTGCTGTGCCCGGCCAGGACAAGTCGGCCAGGACAAGTCTTCTGCCGCACCCGGCCAAGACAAAAGGCGCCCGGCCGTCCCCGCCCCGACAGGGCGACGGACGATCGGGCGCCTGTGGCCGGACCGGAGCTGTCAGCGCTCCTCGACCGGCACGAAGTCGCGCTCGACCACGCCGGTGTAGATCTGGCGCGGGCGGCCGATGCGGGAGCCGGGCTCCTTGATCATCTCGTGCCACTGGGCGATCCAGCCCGGGAGGCGCCCCAGGGCGAAGAGGACCGTGAACATCTCGGTCGGGAAGCCCATGGCCCGGTAGATCAGGCCGGTGTAGAAGTCGACGTTCGGGTAGAGGCTGCGCGAGACGAAGTAGTCGTCGGAGAGCGCGTGCTCCTCCAGCTTCAGGGCGATGTCCAGCAGCTCGTCGGACTTGCCGAGGGCCGACAGGACGTCGTGCGCGGCGGCCTTGATGATCTTGGCGCGCGGGTCGAAGTTCTTGTAGACCCGGTGGCCGAAGCCCATCAGGCGGACGCCGTCCTCCTTGTTCTTCACCTTGCGGATGAAGCTGTCGACGTCACCGCCCGCGTCCCGGATGCCTTCCAGCATCTCCAGCACGGACTGGTTGGCGCCGCCGTGCAGCGGACCCCACAGCGCGTTGATGCCGGCCGAGATCGACGCGAACATGTTGGCCTGCGACGAGCCCACCAGGCGGACCGTGGAGGTCGAGCAGTTCTGCTCGTGGTCGGCGTGCAGGATGAGCAGCTTGTCGAGGGCGGAGACCACGGTCGGGTCGAGGTCGTACTCCTGCGCCGGGACCGAGAAGGTCATGCGGAGGAAGTTCTCGACGTAGCCGAGGTCGTTGCGCGGGTAGACGAACGGGTGACCGATCGACTTCTTGTACGCGTAGGCCGCGATCGTCGGAAGCTTGGCGAGCAGCCGGATCGTGGAGAGGTTGCGCTGCTTCTCGTCGAACGGGTTGTGGCTGTCCTGGTAGAACGTGGACAGCGCCGAGACGACCGACGACAGCATGGCCATCGGGTGGGCGTCGCGCGGGAAGCCCCGATAGAAGTTCTTGACATCCTCGTGCAGCAGGGTGTGCTGCGTGATCTCGTTCTGGAACGAGGTCAGTTCGTCGACCGTCGGCAGCTCGCCGTTGATCAGCAGGTACGCCACCTCAAGGAAGGTGGAGCGCTCCGCCAGCTGCTCGATCGGGTAGCCGCGGTAGCGGAGGATGCCCGCCTCGCCGTCGAGGTAGGTGATGGCGGATTTGTACGCGGCCGTATTGCCGTACCCGCTGTCCAGGGTCACCAGACCGGTCTGGGCGCGGAGCTTCCCGATGTCGAAGCCCTTGTCGCCGACGGTGCTGTCGATCACCGGGTAGGTGTACTCGCCGTCGCCGTACCGCAGTACTACAGAGTTGTCGCTCACGTCTTCCCTCACCGACGTAGTGCCTCATCTTCGAGGTGCCCTGACTGTCTCTACCATCCCCCATTTGGCTCAGGAGAGTGCACTCGGGGTCGACCATTAGGCCCATCGGCGGCACTCAGTGCCGCCAACCTGCTCATCCTGCCCGGTTGTCCCCCCATCTGGAAGTGCTCTGTGACCTTCACGACTCATTTGATCGATCATTTTTTTGGATCACACTCCGGCAGAGCCCCAGGAGCCCGGAATCGGAGCTCTCAGCGCCCGAAATCGCCCCGGTCGAGCCTGAAGTCCAGCGCAGTGCAGCGCCGTCCCGCCGACACCGTGCGCACCGCCTGACCGATCGCCCTGCGCGAGCCGACGAGGACGACGAGCTGCTTGGCGCGGGTGACCGCCGTGTAGAGCAGGTTCCGCTGGAGCATCATCCACGCCCCGGTGGTGACCGGGATCACCACGGCGGGATATTCACTGCCCTGCGAGCGGTGGATGGTCACCGCGTAGGCGTGCGCCAGTTCGTCCAGTTCGTCGAACTCGTACGGCACTTCCTCGTCCTCGTCCGTCAGGACCGTCAGGCGCTGTTCCACGGGGTCGAGCGAGGTGACCACACCGACGGTGCCGTTGAAGACGCCGTTCTCACCCTTCTCGTAGTTGTTGCGGATCTGGGTGACCTTGTCGCCGACGCGGAAGACCCGGCCGCCGAACCGCTTCTCCGGCAGGTCGGGGCGGCCGGGGGTGATGACCTGCTGGAGCAGACCGTTCAGGGTGCCCGCGCCGGCCGGGCCGCGGTGCATGGGCGCGAGCACCTGCACATCCCGGCGCGGGTCGAGCCCGAAGCGGGCCGGGACACGGCGGGCGGCCACGTCCACGGTGAGGCGGCCGGTCTCCTCCGTGTCGTCCTCGACGAACAGGAAGAAGTCCTTCATCCCGTCGGTGAGCGGATGCTGCCCCGCGTTGATCCGGTGCGCGTTCGTCACCACCCCCGACTGCTGTGCCTGCCGGAAGACCCGGGTGAGGCGGACCGACGGGATCGGGCTGCCGTCGGCCAGCAGGTCCCGGAGCACCTCCCCCGCGCCGACGCTGGGCAACTGGTCCACGTCGCCCACGAACAGCAGATGGGCGCCCGGAGCCACCGCCTTGACCAGCTTGTTGGCGAGCAGCAGATCCAGCATGGACGCCTCGTCCACGACGACCAGGTCGGCGTCCAGCGGGCGGTCCCGGTCGTACGCCGCGTCACCGCCCGGCTTGAGTTCGAGAAGCCGGTGGACGGTGGACGCCTCGGCGCCGGTCAGTTCGGAAAGACGCTTGGCGGCACGGCCGGTGGGCGCGGCGAGCACGACCTTCGCCTTCCTGGCACGGGCCAGCTCCACGATCGAGCGGACCGTGAAGGACTTGCCGCAGCCGGGGCCGCCGGTGAGGACGGCGACCTTCTCGGTCAGCGCCAGCCTGACCGCCGCCTCCTGCTCGGGCGCGAGGTCGGCGCCGGTCTGCCGCTCGAGCCAGCCCAGCGCCTTGTCCCAGGCCACGTCCCTGAAGCCGGGCATGCGGTCCTCGCCGGTGCGCAGCAGCCGCAGCAGCTGGGCGGAGAGGGAGAGTTCGGCACGGTGGAAGGGGACGAGGTAGACGGCGGTGACGGGGTCGCCGCCGTCGCCGTCGGGTCCGGGGACCTTCTCCCGTACGACACCGGGTTCGGATCCGTCCTCGGCGGGTTCCGCCAGTTCGGCGAGGCACTCGATGACCAGCCCGGTGTCGACCTGGAGCAGCTTCACCGCGTCGGCGATGAGCCGTTCCTCGGGCAGGAAGCAGTGCCCCTGGTCGGCGGACTGGGAGAGCGCGTACTGAAGTCCGGCCTTGACCCGGTCGGGGCTGTCGTGCGGGATGCCGACGGACTGGGCGATCTTGTCGGCGGTGAGGAAGCCGATGCCCCAGACGTCGGAGGCCAGCCGGTACGGCTGGTTCTTCACGACCGAGATCGAGGCGTCGCCGTACTTCTTGTAGATGCGCACGGCGATGGACGTGGAGACCTCCACCGTCTGGAGGAAGAGCATGACCTCCTTGATCGCCTTCTGCTCCTCCCAGGCGTCCGCGATCCGCGCGGTGCGCTTGGGGCCGAGGCCGGGGACCTCGACGAGGCGCTTCGGCTCCTCCTCGATGATCCGCAGGGTGTCCAGGCCGAAGTGCTGGGTGATCCGGTCGGCGAAGACCGGTCCGATGCCCTTGACCAGTCCGGATCCCAGATAGCGGCGGATGCCCTGGACGGTGGCGGGCAGCACGGTGGTGTAGTTCTCGACGGTGAACTGCTTGCCGTACTGCGGGTGTGAGCCCCAGCGGCCCTCCATCCGCAGCGACTCCCCCACCTGGGCGCCGAGCAGCGCGCCGACGACGGTGAGCAGGTCTCCGGCGCCCCGGCCGGTGTCGACCCGGGCGACCGTGTAGCCGTTCTCCTCGTTCGCGTACGTGATGCGTTCGAGTACGCCTTCGAGGGTGGCGAGCCGTCGTTCGCCCGGGGGGTTCCCCGCCTGGTTGGACATGGTCCGACGGTACCGCCGGGGGCTGACAGCGACCGGCCCCGGACAGCTTCGAGGGGGCCCGGTCCGCGGACCGAGCCCCCTCTGCTTCTCCCCTCCGTGCCAGAACCCCCCGAATCCCCCCCGGAATTCCCCTCCAGGGCCCTGACTCCGAATACGACACGTCTGGCGGCAGAAGGGTTGCACGGGAATCCCGACTTTTTTCCGCCGCCGCCGTTTTCGGGCCGTAGTGTCTGCTCACCGTGTCCTGTGCGCGGGCTGTGGACGACGTCGAAGCGTGACCGGAGGACGACGACATGACGGTGACCCTGGCGGACGTGGCGGCTCGCGCCCAGGTCTCGCCCGCGACGGTGTCGCGCGTGCTGAACGGCAACTACCCGGTGGCCACCGCCACGCGCGAGCGGGTGCTGCGGGCAGTGGACGAACTGGACTACGTCCTCAACGGCCCGGCGAGCGCACTGGCCGCGGCGACCTCGGATCTCGTGGGCATCCTCGTCGACGACATCGCGGACCCCTTCTTCGGAGTCATGGCGAGCGCCATCCAGCACGAGATCGGCGGCCCCGGCGGCCGCGCGGGCGGGGAGCGGCTCGCCGTCGTCTGCAACACCGGGGGTGCGCCCGCGCGTGAACTGACCTATCTGACCCTGCTGCAGCGGCAGCGCGCCGCGGCCGTGATCATGACGGGCGCGGTCGCGGAGGACGAGACGCACACCGCGGCCGTGTGCGCCAAGATCCGGAAGCTGACGGAGGCCGGCACCCGGGTGGTGCTGTGCGGACGCCCGCCGGCCACCGGCACCGGGGCGGTCACCCTCGCCTTCGACAACCTGGGCGGCGCCCGGCGGCTGACGGAGCATCTGCTCGGCCTCGGCCATCGCCGGCTCGGCTACATCGCGGGCCCCGGGGAGTGGACCGCCACCCGGCACCGGCTGGCGGGACACCGGGCGGCGCTCGGCGCGGCGGATGTGGCGGAGGACCCGCGCTGGACCGTGCACGGCGGCTGCGACCGACGGTCGGGCTACGACGCGGCCCGGGAACTGCTGCTCCGGGATCCGTCCCTGACCGCGGTGGTGGCCGCGAACGACTCCCTCGCGCTGGGCGCCTGTGCCGCCCTTCGCGACCTGGGCCTGCGCATTCCCGAGGACGTCTCGGTGGCCGGCTTCGACGACCTGCCCTTCAGCCTCGACGTCGTACCGTCCCTCACCACCGTACGGCTGCCGCTGGCCGAGGCCGGAGCACGGGCCGGCCGTATCGCGACGGGCCGTGAGGAGCCGCCGCCCGGCGGGCTCGCGACGGTGCGCGGGGAACTGATGGCGCGCGGCTCCTCCGGGGTGCCGCGTCCCTGAAACGTGAACGTGTACCGCTCCGTCCCGGGCGGGTGACGAGTAGGGTCCGTAGACATGAAGCTCGCCTTCTCCACCCTCGGTGTCCCCGGCCTGCCCGTACCGGAGGTCCTGGCGCTCGCCGCCGAGCACGGCTACCACGGCGTCGAGTTGCGCGCCCATCCGAAGGAGCCGGTCCATCCCGGGCTCGGGGCGGCGGAACGGGCGGATGTGGCGGCCGCGTTCCGGGCGGCGGGAACCGAGATCGTGGGGCTCGCCTCGGACACACGGGTCGCGGCGCCGGGCGACGACGCCCCGGTGCTCGACGAGTTGGGTGCCCTTCTCGGCCTGGCGCACGATCTGGGCGCCCCCTTCCTACGGGTCTTCCCCGGCGCCGCCCCCGGCCAGTCCCGGGACGAGGCCGACGCCGTCGCCGCCCGCCGGCTGGGCACCGCCGCCGAGCAGGCGTCCGCGCTCGATGTGCGGATCCTTCTCGAGACCCATGACTCGCACCCCACCGGCGCCGACGTGATCCGTGTCCTCGGCCCGGTCGGGCACCGTCAGGTCGGCGCGGTGTGGGACGTGATGCACACCTGGCTGGGTGGTGAGCAGCCCTCGGAGAGCTACGCGGCGCTCTCCCCCTTCCTCGGATACGTCCGGGTCAAGGACATCGCGTCGGCCGACGACACCGCCCCGCTGCCGCTCGGCGCGGGCGTGCTGCCGCTCACCGAGTGCGTGGACGTGCTCTCCCGGCAGGGCTGGGAGGGCTGGCTGTGCTGGGAGTACGAGAGGCGCCCGGCCGAGTCGTCGCCGTCGCTCGCGGAACTGCTGGACGCCGGCCGGGACCACCTGGGACGGCTGCTCAGCGACGCCGCCTGAGGAGCGCGCGCGAACGACGTCAGCGCCACCCCGCCGACCAGCAGTACGGCGGCGCACCAGCGCAGCGCGCTGATCGGCTCGCCGAGGAACAGCGCCGCCGACGACATCCCGAAGACCGGGACCAGAAGGGAGAAGGGGGCCACGGTGGACGCGGGGTGACGGCGCAGCAGCCAGCCCCACGCGCCGAAGCCGAACACCGTGGAGACCCAGGCGACGAACACCAGCGCGCCCGCGCCCTGCCAGTCCAGGCCGCGCAGCGCGTCGTAGTCGGCGCCCGGCCCCTCCAGCAGCAGCGACAGTCCCAGCAGTGGCAGCACCGGGACCGTGCTCACCCACACCATGAAGTTCAGCGCGTCCGGCGGCGCCGCCTTGCGGGTGAGGACGTTGGAGACGCCCCAGCAGGCGGCTCCCGCGACGACGAGCGCGAAGGCGACCAGCGGACCCGAGGTTCCCTCGTCCACCGCCGCGACACCGATGCCGCCCAGCGCCACCAGCATGCCCAGGAGCTTCACGGGGGTGGGGCGTTCGTCGAGCACCACGGCGGCGAGGACCGCCGTGAACACCGCCTGGATCTGGAGCACCAGCGACGAGAGTCCGGCCGGCATTCCCGCGTCCATGCCGACGAAGAGCAGCCCGAACTTGGCGACCCCCAGCGTCAGTCCCACCGCGCAGATCCACTTCCACGCGGTCTTCGGGCGGCCCACGAAGAAGACCGCGGGCATCGCCGCCACCAGAAAGCGCAGTGCCGAGAAGAGCAGGGGCGGGAAGTGGCCGAGGCCGATCTCGATGACGGTGAAGTTGACGCCCCAGACAGCGGCGACGAGCACGCCGAGGGCAAGGTGGGAAGGTCGCATACATCGAGCATCAGGTCCCGGGACCGTGAAGCACCAGCGAATCTCTCTGCATGGTTGGATGAAGCAACGCTAATCGTTGGAGGGGTCGTGCTCGATCTACAGCGTCTCCGCGCCCTGCACGCGGTCTCCGTCCACGGCACCGTCGGCGCCGCGGCCGCCGCGCTCGGATACACCCCGTCGGCCGTGTCGCAGCAGATCGCCAAGCTGGAACGGGAGACCAGGACCGTGCTCCTGGAACGCGAGGGGCGCGGGGTGCGGCTCACCCCCGAGGCGCACCGGCTCGCCGCCACCGCACGGGAGTTGCTGGCCATCGTGGAGCGGGCCGAGACCGAGCTGGAGGAGCGGCGCGGGGTGCCCGCCGGGCGGCTGTCCGTCGCCGCGTTCGCGTCGGCCATGCGCGGGCTGATGCCCTCCGTGACGGCCGGACTGGCGCACCGTCATCCCGCGCTCGACGTCAGGCTCACCGAGGTCGACCCGGACCTCTCCGTCGACCTGGTCGCCAAGGGCGCCGTCGACCTCGCCGTCGCCCACGACTGGGACATCGCGCCACTGCCCGCTCCGGCCGGCCTGGAACACGCGGTCATCGGCGACGACCTGTGCGATCTGCTGGTGCCCGAGGGGCATCCGTTCGCCGGGCGTACGGCGGTACGGCGGGAGGACCTGGGCGGTGAGCGGTGGATCTGCCAGCCGCCCGGCCGGGTCTGCCACGACTGGCTGGTGCGCACCCTGCGCACGGCCGGACACGAGCCGGACATCGTCCACCAGGCCGAGGAGAACCCGACGCTGGTCGCACTGGTCGGCGCGGGTCTGGGCGTCGCCCTGATCCCACGGCTCGGCCGCGGACCGCTGCCCGAGGGGGTGGTGGAGGTACCGCTCGACCCCATGCCGGTACGGCGGCTGTACGCCGTGTGGCGCACCGGGGCCGCCCGGCGTCCGGCGATCGCGGAGACCGTACGGGCGCTGCGGGAACACTGGCCCCGGGTGTCGGCCCACGCGTCCCCGGATCGTCGGCACCGATCGGTTCACGAAATCTCGTGCGACTTTCCTGTGCCGCTGCCGAAGCACACCGGGACGTGACAAGGCTCTAAGCGGCAAGCTCCTGAACATCGGCCGGGGCGGCGGCACGCAGCGCCGCCTCGACCCGGCGGTTGCTGGTCATGGTCGCGGTGATGGCGGTCATGGCGAGGAGGAGGCCGGCGGCGGTGTAGAGCGGGGTGCGTACGCCGTAGGTGGTGGCCAGCCAGCCGCCGAGGAAGGCGCCGAACGGGGCGGCGCACATGGCGAGCATGCGGGAGGTGGAGGCGACCCGGCCCATCAGGTGGGCGGGGACGATCGCCTGCCGGAGGGAGGGCGCGAGCACCATCGTGGCGCCCATGCCCGCTCCGCAGACGGCGAGCGCGAGGCCGGCGACATAGGGGTTCGGGGCGGCGGCAAGGCCCAGAACGGCGAGTCCCTCGACTGCGGCCGTGCAGGTCAGCGCGGTGCCGGTGCCGAGTCGCCGGCCGAGAAAGGAGGCGATGCCCGCGCCGAGCAGACCGCCGGTGGCCTCCGCCGTGAGGAGCAGGCCGAAGCCGAAGGTGCCGACGCCGAGACGGTCGTGGGCGAAGAGGGCGAGTACGGTCTCCACGGCGATGAAGGCGATGTTCCCGACCGCCGGACGCAGCGCGAGGCCGAGCAGCAGCTGATCCCGGAAGACGTAGGAGGCGCCGGCCCGTGCCTGCCGCAGCAGCGACTCACGGGCCTGCGGTGCGGGCCGGGGTGCGGCGGGGAGTGACCGTACGAGCAGTGCGGAGAGCGCGAACGACACCGCGTCGGCGATCAGCGGGACCGCCCGTCCGAGCGCGAGCAGGGCGCTGCCCGCGGGAGGCCCGGCGAAGCCGGACGCGGCGGTCTGGGTGCCGCGCAGACGGGAGTTGGCGCGCTCCAGGAGTGCGGGGTCGCGGTGGAGCAGATCCGGCAGGTAGGCCGTGGCGGCCGTGTCGAAGAAGAGTCCGCCGAGACCGAGGAGGAAGGCGAGGGCCGCGAGCAGTGGAATGCTCAGCACGTCGAGTGCGGCCGCCGCCGCCGGTATCGCGAGCAGCGCCGCACGCGCCGCGTCCGTGATCCACATCGTGCGCCGGCGGTCCCAGCGGTCCACCAGCGCACCGCCGAGCACCCCGAAGAGCAGCCACGGCAGGGTTCCGGCGGCCGTGACGACGGCGAGCGCCATCGGGTCCCGTGTCAACGTCAGGGCGAGCAGCGGCAGTGCGGCGTGTGTCACCCCGTCGCCGAGCGAGGACACCGTCTGCGCGGTCCACAGCCGTCCGAACCCGGCCGGCAACTTGCGGATGTCCGAGTTCACTTGGCGTCCCCTTCGGCCTGCTTGCGCGATGTCGGGTGGAACAGTGCGAAGACGAGTGACGCGTCCGGGAGCGAGGGATCGGACAGCTCCCGGTACTCGTCCGCCAGTGCCTGCAGCCGCGCCCCCAGCTCCGCGAACTGCTCCTCGGTGAGCCGCAGATGCGCCATCCGCACATGCCGTTCGGCATCCGCCGGCGCTGCCTCCAGGTCGGCCACCGCATGCCGCATCAGCATGTCCGGCCCGCCCTCGCCCGGATCCGGCAGCACGATCGACCGCGCGGCCATCGCGTAGTACCGCTCGGTGACCCCACGGACCTTCCGCGTCCGTACCACCTTCACCAGGCCGGCCCGTTCGAGCAGCCGTACGTGGTAGCTGGAACTCCCCTTCGCGAGGCCCACCCGCTCGGCGATCTGCGTGATCGTCGCGGGCTCGAAGCGGAGCACGGCCATGATCCGGTGACGCGTGAGATTGGAGACGGCGCGCAACTGCTCGTCGGTGGTGACGTGAAACGTCTCGGGAAGATCATCGGTAGGCATGAGAGAAATGGTCAACGATTCTTGACCATTGCGCAAGGGGGTTTCCGCATCTCAACCGCCCCGCGCGTTTCCTTGACCGATACGGACCTTCGGGATATTGCTGGCATCACGGATGTTTCCTTCAGCGGATCACCTCCGGCCTCCGGCCTCCGGAAGGAGCGCGCGTGCCCTCCAGACGTACCGTCCTCGCCGCCACCGCGGGGGTCACCGCGACCCTGGCGATCGGCGCCGACGCCAACGCCGGTGCCACGGACGACAAGTCGCTCGGTGCTCTGGTCTCCCGGATGACGCCGCAGGAGAAGGTCGGGCAGCTCTTCGTGGCGCGGGTCCACGGCCATTCCGCCACCGCCCCCGACCAGGCCGACATCGACGCCAACCTCCAGGACTCCGGGGTGCGTACGGCCGCCGAGCTGATCGCCCGGTACCGCGTCGGCGGCGTCATCTACTTCGCCGTCACCCACAACACCCGCGACCCCCACCAGATCGCCGACCTGTCCAACGGCATCCAGCGGGCCTCGCTCGCACTGCCGCGCGGGCTGCCCCTGCTCATCGCCACCGACCAGGAGCACGGGATCGTCTGCCGCGTCGGCAGACCCGCCACGCTCCTCCCGGGCGCCATGGCCGTCGGCGCGGGCGGGTCACGGACCGACGCCCGCACCCTCGCCCTTGTCTCCGGCACCGAACTGCGGGCCGTCGGCATCAACCAGGACTACTCCCCCGACGCCGACGTGAACGTCAACCCGGCCAACCCGGTCATCGGGGTGCGGTCCTTCGGCGCGGACCCGGACGCGGTCGCCTCCCTGGTGGCGGCCGAGGTGACGGGGTACCGGTCGGCCGGGGTCGCGGCCACCGCCAAGCACTTCCCGGGGCACGGCGACACCACCGTCGACAGCCACCACGGCTTCCCGGTCATCACGCACAGCCGGGAGCTGTGGGAGCGGCTGGACGCGGTGCCCTTCCGGGCGGCGATCGACGCCGGGGTCGACTCCGTCATGACCGCGCACATCCAGTTCCCCGCGCTCGACCCCTCGGGCGACCCGGCCACCCTCTCCCGCCCCATCGTCACCGGCATCCTCCGCGAGGAACTGGGCTACGACGGGGTGGTGGTCACCGACTCGCTCGCCATGCAGGGCGTGCGGACGAAGTACGGGGACGACCGGGTGCCGGTGCTCGCCCTCAAGGCGGGCGTCGACCAGTTGCTCGACCCGCCCGACCTCGGTGTCGCCTGGAACGCCGTCCTGAAGGCGGTGGAGGACGGTGAGCTGACCGAGGCGCGGCTCGACGAGTCGGTGCTGCGGATCCTGCGGCTGAAGGCGCGGCTCGGGATCCTCGACCATCCCTATGTGGACCCGGCCGGCATCGAGGGCTCGGTCGGCACCGCGGCCCACCTCGCGGAGGCCGACCGGATCGCCGACCGGACCACGACCCTGCTGGCCAACACGGGCGGAGTGCTTCCGCTGTCCCACCGCACCCACCCGCGGATCCTGGTCGTCGGCGCCGACCCGGCCTCCCCGTCCGGCACCACCGGCCCGCCCGTCCGGGTGCTCGCCGCCGCCCTCACCGAACTGGGCTTCACGGCCACCGCCCGGACGACGGGCATGACTCCCTCCGCGGCGGTCGTCACCGAGGCGGTCGCGGCGGCGCGGGACGTGGACGCGGTGGTCGTGGCGACGTACAACGTCACCGCGTCGAGCGAGCAGCGGACTCTCGCGGAACGGCTGGTGGAGACGGGACGGCCGGTGGTCGCGGTCGCCGTGCGCAACCCCTACGACGTGGCACACCTGCCCACGGTCCAGGGCTGCCTCGCCGCCTACTCCTGGACCGACGTCGAACTGCGCGCCGCAGCCCGGGTCATCGCGGGCCGGGTGAGCCCCCGGGGCAGACTGCCGGTACCGGTGACGCGGGCGGACGATCCGGCGCGGGTGCTGTACCCCGTCGGGCACGGCCTGTCGTACCCCGCGTCCACCACGAACCGGACCTGACCGCCCGGCCCACGGATGAGGGGCCGGGCGGCACACGGTTACTGGCTACGGGTTACCGGTATCCGGCTCCCGGCTTCCGGTCACGGGCGCAGTGCGGGCTCGCGCTCCACGTCCCGGGCGTCCAGCCTCGCGTCGTGGCGGGCGAGGGGCTTGGCGGCGGACGGGTCGGCCAGGACCGCCGGGGAGGCGACTCCGGCCCACTCCAGGATGCGGGCCGTGGCCAGAGCCTTCTCGTCGGGTACCAGACCGGCCACGTTCGCGCCGTGGTTCATGCCGGGTGCCGTGAAGACGTACGCGTCGCGGGCGCCGGTGCCGGGCCGGAAACGTTCCGAGCCCCAGGGGTCGTTCTGGCCGTAGACGAAGAGCATGTGCCGGGCGTGGTGGCGGACCCAGCTGTCGACGTCCCGCATGACGCCGGACTGCCAGCGCATCGGGATGGCGGCCGGCACGAAGTTCCGGGGCGGCTGGTAGCCGTAGCGGATGAGTTTCTTCTCGATGTACGGGAAGCGGATCGTGGGCGCGCCGAGCTGGGTGCCCGCCTGGTAGTAGTACGGGGTGTACTGCTCCAGTCCCTGGTCGGCGTAGGCGGAGAAGCCGGAGATGTCGTCGACGGAGCTCCAGATCGCGTCGTCGGTGGCGGTCGCCGCGTCGGCGGGGACGGTGCCGCAGTTCTGGAGCAGGTTGTACTGCCAGAAGCCCCAGACGTAGTCGAGTACGACGGCTTCGTAGGCGCGGTCGATGCCGCCGACGGTGGTGAAGGTCAGGCCGTTCTCGGTGGCGTAGGCCGCGTACTTCTTCTCCAGGGACTCCCGGCGCACCAGCGCCTCCCGCTGGACGGCGTTCAGCCGGTCGCGGCACTCCTTGGTGCCGACGGTGGCGAAGAAGCGGTCGTAGGCGGAGTCCTCGTCGTTGCGCACGTCGTTGGGGGCGACGTAGGCGACCACGCCGTCCATGTCACGGGGGTAGAAGCGCTCGTAGTACGTGGCCGTCATACCGCCCTTGGAGCCGCCGGTGGCGAGCCAGTTGTGCGGGTAGACCTGCTTGAGGGCCTTGAAGACGCGGTGCTGGTCGCTCGCGGCCTGCCAGATGTCGAGCTTGGTCCAGTCGGCCGGGGCCGGGCGGGACGGGGTGAAGAAGCGGTACTCCAGGGAGACCTGGTTGCCGTCCACGATCTGGGTGGGCTCGCGGCGGCCGGGGGTCGTGGAGACGTTGTAGCCGCTGGTGTAGAAGACCGTGGGGCGGCTGACGTCCTTGTGCAGCACGGTGATCCGCTGCTGGAACGTGCCCTTGGACGGGTGCCGGTGGTCGATCGGCTGGGTGTAGTTCAGCACGAAGAAGCGGTAGCCGGTGTAGGGCTTCTCCTCGACCAGGGACATGCCCGGTATGGCCAGGAGTCGGTCCTTTATGTCCTGCGGCTGGGCGGCGGTGGCCGCCCCCGCCGTGGCCGCCGTGCTCAGCGTGCCTATGAGCACGGTGAGCGCGAGCAGCCATCTGAGCGCCTTGCGCATGCACAACTCCCCTGTGAGACAGATGTGCGCCGGAAGCTATCGGAGCAACACCTGTAGCACCAGGGGTTGTTGAGACGTCAGTGGGTCAGTTCAGGAACCAGCCGGAACTCATCGTGGCACCGCTCACCGAGCCCTTCACCAGCACCAGGCGGTGACCGGCGTAGACCTTCACCGGGCCCGCACGGTAGGCGAACTGCCCCGAGTCGACGACCGGCCGGTTGCCGCGGGCCTGCACGCTGACCGACATGGCGCGCCGGGCGCCGGGCTTCTTGGGCAGGGTGACGGCGCAGACGTAGCCGTTGTCGCGGTAGATCTGCACGGTACCGGCGGAGAAGGACAGGGATTTCACCTTGCGCCCCGCGCACTGGCTGTCGGCCGCCTGGGCGCTGCCCGGCGTCAGGAGTGCGAGCACCCCGGACACGGCCAGCGCGGCCGTACCGAGCGCGAAGCGTCGGCGTATCGCATCACTGTCCACTGTCGTCCCTCCTGTACTGCGGCTCCGCATCACCTTCGAACGTACTGATGTACGGACGCAGAACATATGTCGGATGGTTGCACGTCCGTCAGCAACGCACGCTCAGCGGGTCACGCCGACCGGTTCCTCGGGCTCGGCCCCGCCGATGAAGGTTCGCCACAGCTCGGCGTACCGGCCGCCCAGGGCCAGCAGTTCCTCGTGGGTGCCGTCCTCGGCGACCCGGCCGCGGTCCATCACCACGACCCGGTCCGCGCGGGCGGCGGTGGTCAGCCGGTGGGCCACCACCAGGGTCGTACGACGGCCCGCCAGACGGTCGGTCGCCTGGTTGACCTGAGCCTCCGTCGCCAGGTCCAGGGCCGCGGTCGCCTCGTCGAGGAGCAGCACGTCGGGGTCGACCAGCTCGGCGCGGGCCAGCGCGATCAGCTGGCGCTGTCCGGCCGAGAGGTTGCGGCCGCGCTCGGCCACCTCGTGGAGATAGCCGCCGTCGAGCGTGGCGATCATGTCGTGGGCGCCGACCGCACGCGCGGCCGCCTCCACCTGGGCGTCGGTGGCCTCGGGCCGGCCGTAGGCGATGGCGTCCCGGACGGTCCCCTGGAAGAGGTACGCCTCCTGCGGCACGACGCCCAGGCGGTGCCGGTACGACGTGAGGTCGAGGGTCCTCAGGTCGGTGCCGTCGACGGTGACCCGGCCGGCCGTCGGGTCGTAGAACCGTGCCACCAGCTTGACCAGGGTGGACTTGCCCGCGCCGGTCTCGCCGACGAAGGCGACGGTCTGTCCGGCCGGGATCCGCAGGTCGATCCCGCTGACCGCGGCTTCGGCGCCGTCGCCCGCGCCGTAGGCGAAGTCCACTTCCTCGAAGGCGATCTCGCCCCGGAGCGAGCCGACCTCGGCCGGCCGGCCCACGGGCCGCGTGGACGTCGGCTCACGGAGCAGTTCCTGGATGCGGCCGAGGGAGACGGTGGCCTGCTGGTAGCCGTCGAAGACCTGGGAGAGCTGCTGGACCGGGGCGAAGAACAGGTCGATGTAGAGGAGGTAGGCGACCAGCGCGCCCGTGGTGAGCGTCGCCGCCTCGACCCGGTCGGCGCCCCTGACCAGTACGGCGGCCGCCGCGGCCGAGGCGAGCAGCTGGACGAACGGGAAGTACACGGATATCAGCCACTGGCCGCGTATGCGGGCGCGCCGGTAGCTGTCGCTGCGCTCGGCGAACCGCGCCCGGCCGTCCCGCTCGCGCCGGAAGGCCTGCACGATCCGCAGCCCGGAGACCGACTCCTGGAGGTCCGCGTTGACCAACGACACGCGCTCGCGGGCCAGTTCGTACGCCTGCACGCTCGCCCGGCGGAAGAAGTAGGTGGCGACGACCAGCACGGGCAGGGTGACGAAGACGATCAGGGCCAGCTCGACGTCGAGCGCCAGCAGGACCCCCATGATGCCGACGAAGGTGACGACCGAGACGATCGCGGTGACCAGACCGGTCTGGAGGAACGTCGACAGCGCGTCCACGTCGGTCGTCATCCGGGTCATGATCCGGCCGGTCAGCTCGCGCTCGTAGTAGTCGAGGCCGAGCCGCTGGAGCTGGGCGAATATCTTCAGCCGCAGCGAGTACAGGACGCGTTCGCCGGTGCGGCCGGTGAGCCGGGTCTCGCCGGTCTGGGCGGCCCACTGGACGAACACGGCGAGCAGGGCGAGCAGGGAGGCCGCCCAGACACCGCCGAGGGCGGCCTTGGTGACGCCCTGGTCGATGCCGTGCCGGATCATGATCGGCAGCAGCAGGCCCATACCGGCGTCCACGGCGACCAGCAGCAGGCTGACCAGCAGCGGCCGGCCGAAGCCGCGCAGCAGGCGGGCGAGGCCGTAGGAGTCCTCGGGGCTCACCGCCCGCGCCTCGTCGATGCCGGGGGTGTCGGTCGCCGGGGGCAGCGCCTCCACCAGGGCGAGCAGCTCGGGGGTGGCCGGGGTGCCGGAGAGCGCCGTGATCTCGGCGTTCTTGGACTCGCGGTCGCCGCTCCACAGTCGGGGGGTCACACCGCGTTCGGCGTCGAACTCGGCGTCCAGTTCCTCGCGGACGGTGGTGTCCTCGGGGGGCGGCACGGGCAGGGCGTGGCCCGGGGAGACGCCGCCCAGTTCGTCGGGGTCGGTGAGCAGCCGCCGGTAGAGGGCGGAGCGTTCCTGGAGTTCCTCGTGGGTGCCGATGTCGGCGAGACGGCCCCCGTCGAGCACGGCGATCCGGTCGGCGAGGTTGAGGGTGGAGCGGCGGTGGGCGATCAGCAGCGTCGTACGGCCCGCCATGACCTGGCCGAGCGCCTCGTGGATCTCGTGCTCGACGCGGGCGTCCACGGCGGATGTGGCATCGTCCAGGACCAGCAGACGCGGGTCGGCGAGGATCGCGCGGGCGAGCGCGACGCGCTGGCGCTGGCCGCCGGAGAGGGTGAGGCCGTGCTCGCCGACCTTGGTGTCGTAGCCGTCGGGCAGCTCGCTGATGAAACGATCCGCCTGGGCGGCTCGGGCGGCCTGCTCGATCTGTTCCCGGGTCGCGTCGGGGCGGCCGTAGGCGATGTTCTCGCGGACGGTGTCGGAGAAGAGGAACGAGTCCTCGGGGACCAGGCCGATCGCGGCCCTGAGCGAGTCCTGGGTCAGCTCGCGCACATCGTGGCCCCCGACCAGCACGGCGCCGTGGGTGACGTCGTAGAAGCGCGGCAGCAGCAGGGAGACGGTGGACTTGCCGGAGCCTGAGGAACCGACGACGGCGAGGGTCTCACCGGGGCGGATCTCGAAGCTCAGCCCCTGGAGGACCGGGCGCTCGGGGTCGTAGCCGAAGGACACGTCGTCGAACTCGACGGTCGCGGGCGCGTCCGCCGGGAGCGTCTTCGTGCCGTCCTTCATCGACGGCTCGGTGTCGATCAGCTCCAGGACGCGTTCGGTGCCCGCGCGGGCCTGCTGGCCGACGGTGAGGACCACGGCCAGCATGCGGACCGGGCCGACGAGCTGCGCCAGGTAGGTGGAGAAGGCGACGAAGGTGCCGAGGGTGATGTGCCCGCGTACGGCGAGCCAGCCGCCCAGCGCCAGCATGGCGACCTGGCCGAGGGCGGGGACGGCCTGGAGGGCGGGGGTGAACCGGGCGTTCAGCCGGATGGTGCGCAGCCGACCGGCGAACAGCCTCCGGCCGACCTCCCTGAGCTTTCCGGTCTCCTGCTCCTCCTGCCCGAAGCCCTTCACCACGCGTACGCCGCTGACCGCACCGTCCACCACGCCCGCGACGGCGGCGGCCTGGGCCTGCGCGTACCAGGTGGCGGGGTGCAGACGGGTGCGGCTGCGGCGGGCGATCCAGCCCAGCGCCGGGCCGACCGCGAGGGCGACCAGGGTCAGCGGCAGCGACAGCCAGGCCATGATGACCAGGGAGATCAGGAACAGCATGACGTTGCCGATGGTCATCGGCAGCATGAAGAGCAGGCCCTGGATCAGCTGGAGGTCGCTGGTGGCACGGCCGACGACCTGGCCGGTGGACAGCTCGTCCTGGCGGCGGCCGTCGAGGCGGGTGATCGCGCCGTACATCTCGGTACGCAGGTCGTGCTGGACGTCGAGGGCGAGGCGCCCGCCGTAGTAGCGGCGGATGTAGGTGAGCACGTAGACCAGCACGGCGGCGCCGATCAGGGCGCCGGCCCAGGGGGCCATGGAACGGCTGTGGCCGCCGATCACGTCGTCGAGGATCACCTTGGTGATCAGCGGGACGACGGCCATCACGGCCATGCCCGCGAGCGAGGAGCCGAGGGCCAGGAGCACGTCCTTCGGATATCGCCAGGCATAGCCGGCGAGCCTTCGCGCCCAGCCCTGTATGTCCCCCTGCTCCGCTGCCACGCCGGTGCCCTCCGTCGAAGTATGGTCTGCCTGGTCTCCCGGAAGGCACCAACGCGGCGGGGGGCGGATTTCATCCCGCCGTCACGAAGAGACTCGCCCGACGCGTACCCGCAGGCGGTAGAAACGGGTCGTCTGTGCCGCGTTCTGGTTGTCGTCGCTGACCAGGAGGACCCTGAGACGGCCCCGGTGGTCACGCCCCGTGACCGTCATGCCCTCGATGTTGTCGAGGAGCGGGTTGGGCTGGGGCTGCTTGGCGGTGGCGCCGAGGGAGGGGCAGGAGGCGATGTCGGCGAGCAGGGTCTTCCTGATCGGGCGGACCCCGTCCTGTCCGGTCAGGTTCTCGATGCCGCTGGTGTCCGTGGCGCGGCGGAGGTCGGCCAGATAGAGGCGGACGGTGTTGCCGACCCCGGCGGTGAAGCCGCGCTCCAGGACGAGGAGGCGGCCGTCGGGAATGGCCTGGACCTCGGGGACGCCCAGACCGGCGTCGGCGCGGTAGGCGTACTGGGCGGCGAGCGCGAAGCGGCCCCGGTGGCGCCGCCAGGTCTGGAAGCGGACGGTGCCGGGCGAGTCGCCGGAGATCGCGTACTCCATGGCGGCGAGGAGCGTGTGCCCGCCGGGCAGCAGGGTCAGGCTCTCGAAGGTCTGGTTGGTGACGGCCCGGCCCGCCGGGGCGACCAGCAGCGAGGAGGGCACGGGCAGCCGGTCGAGGATCCTGCCGTCGCGGGAGTAGCGCCGTATGGACGGCTCGGCCTCCGAGGTGATCAGGCGGGTGCCGTCCCGGTCCACGGCCAGGCCCTCGGAGTCGAGCGCGGCGCCGTGCTCGTCGGCGAGCGGGAGCGCCGATGCCGGTGCGAGGGTCCGGGCGTCCAGGCCGAACAGGGCGGAGCGGTCGGACAGGGCGGTGAGGGAGCCGTCCCGGTCGGTGGCGAGGGCGGAGAGGTTGCCGACGAAGGTTCCGTCGTACGTCGTCTTGTCGAGCGCGTCGGAGAAGCGGTCGAGGGAGACCGAGGGCGAACAGGCGTGGCCCTCGGTGGCGTTGGCCGGGCCGGCGGCGGTCAGGCAGCTGACCGCCGCCAGTCCGGCGGTGACGGTGGCGAGTACGGTTCGCAGGCGCATGGGCGTCACCGTAGGGCGGCCGGATGTCGGACGGGAGACCCCCGGGTGAAGCGCGCCGGACGCCGCTCGCCGGGCCGGTCAGCCCTGCGGGGGTGTGGCGACGAACGCCTCGCGGGGGTGGCTGGTCGGGGTGTAGCGCTTGGTCGCGGCGGTGGTCGGGACCAGGTCCTTGTGCACGGCCCTGGCGATGTTCTGGATGGTGGCGACGCCGTAGTCCATGGTGCTGTTGTCCTGGGTGAGGACGCTCATCATGTAGTCGTGCCCGGCGCCGTTGAAGGTGCCCAGGCTGTGCACCCGCCAGCCGTGCGTGGCCCGCTCCAGCCAGCCGTTCTTCACATGTACGGCGACCGAGGACGGCGCCCCGGCGGGCGTACCCCAGCGCTGGTCCGCGACGACCAGGCCCATCAACTTCAGGATGTAGGCACGCGAGTTGTCGCTCAGCACGTCGTTCTTGGCGGTGACGAGCCTGAGCAGCTTCTGCTCGTCGGTGACGTTCTCCTGGGTGAGGCCCCAGTAGCCGTCGGCGCCCGGGACGGTCTTCGTCATCCCGGCGGCGGTCAGGAAGCCCTGGATCTTCGCGATGCCGAGCTGCTTCCACAGCTTGGTGGTGGAGTCGTTGTCCGACCGGGTGATCATCGCGGTGGCGAGGTCGGCCTCCTCGTCCGTGAGGTAGCGGTTCTGCTTCTTCGCGTCCCACAGCAGCGTGGCGAGGACGGTGACCTTGACCGTGCTCGCCGAGTCGAAGGCGGTGGTGGCGTTCAGGGTGCAGGTGGTGTTGGTGCTGCGGTCGTACAGACCGATGGCGACGGTGCCCTGACGGCCCGCCAGGGCGGCCGTGATGTCCTTCGTCAGCTTGTCGGCGAGGCCCGCCTTGGCGGAGGTGCAGCTGACGGCGGGCGCGGGTGCGGGCGCCGCGGCGGCCGGGGTGGCGGCGACGACGGCCGGCCCGAGCAGGGCGGCGCCGAGGGCGGCCGCGAGTGCACCGGTACGGCCGGATATCCGATGGGTCATGAAGAGTCTCCCCCTTGAACTGAACGTCGTACGGGCGTTTCTCAGAACGCCGTCGGCGCGCCCGTACCGTCCGGTCTCGACTCGACAGGGCGGCCGACAGTTGTACGCATGTTCGCAGCAAGGGAGTTGACGGATACGGGCGGGTGACCTTCCGAGCAGGAAGCGAGCCTTCCGGTTGGTGAACGACGCCCATCGGCGGGCGATTTGCCGGAATAACCCCACTGATCACTTCGGTCAGCTTGTGAATTCAAAGGCGCATTTGATCCATACGGCTTCCGTCACCTGGATGTCACTACCCGTACATCTCAGGTAAAGAGCCACTAAAGGAAGGGATTTGACACCCTCTTTGATCTTCCGGAGGCGCCGCTTTCCGGGGAAAAGTGCCGCCTCAGAACCCGCAGGTTTTTCACAGCAGATTCACCACCACCTCCCCAGGTGGCTGTTTCTGCTGCGTTCCCCCACACCGAAGGGCACCTCGTGCGCAGATCTCCGATACGCAGGCTGGCGATCACCGTTGTCATGGCATCGACAGCGGCACTGACCGCCGGCACCCTCAGCACCGCCTCCGCCTCGCCCCACCCCGCCACGGCCTCCGCGTCGAGCAACGCCTCGTCAGCGGTCGTGGCCGCCGCGAACGCCGCCGCCCACTCCCACGCCAAGGCGACCGGAGTCGGCGAGCACGACACCCTGAAGGCGACCGAGGCACTGGTCGACCCGAACGGCAAGAAGCACGTCCGCTTCGTCCGGACCCACCGCGGCCTGCCGGTCCTCGGCGCCGACCTGATCGTCCATCTGGACGCGAAGAACCGGTACCTCGGCGTCACCCGGGCGACGAACCGGACCATCGACCTCGCGGTCACCACCCCGAAGAAGTCCGCCGCCGCCGCGCGGACCGCCGCCGCGGCGGGCAAGGGCACCGCGGGCAGCGCGAAGCTGGTCGTCAGCGCCCTCGCCGGCCACGCCCCCGTCCTCGCCTACCAGGTCCGGGTGACCGGCAGCGCGACGGCCGAGGGCACCGGCGCCCGTGACGTCGTCGTCGACGCCACCACCGGCAGGATCCTGAGCGACACGCCGGTCGGGGACCCGTTCCTCTCGCCCACGGCCCTCGACAAGCTCCGCAAGCAGAACGGCACTTCGCACGCGGCACCGACCGCGCCCCGCACCGCCGCGCGCGGCCTGCTCCCGGCCTCGGCGGCCGCGTCGGGCACGACGGCGACGGGCTACTCCCTGTACGACGGCACCGTCTCCCTCAACGCGTCGCCCTACACCTACCAGGGCAGCCGGTACTACATCCTGAAGGACTCCAGCCGCGGCAACACCGAGGTGCGGGACGCCGACAACCAGGAGACCCAGAACTTCGACGACGGCTACCTCGCCGCCAGCACCAGCACCACCTTCGGCAACGGCTCCACCAGTGACCGCAACTCGGCCGCCGTGGACGCCATGTACGGCATCACCAGCACCCTGGACTTCTACAAGAGCACCTTCGGGCGCAACGGCATCGCCAACGACGGCGCCGGCGCGCACGGCATGGTGCACTGGGGCAACTCCGTCGGCAACGCCTTCTGGGACCCCGACTGCAACTGCATGCTCTACGGCGACGGAGACGGCCGCGACTTCAAGAAGCCGCTGGTCGTGCTGGACGTCACCGGTCACGAGCTGACCCACGGCGTGGTCGGCGCCACCGCGGACCTCCAGCCCACCCGGACCGACAGCAGGGGCAACCAGTACGGCGAGCCCGGCGCCCTCAACGAGTCGCTGGCCGACATCTTCGGCAGCGGCGTCGAGTTCGCCACCAACAACGCCAAGAACCCGCCCAACTACCTGATGGGCGAGAGGCTCGGCATCGCCCAGGGCTTCCTGCGCCGCCTGGACCAGCCCTCGCAGGACAAGCTCGAAGGCACCGTCGACTACTGGTCGAAGTCCCTCACCGACGCCGAGGTGCACGGCGGCTCCGGTGTCTCCTCGCACGCCTTCTACCTGCTCGCCGAGGGCAGCGGCCGCAAGACCATCGGCGGCGTGTCGTACAACTCCCCGACCTACGACGGCTCCACCGTCACGGGCATCGGCCGGGCCAAGGCGCTGAACATCTTCTACTACGCCCTGACCCGCTACATGGTCTCCACGACCAGCTTCCACGGCGCCCGCACCGCCACCCTCAACGCCGCGAAGGACCTCTACGGCGCGAGCAGCACCGAGTACCAGACCGTGAACAAGGCGTGGGCGGCGGTCAACGTCACCGCCTCCAACGGCTGATACCGGCCCGCTTCGGCAGCAGCGCCGTGTGCTTCGGCACCGGCGCTGCCGTCGTGTGCGTCGGCCGCTACGCCATGTCCTTGTGGACGGCCTTGGCGACGCCCTGGATGGTGGTGATGCCGTAGCTCATGCTGCTGTTGTCCTGGGTCAGCACGGTGATCGTGTAGTCGTGGCCCCTGCCGGTGAAGGTGCCGAGGCTGTGCACCCGCCAGCCGTGCGAAGAACGCTGGAGCCAGCCGTTCTTGACGTGCACGGCGACTCCGGAGGGGGCGCCGTACGGGGTGCCCCAGCGCTGGGACGAGACGACCTTGCCCATCAGCTTCAGGATGTAGGCACGGGAGTTGTCGCTGAGCACCGAGTTCTTGGCGGTGACCAGCTTGAGCAGCTTCTGCTCGTCGTTCACCGTGATCTGGGTCAGGCCCCAGTAGCCGTTCGCGCCCGGCTTCGTCTGCGTCATGCCGGCGGCGCTCAGGAAGCCCTTGATCTTCGTCGTGCCCAGCTGCTTCCAGAGCTTGCTGGTCGCGGTGTTGTCCGACTTGGTGATCATGGCCGTGGCCAGGGACTGCTCGGTGCTGGTCAGGAACCGGTTGTGCTTCTTCGCGTCCCACAGCAGGGTGGCGAGGACGGTGACCTTGACCGTGCTGGCCGAGTCGTAGGCGCTGGTGGCGCGCAGGGTGCAGGTCGTCTTGGTCGTGCGGTCGTAGAGGCCGACGGCGATCGTGCCCTTGCGGGGCGCGAGTGCCGCCGTGATGTCCTTCTTCAGCTTGGCCGCGAGGCCCGCCTTCGCAGACGTACAGCTGACCGTGGGCGCCGCCGCGGAAGCCGTACCGGCGGCGATGCCCGGTATGAGCACCGCTGCGCCGACGACTGCGGCCAGCGCCTTGGCGCGTCTTGGGGTCCGGTGAGTCATACCCGCGTTGACTCACATGTTCGGGCGAATGGTTGTGCTAGACGAGTTGCGGTTCGGCAAAGACTGCCGCCGGACCGTCGCCGGTCGTACTGGTTCTACTACTTCGCTCACACAGGTGAGCCGGGCTTCCGCCCGGGCGTGTCCGGGTTCCGGGACGAAAGCATGAGAGCGCCACGGCGCCTCCGCCGTGGTGTCCCGACTCCGTTCCTCTGGAGAACCTGGAGAACCTGGAGAACACCGTGAAGATCCGCTCGTGGTCCCTCGCCGCCGCCCTCGCCCTCACCGCCCTCGTCCTGCCCGCCCAGTCCGCCTCCGCCCAGGCGGCGCCCTCCTGCCCCGACGGCTCGGTGTGCTTCTGGAGCGGTGAGGACTTCGGCGGCGACTACTGGGAGTGGACGTCCCGCAGCGGCTACCGCGACATGCCGCCGGGCCTCCACGACCGCGTGGGCTCCTTCGTCGCCTCCACCCGCGCCTGCTTCGCCAACTGGTCCCCGGTCGAGAAGCGCGACGTCTTCAACGGCGACTGGCGCGCCCGCTACCTCGGTGACTTCGGAGGGCGGATCGACGGGGTGGGGCCGGGTGGCTGCTGACCGGGGCGACCAGGGCTACGGGGCCTGGAGGTGCGTCGGTGCGAACATCCGGAGCAGTGCCGGGAGCACGACCACCGACGGTCCGGGCGTCGTCAGCGCCTTGCGGAGGTCTTCCTCCAGCGTGCCGGGGGTCGTGCGCGTCGCCGGTACGGCGAAGGACTCGGCGAGGGCCACGTAGTCCGGGCGGGTCAGTTCCGTCGCCGTCGGAAGCGGCTGGCCGAAGGCGTCGGTCATGTACTCGCGGAGGATGCCGTAGCCGCCGTCGTCGACGATCAGCCAGGTGACGTCGAGGTCGTGCTGGCGGGCCGTGGCCAGTTCGGCGATCGAGTACAGGGCGCCGCCGTCGCCCGACACCGCGAGTACCGGGTGGCCCGGGTCGGCGGCTGCCGCGCCGAGGGCGGCCGGGAAGGCGTAGCCCAGGCCGCCGGATCCCTGGGCGGAGTGCATCAGGTTGGTGCCCCGGGGGTCGAAGGCCGCCCAGGCCCAGTAGGACAGGATCGTCATGTCCCAGAAGGAGGGGGAGGTCGCGGGCAGCGCTCGGCGGACCGACGCCAGCACGTCCTGTTCCAGGGTGAGTTCCTGGGCGGCGATCCGCGCCGAGACCCGGGACAGCAGGTCCCGTACGCGCTGCGGCGCCGACTCGTCCGTGCGCTCCTCCACCGTTTCCAGCAGGGCCTGGAGGGCCAGGCGGGCGTCCGCGTGGATACCCAGGGCCGGGTGGTTGGACTCCAGTTTGCCCGGGTCCGCCTCGATCTGGATCACCCGGCCGCGAGGCCTGAACGTGTGGTAGTTCGAGGAGAGTTCGCCCAGGCCCGAGCCGACGACCAGGAGGACGTCGGCGTCTTCCAGGAAGTCCGTCGTGTGACGGTCCTCCAGCCAGGACTGGAGCGAGAGGGGGTGCTTCCAGGGGAAGGCGCCCTTGCCGCCGTAGGTGGTGACCACGGGGGCGGCCAGCAGTTCGGCGAGCTTCCTCAACTTGCCCGAGGCGTCCGCCCTTACCACTCCCCCGCCCGCGATGATCGCCGGTCGGGCGGCCCGGGAGAGCAGGTCGGCCGCCACCGCGGTCAGTTCGGGGCGCGGGGCCGGCTCGTCCGGGGTCGCGTCCACCGCCGTCACGACCGGCAGCGAGGTCTCCGCGAGGAGTACGTCCTGCGGGATCTCCACCCACACCGGGCCGTGCGGAGCCGTGAGCGCCGACTTCCAGGCCGCCGCGACGGCGGACGGGATCTGGGACTGGCTGCGGACCGAGTGGACCGACTTGACCACACCACGGAACGAGGCCGCCTGGTCCGGGAGTTCGTGAAGGTAGCCGTGGCGGCCGCCGCCCAGGCCCGCCGTGGGGACCTGGCTGCAGATGGCCAGCACGGGGGCGCTGGCCGCTGCCGCCTCCTGGAGCGCGGCCAGCGAGGTGAGGGCTCCCGGGCCGGTCGACAGCAGCAGCGGCGCCGCCTCGCCGGTGATCCGGCCGTAGGCGTCCGCCGCGAACCCGGCGTTGTTCTCCACCCGCAGACCCACATAGCGCAGGTCGGAGCGGCGCAGTGCGTCGAACAGGCCGAGCGCGTGCTGGCCGGGCAGACCGAAGACGGTCGTCGCGCCCAGCCCGGCCAGGGTCTCCACGACCAGGTCTCCGCCGGTTCGGCCGGGCGGTGGGTTCAGCGCGGCGGCCCGCTGCGCGGGCGTCGGGCGGAGTACCAGGTCGTGGTCGTGGGTCACTTCGCTTCGGAGTCCTTCCGGGCCGCCGCGATCTGCCGGCTCATGATCGTGGTCAGTTCGTATGCCGTGTGCGAGGCCGCCACGGAGGTGATCTCCGCGTGGTCGTACGCGGGGGCCACCTCGACGACGTCCGCCGACACCAGGTTGCACGATGCCAGACCGCGCAGGATCTCCAGCAGCTCGCGGGAGGTCATGCCGCCGGCCTCGGGGGTGCCGGTGCCGGGGGCGTGCGCCGGGTCGAGGCAGTCGATGTCGATGGAGATGTACAGCGGGCGGTCCCCGATGCGCTGCCGCAGCTGGTCGGCGACCTCGTCGGCGCCCCGGCGGTAGATGTCCGCCGAGGTGACGATGCCGAAGCCCATCTTCTCGTCGTCGGTCAGGTCCTGCTTGCCGTACAGCGGGCCGCGGGTGCCGACGTGGGAGAGCGCCTCGGTGTCGAGGATGCCCTCCTCGACCGCGCGGCGGAACGGGGTGCCGTGCGTGTACTCGGCGCCGAAGTAGGTGTCCCAGGTGTCGAGGTGGGCGTCGAAGTGGAGCAGCGCGACCGGGCCGTGCTTCTTGGCCATCGAGCGCAGCAGCGGCAGGGCGATGGTGTGGTCGCCGCCGAGGGTCATCAGGCGCGCGCCCGTGCCGAGCAGGTCGTCGGCGGCGGCCTCGATGGTCTCCACCGCCTCGTTGATGTTGAACGGGTTCACGGCGATGTCGCCGCCGTCCGCGACCTGGGCGAGCGCGAAGGGGGAGGCGTCCTGCGCCGGGTTGTAGGGGCGCAGCAGGCGGGACGCCTCGCGGATGGCGTTGCCGCCGAAGCGGGCGCCGGGGCGGTACGAGACGCCGGAGTCGAAGGGCACGCCGACGACGGCGACGTCCGCGGTGCCGACCTCGTCCAGGCGGGGCAGCCGGGCGAACGTCGCGGGTCCGGCGTACCTCGGGATCCGGGAGGAGTCGACGGGGCCGCGGGGCGTCGCGTTGCTGCTCATGACGGAGTGCCTTCCTTCTCACGCCGCGTCTCGTACACGGTGCTGTTCCTTCGACTCTAGGTCGCCGGGCAACGGCCGCGAAGTGTACGTTTCCTCCATTCGAGGCCGACGCGATGGAGGGAACGCACAACATGCCGGACGTACCCGCGTCAGCAGGCCCGGCGGTACCCGATGTCCCGCCCACCCCGCCGGTCCCGCTCACGGCCCTGCTGGCCCGTGCGGACCTGGCCCTGCGGCAGATCGCGGGACCCCCGGCGGGCGGGGTGGTCATCCACTGGGCGCACGCCTCGGAGATGGCCGACCCCTTCCCCTACCTGCTCGGCGGCGAGCTGCTGCTGTCCGCCGGGGTGCACATCCCGGAGGCGGCGGACCCGGGCTCCTACTTCGACGCCTATGTGTCCCGGATCGTGGCGGCGGGCGGCGCCGCTCTCGGCTTCGGCCTGGCCCCGGTCCACGACACGGTCCCGCCCGCCCTGGTGGCCGCCTGCGACGCGCACGGGCTACCGCTGATCGAGGTGCCGCCGCGGACCACGTTCTCCGGCGTGGCCCGCGCGGTCTGGCAGCTGATGGCCGAGGCCCGCCTGGCCGAGCTGCGCCGGGTGACCGAGGCCCAGCGGAGCCTGGCCGCGGCGGCCGCCCGCCCCGACCCGGTCTCCTCGGTGCTGCGGCAGCTCGCCCAGCGCCTCGGTGGCCGCGCGGTGCTGCACGGGCCGGACGGCAGGGAGGTCGCGGGGGCCGGGCGGGAGCCCGAGGAGCGGGTGCGGGCGGCCCTGGAGGCCCTCGCCGGGGTCGTACGGCCGGCGGCGAGCGGGCGTACGGCGCCCTCCTCCGCCGCGGACACCCTGGCCGGCAGTCATCTCGCCGCCTATGCACTCGGCCCCGGGGAGGGCTTCGTCCTCGGGGTCGTCACCCCGGGCCGGGAACCGGGCGACCACACCGTCGTCTCCGTCGCCGCCGTACTGCTCACCCTGCTGACCGGGGAGCAGCAGAGCGGGGCCGGTGCCGCGCGGTCCTCGGCGCTGGTGCGGCTGCTGCTGGGGGCGTCGCCCGAGGAGGTGGCCCCGCTGGTGGGGGGCGGCCAGTGGGTCGTCGTGCACGCGCGGCGGGACGCGCGGGCACCGGACGCGATGGCCGCCTCCGCGCTGGGGGCCGCCCTGGGGTCGCCCCTGGTGGACCTCGCCCGGGACGTCGTACGGGTCCTGGTGCCGGCCGATCGGGCGCCGGGCGCGCAGCCCGGCTGGACCCTCGGGGTGAGCGCCGCCGTCACCCCGGACGGGTGGCCGTCCGCCGACACCCAGGCGGCCCGTGCCCTGGCCCGCGCCCGCGCCACCCGCGCCCCGCTGGTCCGGCACGGTGCCCGCGCGGGGCTCGACGGTCTGGTGCCGGGCGCGGAGGCCGCGGCGCACGCCCGTGCCGTGCTCGCGCCGCTCGCGGCGAGCCCCGCGCTCATCGACACACTGCGCACCTGGCTTTCCCTGCACGGAAGTTGGGACCGGACGGCGGTGGCGCTCGGGGTGCACCGCAACACCGTGCGGCAGCGCGTCGCCCGCTGTGCCGCGCTGCTCGGCGCGGACCTGGACGATCCGGATGTGCGGATGGAACTCTGGTTCGCCCTCAAACACCTGTGAGCGCGCCGCCGCCCCACACCGCTGCCCCACAATGGAAGGCATGCCGATACCCGGGACACCCAGCCGCACCGAGCTTGTCGACCACCTTGTGAGGACCCGCATCGCGGGTGACGTCGCCACGCCGCGCGAGAACAACCTGCTGCACTACCGCAAGCTGGCCAACGGCGAGCGGAACTGGTGGCTCGGGCTGGAACTCGGGGACCGGTGGGCGGACGAGCAGGACGTGCTCGCGGTGATGGCGGAGCGGGTCGGAGTCAACGACGACCCGGGTTACCGGTACGGACAGGACACCATCGACCCCGAGCTGACCGTCGACGCGCTAGACCGGTTGGCGGGGCGGCTGCGCAAGGCGGCCGAGGACCGGCAGCGGGTGCTGTTCGCGACCGGTCACCCGGGCGGTCTGCTGGACGTGCACCGCGCCACGGCGGCCGCGCTGCGCGCCGTGGGCTGCGAGATCGTGGTCATCCCGGACGGGTTGCAGACGGACGAGGGGTACGTCATGCAGTTCGCGGACGTCGCGGTGCTGGAGCACGGCGCAACGCTGTGGCACACCCACTCCGGCGAGCCGATGCGGGCGATCCTGGACGGGATGGGCCGTGAGGGCCGGCCGCTGCCCGACCTGGTGGTCGCCGACCACGGCTGGGCCGGGTACGCGGCACAGGCCGGCCTGGACTCCGTGGGATACGCCGACTGCAACGACCCGGCTCTGTTCCTGGCCGAGTCGGAGGGCACGCTCCAGGTGGCGGTGCCGCTGGACGACCATGTGCCGAGCCCTCGGTACTACGACCCGATGACGGCGTATCTGCTGGCGGAGGCGGGCCTGACGGAGCGGTAGGGACCGCCGAACGCCTCGGCGACCGCTCAACACCGCGGCGTGCGGCTCCGTCTGACGGAACCGCACGCCGTGTCATTCGTGCCTGGGGTGCTTCGGGGTCCGGGGGCTCAGTGGCCGCCACCGCCGCCGTTGCCGCCGCCACCGCCACCGTTGCCGCCGCCACCGCCGCCGTAGCCTCCGCCACCGCCGCCGTTGCCGCCGCCACCGTAGCCGCCACCGCCGTAGCCGCCGCCGTTGTCGCCGCCGCCATAGCCGCCGCCGTAGCCGCCGCCGTTGTCGCCGCCGCCGTAGCCGCCGCCACCGCCGCCGTTGCCGCCGCCGTAGCTGTCGCCCCACCAGCCGTCGTTGTCGTCGTCGCCCACCCAGCTGTTGCTGTAACCGCTGTTCTGGTGGCTCGGCGACGCCGCGGCGGTGCCCGCGGCTCCGAGCGCGGCTCCGCCCGCCATCAGCAGGCCGGCGGCTGACGCCGCGATGACACGCCTCGCGCGTTGTGTTCGCATGAGAAATACCTTTCCGTTCCATCGTCTCTCGCGATTCCCGCTGCGGGATGTGCGAGGTGGATGGCCGCCGCGGTAGATGACGAAAACGGCGGTCAGAGTGTCGCCGCGTGTTCAGACAGGCACGCGCTCGACCGCCGATGTCTCACAGGCCGTCCGCACCGAGTCGTGCGGAGGGTCACTGCGGCCCTGGTCCCGGGTGTCGGAACCGGTTCGGCCGGTCATGCCGCGCGGTTGCGGCTTCACCCAAAAAGCCTAGTCCCGGACCCGCGGCTCGGCATCTCGGCGGTCCCGTCGGCCCCTTGGAAGGACGGCTACCGACGCGGAACGCGGACGACGCCCTCCTGGATCACCGAGATGGCGAGGCGGCCGTCCCGCGTGTATATGCGGGCCTGCCCGAGCCCGCGGCCGCCGTGGGCGGAGGGGGACTCCTGGTCGTAGAGCAGCCACTCGTCGGCGCGGAAGGGGCGGTGGAACCACATCGCGTGGTCCAGCGAGGCGCCGACGACGTCACCGACGGCCCAGCCGCCCCGGCCGTGCGCGAGGAGCACGGAGTCGAGCAGGGTCATGTCGGAGACGTAGGTGGCGAGGACGACGTGCAGCAGCGGCACGTCGATGTCGCCGTCGAGCTTGCCGTTGGTGCGGAACCAGACCTGGGAGTGCGGCTCGCGCGGCTCGCCGAACCTGCCGTACGGCGGCTCGTCCACGTAGCGCAGGTCGACCGCCTCGCGTGACGACTGGAACTTCGCCACGACGTGGGGGTCGAGATGACCGTAGTCCCGCAGCCGTTCGTCGGAGGTGGGCAGGGTCTCCGGGTCCGGGGCGGGCGGCATGGGGGCCTGGTGGTCGAGGCCGTCCTCGTACGTCTGGAAGGACGCGGAGAGATGGAAGACCGGCTGTCCGTGCTGGACCGCGACCACCCGGCGGGTGGTGAAGGACCGGCCGTCGCGGATGCGGTCGACGGTGTAGACGATGGGCGCGCCCGGGTCGCCGGGGCGCAGGAAGTAGGCGTGGAGCGAGTGGGCGTGCCGGTCGGCGGGGACCGTGCGCCCGGCAGCGACCAGTGCCTGTGCCGCGACCTGGCCGCCGAAGACCCGTGGGACCACGGAGGACCGGGACTGGCCGCGGAACATGTCCTGCTCCAGCTGCTCGAGGTCGAGCAGCTGGAGCAGGGCCGTGAGTGCCTGACTCATGGGGTGGGAGGGCTTTCGCCTGGACTTTCGTCCGGGCCTTACAGCCCCATGTCCTTCGCGATGATCGACTTCATGATCTCGCTGGTGCCGCCGTAGATGCGGTTGACGCGGTTGTCCGCGTACAGGCGGGCGATCGGGTACTCGTTCATGAAGCCGTAGCCGCCGTGCAGCTGGAGGCAGCGGTCGATCACGCGGTGGGCGACCTCGGTGCAGAACAGCTTGGCGCTGGCGGCCTCGGCGGGGGTCAGCTCGCCCGCGTCGAGGGCCTCGGTGGCACGGTCGGCGACGGCCTCGGCGGCGTCCACCTCGGCCTGGCAGGCGGCCAGCTCGAACTTGGTGTTCTGGAAGGCGGCGACGGGCTGGCCGAAGACGGTGCGCTGCTGGACGTACTCCTTGGCGAACCGGACGGCGGCCTTGGCCTGGGCGTAGGCGCCGAAGGCGATGCCCCAGCGCTCGGAGGCCAGGTTGTGACCGAGGTAGTAGAAGCCCTTGTTCTCCTCGCCGAGGAGGTCCTCGACCGGGACCTTGACGTCGACGAACGCCAGCTCGGCGGTGTCGGAGGTCTTCAGGCCGAGCTTGTCGAGCTTGCGGCCGATCGAGTAGCCCTCGGCCTTGGTGTCCACGACGAACAGGGAGATGCCGTGGCGGCGGTCCTCGGCGGACGGCGCGGCGGTGCGGGCGCAGACGATCATCCGGTCGGCGTGCACGCCGCCGGTGATGAAGGTCTTGGAGCCGTTGAGGACGTAGTGCGTGCCGTCCTCGGAGAGCTTGGCGGTGGTCTTCATGCCCGCGAGGTCGGAGCCGGTGCCCGGCTCGGTCATCGCGATGGCCCACATCTCCTCGCCGGAGACGAACTTCGGCAGGTAGCGCTTCTTCTGCTCGTCGGTGGCCAGCAGCTTGATGTACGGCAGACCGAGCAGGACGTGCACGCCGGAGCCGCCGAACTGGACGCCCGCGCGGGAGGTCTCCTCGTAGAGGACGGCCTCGAACTTGTACGAGTCGATGCCGGCGCCGCCGTACTCCTCGTCGACACGGATGCCGAAGACGCCGAGGTCGGCGAGCTTGTAGTAGAAGTCGCGCGGCGCCTCGCCGGCGGCGAACCACTCGTCGTAGACGGGGACGACCTCGGCCTCGATGAAGGCCCGGACGGTCTCCCGGAACGCCTCATGATCCTCGTTGAACACCGTACGGCGCATGCCGCCACCTCCACGTACCTTCGGCATGACATCGGGTATGCCTAAGCGCTTGCTCAGACCCCAAGGTACCGGCCGGTAGGTTGAGGCGTCCAGGGTGATGTACCCCACCCCGTACGGGTCAGTCGCCGGGCCCGTCGCCGGCCCCCTCCGCCGCGCCCAGCGCCCCCCGGGCCATCCGGTGCAGCAGCTCCGCGGTGACCCCCCGGCCGGGCAGGGAGCCCGGGCGGCCGAGGTGCGGGGTCGAGTTCAGCAGACCGAAGACCGAGTGCACCGCGGAGCGGGCCATCGGCTCGGCCAGAGCCGGGTAGACCTCGCGCACGACCTCCACCCACAGCTCGACGTACTGCCGCTGAAGCTGCCGGACGAGCTTGCGGTCGCTGTCGCGGAGGCGGTCCAGCTCACGGTCGTGGAGGGTGATCAGGGGCCGGTCGTCCAGGGCGAAGTCGATGTGGCCCTCGATCAGCGAGTCCAGGACCGCCGAGGGGTCCGCCGCGCCGTCGGCCTCCGCGAGCCGCCGCTTCGCCCCGGTCAGCAGCTGACCGCTGATGCCGACCAGCAGCTCCGCGAGCATTGCGTCCTTGCCGGGGAAGTGCCGGTACAGACCGGGGCCGCTGATGCCGACCGCCGCTCCTATCTCGTCCACTCCGACGCCGTGGAAGCCGCGCTCGGCGAAGAGGCGAGCGGCCTCCTTGAGGATCTGCTCGCGGCGGGTCGGGGCGTCGGCTCTGGTGACCATGAAAGCAATTCTAGACAGGGAGGTTAGCGGTCGTTAACCTGAAGGAAATGGTTAACGCTCATTAACAGTCGATCGCTGGGTGAGGGGACCGCAGGATGCAAGAGGCACCGGAGCTGACGAGCGCGGCAGACCCCGCGTCGGAGGCCTGGCGGGCCAACGAGGACGCGCACCGCGCACTCGTCGAGGAGCTGCGCGGCAAGCTGGCCGCGGCGGCGCTCGGCGGCGGCGAGAAGGCGCGCGCCCGGCACACCGCGCGCGGCAAGCTGCTGCCGCGGGACCGCGTGGACACGCTGCTCGATCCGGGCTCGCCGTTCCTGGAGCTGGCCCCGCTCGCGGCCGACGGGATGTACGAGGGACAGGCGCCCGCGGCGGGCGTGATCGCCGGGATCGGCCGGGTCAGCGGCCGCGAGTGCGTGATCGTGGCCAACGACGCCACCGTCAAGGGCGGCACCTACTACCCGATGACGGTGAAGAAGCACCTCCGCGCGCAGGAGGTGGCCCTGGAGAACCGGCTGCCCTGTGTCTACCTGGTGGACTCCGGCGGCGCGTTCCTGCCGATGCAGGACGAGGTCTTCCCGGACCGCGAGCACTTCGGGCGGATCTTCTACAACCAGGCGCGGATGTCCGGCGCGGGGATTCCGCAGATCGCGGCCGTCCTCGGCTCGTGCACGGCGGGCGGCGCCTACGTCCCGGCGATGAGCGACGAGGCCGTGATCGTCCGCAACCAGGGGACGATCTTCCTGGGCGGTCCGCCGCTGGTGAAGGCCGCCACCGGTGAGGTGGTGACCGCCGAGGAACTGGGCGGCGGCGAGGTGCACTCCCGGGTCTCCGGTGTCACCGACCACCTCGCGGAGGACGACGCGCACGCGCTGCGGATCGTGCGGAACATCGTCGCCACGCTCCCCGCGCGCGGGAACCTGCCCTGGGAGGTCCAGCCGGCCGTCGAGCCGAAGGTGGACCCGTTCGGGCTGTACGGCGCGGTGCCGGTCGACTCCCGCACCCCCTACGACGTGCGCGAGATCATCGCGCGCGTGGTCGACGGCTCGCGGTTCGCCGAGTTCAAGGCCGAGTTCGGGCAGACCCTGGTCACCGGTTTCGCCCGGATCCACGGCCACCCGGTGGGGATCATCGGCAACAACGGCATCCTGTTCGCCGAGTCCGCCCAGAAGGGCGCCCACTTCATCGAGCTGTGCGACCAGCGCGGCATCCCGCTGGTGTTCCTCCAGAACATCTCGGGCTTCATGGTGGGCAAGGACTACGAGGCCGGCGGCATCGCCAAGCACGGCGCCAAGATGGTGACGGCGGTCGCGTGCACACGCGTGCCGAAGCTGACGGTGGTGGTCGGCGGGTCGTACGGCGCCGGCAACTACTCGATGTGCGGCCGGGCCTACTCCCCCCGTTTCCTGTGGATGTGGCCCAACGCCAAGATCTCGGTGATGGGCGGCGAGCAGGCCGCGTCGGTCCTCGCGACCGTCAAGCGGGACCAGTTGGAGGCGCGCGGCGAGTCCTGGCCCGCCGACGACGAGGACACGTTCAAGGCGCCCATCCGCGCGCAGTACGAGCGTCAGGGCAACGCCTACTACGCCACCGCCCGGCTCTGGGACGACGGTGTGATCGACCCGCTGGAGACCCGGCAGGTGCTCGGTCTCGCACTGACCGCCTGTGCCAACGCGCCGCTGGGTGACCCCCAGTTCGGCGTCTTCCGGATGTGAGGAGGGGACCCGTGTTCGACACAGTGCTCGTGGCCAACCGCGGCGAGATCGCCGTACGCGTCATCCGTACGCTCCGCTCGCTGGGCGTGCGCTCGGTGGCGGTCTTCTCCGACGCCGACGCCGACGCGCGGCACGTCCGGGAGGCCGACACGGCGGTGCGGATCGGTCCGCCGGCCGCCGGCGAGAGCTATCTGTCGGTGGAGCGGCTCCTGGAGGCCGCCGCCCGCACCGGCGCCCAGGCCGTCCACCCCGGTTACGGCTTCCTCGCCGAGAACGCGGGCTTCGCGCGCGCGTGCGAGGAGGCGGGGCTGGTCTTCGTCGGACCGTCGGCGGACGCGATCTCCCTGATGGGCGACAAGATCCGCGCCAAGGAGACGGTCCGCGCGGCCGGTGTCCCGGTGGTCCCCGGCTCCAGCGGGAGCGGTCTGACCGACGCCCAGCTGGCCGACGCGGCCCGGGAGATCGGGGTGCCGGTGCTGCTCAAGCCCTCGGCGGGCGGCGGCGGCAAGGGCATGCGCCTGGTGCGCGACCTGTCGGTCCTCGAGGAGGAGATCGCGGCCGCCCGCCGCGAGGCCCGCGCCTCCTTCGGGGACGACACGCTCCTGGTGGAGCGCTGGGTGGACCGCCCCCGGCACATCGAGATCCAGGTGCTGGCGGACGGCCACGGCAACGTGGTCCATCTCGGCGAGCGCGAGTGCTCGCTCCAGCGCCGGCACCAGAAGATCATCGAGGAGGCGCCGAGCGTTCTCCTGGACGAGGCGACCCGGGCCGCGATGGGCGAGGCCGCCGTGCAGGCGGCCCGCTCGTGCGGCTACCGGGGCGCGGGCACGGTGGAGTTCATCGTGCCGGGCGTCGACCCGTCGTCGTACTACTTCATGGAGATGAACACCCGCCTCCAGGTGGAACACCCGGTCACCGAGCTGATCACGGGACTCGACCTGGTCGAGTGGCAGCTGCGGGTGGCGGCCGGTGAGCGGCTGGGCTTCGCGCAGGAGGACGTGCGGCTCACCGGGCACGCGGTCGAGGCCCGGCTGTGCGCCGAGGACCCCGCGCGCGGCTTCCTGCCGTCCGGCGGCACGGTGCTGCGGCTGCGCGAACCGCAGGGCGACGGCATCCGCACCGACTCCGGGCTCAGCGAGGGCACCGAGGTCGGCAGCCTGTACGACCCGATGCTGTCCAAGGTCATCGCGTACGGCCCCGACCGGGAGACCGCGCTGCGCAAGCTCCGGGCGGCCCTCGCCGGGACGGTCACGCTGGGCGTGCAGACCAACGCGGGCTTCCTGCGCCGGCTGCTCGCCCATCCGGCGGTCGTGGCGGGCGAGCTGGACACCGGCCTGGTGGAGCGGGTGGTGGACGAGCTGGTTCCCACGGACGTGCCGGAGGAGGTGTACGAGGCGGCGGCGGCCGTACGGCAGGAATCCCTCAGGCCGCGGGACGGCGGCTGGACCGACCCGTTCTCGGTGCCGAGCGGCTGGCGGCTCGGCGGCACCCCGAAGCCGGTCGGCTTCCACCTGCGGGTGCAGGACCCGGTGGACTACGTCCCCCGCGGCACCCACTCCGTCTCGCCGGACTCGGTCGCGGTCACCCTCGACGGGGTCCGCCACACCTTCCACCGTGCGGCCGACTGGCTCGGCCGTGACGGCGACGCCTGGCACGTGCGCGACCACGACCCGGTGGCCGCGTCCCTGAGCCGGTCCGCGCACGCGGGCGCCGACTCCCTGACCGCGCCCATGCCCGGCACGGTGACCGTCGTGAAGGTGGCCGTCGGCGACGAGGTGACCGCCGGGCAGAGCCTGCTGGTGGTGGAGGCCATGAAGATGGAGCACGTCATCTCCGCCCCGCACGCCGGCACGGTCGCCGAACTGGACGTGAAGCCCGGCACGACGGTCGCCATGGACCAGGTGCTGGCCGTCATCGCACCGCACGACACGGAAGGGGCGGCGGCGGAGTGACCATCGACGGACTCCCCATGGCCGTACCGGCCCAGGACCTGCCCGCACGGGTGCGGATCCACGAGGTCGGCGCGCGCGACGGGCTGCAGAACGAGAAGTCGGCCGTGCCGACCGAGGTCAAGGCGGAGTTCATCCGCCGGCTGGCCGACGCCGGGCTGACCACGATCGAGGCGACCAGTTTCGTGCACCCGAAGTGGGTGCCCCAACTGGCCGACGCCGAGCAGCTGTTCCCACAGGTCTCCGGTCTGCCGGTGGAGCTGCCGGTGCTGGTGCCGAACCAGCGCGGGCTGGACCGCGCGCTGGCGCTCGGCGCCCGCCGGGTCGCCGTCTTCGCCAGCGCCACCGAGTCCTTCGCCAAGGCCAACCTCAACCGCACGGTGGACGAGTCGCTCGCGGTGTTCGACCCGGTCGTGCGGCAGGCGAAGGACGCGGACGCCCATGTCCGCGGCTATGTCTCGATGTGCTTCGGCGACCCCTGGGAGGGCCCGGTCCCGGTCCACCAGGTGGTGCGTGTCAGCAAGGCGCTGATGGACATGGGCTGCGACGAGCTGAGCCTCGGGGACACCATCGGGGTCGCGACCCCGGGCCATGTCCTCGCGCTCCTCTCGGCCCTCAACGAGGAGGGCGTGCCGACGAACGTCATCGGCGTGCACTTCCACGACACCTACGGCCAGGCGCTCGCCAACACCCACGCGGCGTTGCAGCACGGCGTCAGCACGGTCGACGCCTCGGCAGGGGGCCTCGGTGGCTGCCCTTACGCCAAGTCCGCCACCGGCAACCTCGCCACCGAAGACCTCGTATGGATGCTGCAGGGCCTCGGCATCGAGACCGGGGTCGACCTCGGCCGTCTGACCGCCACCAGTGTGTGGATGGCCGAACAGCTGGGCCGACCCAGCCCGTCCCGTACCGTCCGCGCCCTCTCCCACAAGGACCAGTGATCACCATGGACCACCGTCTCACCCCCGAGCTGGAGGAACTCCGCCGCACGGTCGAGGAGTTCGCGCACGACGTCGTCGCGCCGAAGATCGGTGACTTCTACGAGCGGCACGAGTTCCCCTACGAGATCGTCCGCGAGATGGGCCGCATGGGCCTGTTCGGGCTGCCGTTCCCGGAGGAGTACGGCGGCATGGGCGGCGACTACCTCGCCCTCGGTATCGCCCTGGAGGAACTGGCCCGCGTCGACTCGTCCGTGGCCATCACCCTGGAGGCGGGTGTCTCGCTGGGCGCGATGCCGATCCACCTCTTCGGCACGGACGAGCAGAAGCGCGAATGGCTGCCCCGGCTGTGCGCGGGCGAGATCCTGGGCGCCTTCGGGCTCACCGAGCCGGACGGCGGCAGCGACGCCGGGGCGACCCGTACGACGGCCCGTCTGGACCCGGACACCAACGAATGGGTCATCAACGGCACGAAGTGCTTCATCACCAACTCGGGCACGGACATCACCGGTCTGGTGACGGTCACCGCGGTCACCGGCCGCAAGCCGGACGGCAGGCCGCAGATCTCCGCGATCATCGTTCCGTCGGGCACCCCCGGCTTCACCGTCGCGGCGCCGTACTCGAAGGTCGGCTGGAACGCCTCCGACACGCGTGAACTGTCCTTCCAGGACGTCCGGGTGCCCGCCGCCAACCTGCTCGGCGAGGAGGGCCGCGGGTACGCCCAGTTCCTGCGCATCCTGGACGAGGGCCGCATCGCCATCGCGGCGCTCGCCACCGGCCTCGCGCAGGGCTGTGTGGACGAGTCGGTGAAGTACGCGCACGAGCGGCACGCCTTCGGCCGCCCGATCGGCGCCAACCAGGCCATCCAGTTCAAGATCGCCGACATGGAGATGAAGGCCCACACGGCCCGGCTGGCCTGGCGGGACGCGGCCTACCGGCTGGTCGCGGGCGCGCCGTTCAAGAAGGAGGCGGCGATGGCCAAGCTGTACTCCTCCACCGTCGCCGTCGACAACGCCCGCGACGCCACGCAGGTCCACGGCGGCTACGGCTTCATGAACGAGTACCCGGTGGCCCGTATGTGGCGCGACTCCAAGATCCTGGAGATCGGCGAGGGCACGAGCGAGGTGCAGCGGATGCTGATCGCGCGGGAGTTGGGACTGCCGGGCTGAGCCCCGTCCGACGGTTCACGCGGGCGCCCGGCCGGGGTCTTCCGGCCGGGCGCTTGCGCGTGGGCGACCGGGTCGGGCAGCCCTGCACGGTCGCCGTCGACAACGCCCGGGACACCGAGATCGGCGAGGCCGCTGCCGGCGTCGTGTCTTCGGCCGGCCGCGAAGCCGATCGAGTGCCAGAACGGGGGGACCGTCGGCGTGTTCGGTGTGGCGCAAGACCGTCGGCACCGGCGGACAGGGCGGCGGGATCTGGACGAACACCAACACCATGAACATCGGCAGCACGTCGACCGTCAGCGCGAACCTGGCCTCCGGGCAGTACTCCCAGGGCGGCGCCCTCTACTCGGCGGGTGGCACCGTCACCATCGACAACTCCGCCCTCACCGCCAACAAGGCCACCGGCACCGGATCGGTCTCCGGCGGCATCTACAACTCCGGCGGCAGCTACACCATCACCAACAGCACGATCACCGGAAACCGTTCCCCCACCGCACCGGCGCCGGGCGGCGTCTACACCACCGTCGCCATCAACCCCACCGTCGCCATCAACCCCACCGGCACCACCATCACCGGTAACACCCCCACCAACTGCCTCCTCAGCCCTGCCGCCGTCACCCCCTGCACCAACTAGGCCCGCACCGACCGAGCCTCAGCAGACACCCCAGTCGTACCGGCACCCGCGAACGGGCGCCGGTACGTTGGCATTTACCGTTTGATCACCTCTTACTCACACATTCGATGGAGACCCTCGTGAAGCGCATCCCCCACGTCGTCGCCGCTCTCGCCCTCGGCACCCTGCTCGCGGCCGGCACCGCCGCCTGCACCGAGAGCACCGCGAAGGCGGACGGGACCGGGGTGACGGAGAAGCTTCCGGCCGACACGGACAAGGCGCGGTCGAAGCAGAACGCCCAGGAGTTCCGGTCCTGGGTCAAGGAGCACGGGACCCCGCAGCAGAAGGACGCCGCGGCCCTGGTGGAGCGGATCATCGGCGAGTGGGACACCAAGACGGGCAACGCGTACATATCGACCGACATCAACGGCGGCGAGTCCTCGATGGCGGACCCGCAGTCAACGGCCGCGGCGATCGCCAAGGCCTTCGACTCATGGAAGGACTCGAAGGAAGGGCACGCGTCCGTCTACGACGTCTACGGCAACGCGGTCGTCACCGACTACGAGTTCTGAACCCCGCGGTTTCCGGAGCGACCCCACCCCTGGACAACGAGTGAGGTTAGGCTAACCTATCTTCGAACTGTCCAGCGGGCGCTCCGCCCCGTTCGAAAGCAGCACTGCCATGCGCAACGCCCGTGCCACCCACCTCACTCGCCGCGGCATCCTCGCCGCGGGCAGCGCCGTCGGACTCGGCGCCGCCCTCGCCGCCTGCGGGGACGACAAGGGCAAAGACGCGGGCTCCGGCAAGGACACGAAGGCCGCGAAGTCCGGCCCCTGGTCCTTCAAGGACGACCTCGGCAAGACGGTGAAGCTCGACAAGGTCCCGTCGAACATCGTCGCCTACCTCGGCGTCGGCGCGGCCCTGCACGACTACGGCATCCCGGTCAAGGGCGTCTTCGGTGAGATTGCGGCCGCGGCCGGCAAGACCAACAGCCTGGCCGGTGACCTGGACCTCGGCAAGCTGACCGTCATCGGCAAGACCTGGGGCCAGTTCAGCGTGGAGAAGTACGCGTCCCTCGCCCCGGACGTACTGATCTCCACCACCCTCGACGGCACCCTCTGGTACGTCCCGACGGAGTCCGCGAAGAAGATCGCGCAGGTGGCGCCCGGCGTCGCCATCTCCGTCTACGACCGCCAGCTGCCCGTCTCGCTCCAGCGCATGGCTGAGCTGGCCCAGTCGCTCGGCGCCGACATGAAGGCCGCGAAGGTGACGGAGGCCAAGAAGCGCTTCGAGGCCGCCGCCGCCCGGCTGCGCGCCGCGGCCAAGGCCAAGCCCGAGATCAAGGTGCTGGCCGGCTCGGCGAGCGACCAGCTCTTCTACGTCTCGGGCACGAACCTCTCCGTCGACCTGGAGTACTTCAAGTCCCTCGGCGTGAACTTCGTGGAGCCGCCGGAGAGCGCCAAGAAGCAGGGCGGCGGCTGGTTCGAGAGCCTCAGCTGGGAGAACGTCGACAAGTACAAGGCCGACATCATCATGATGGACGACCGCGCCCAGGGCCTCCAGCCGGCCGACATCACCAAGCCCACCTGGAAGAAGCTCCCCGCGGTGAAGGCCGGACAGGTCATCCCCCGCTCCCCCGAGCCGATCCTGTCCTACGACAAGTGCGTGCCGCTGCTCACCAACCTCGCCGAGGCGCTGGAGAAGGCGAAGAAGGTCAGCTGATCACTTCCTGACTTCCCGGGAGCACCACCCATGAAGACGGCCGCAGCCGCCCCGTTCCGTTTCTTCGCCCTCCGGGTCGCACGGACGAGGCGGCTCGGCCCGTCTCTGGTCCGGGTCACCTTCGCCGGGGACGACCTGCACGCGTTCCACTCCCACGGGCGCGACCAGTCCCTGTCGCTGTTCCTGCCGCACCCGGGGCAGACCGAGCCCGTGGTGCCCGTCGAACTGGGCGACCACTGGTGGCAGGGCTGGCGTGAACTGCCCGACGACGTGCGCGCGGTGATGCGCTCGTACACGCTGCGCGCGCTGCGCCGCGACGGTCTCGGCCGTACGAGCGAGATCGACATCGACTTCGCCCTGCACGGCGCCGGACCCGCCGCCTCCGCCGCCCCCGCGGGCCCCGCCTCCCGCTGGGCCGCCCGCGCCACCGCGGGTGACCAGGTGCTGCTGCTCGGCCCCGCGGTCGCCGAGAACCGCGCGATCCGCTTCCGCCCGCCCGAGGGCACCGATCTCGTCGTCGCCTGGGGCGACGAGACCGCCCTGCCCGCCGCCTCGGCCATCCTCGAGTCCCTGCCCGCCCGTACGCGTGCCCGCGTCTGGCTGGAGGTGCCACACGCCGGGGACATCCAGGATCTGGGCACCGCGGCGGACGCGGAGATCACCTGGCTGGTGCGCGACGCGGGCGCCCCCACGGCCGCCGAGGCCGTCCGGGCATCCCGACTGCCCGCCGCCGAGCGGCCGTACGCCTGGATCGCCGGTGAGTCCGGCCGGGTGAAGGAGCTGCGCCGGCACCTGGTCCGCGAGCGCGGCTTCGACCGCCGTCAGGTCACCTTCGTCGGCTACTGGCGGCGGGGTATGACGGAGGAGCAGTTCCGCGAGGCGGAGTAACTCCGCACGACGTGACGGTAGTCACGGGAGGACCGGATTCCCAACTTCTACTCAGGTTAGGCTAACCTAAGTGGAGCGGAAAGGACCGTCCCCTTCCCCTTTCCGCACGTCACGCCATCCCCCGGAGGGTTCCCTCATGCGCTCGCACCTGCTCAATGACGCCACCGCGGAGCACTACCGCCGCTCCGTGACCGAAGGAGTCGAGCGGGTGGCGGCCAAACTCGCCACCACCACCAGTCCGTTCAGCGGAGTCACGGTCGACGCCCTCACCCCCGTCGTCGACCGGATCGACCTCGACCGCCCGCTGCGCGACACCGCCGCCGTGCTCGACGAGCTGGAGGACGTCTACCTCCGCGACGCGGTCTACTTTCACCACCCCCGCTACCTCGCCCACCTCAACTGCCCCGTGGTCATCCCGGCGGTGCTCGGCGAGGTGGTGCTCTCCGCGGTCAACTCCTCCCTCGACACCTGGGACCAGTCGGCCGGCGCCACCCTCATCGAGCGGAAGCTGGTCGACTGGACGACGGCCCGTCTCGGCCTCGGGCCGGCCGCCGACGGCGTGTTCACCTCCGGAGGCAGCCAGTCCAACCTCCAGGCGCTGCTGCTGGCCCGCGAGGAGACCAAGCCGGACGACCTCGGCAAACTGCGCGTCTTCGCCTCCGAGGTCAGCCACTTCAGCGTGAAGAAGTCCGCGAAACTCCTCGGCCTCGGCCCGGACGCGGTCGTCTCGGTCCCGGTCGACCACGACAAGCGCATGCAGACCGTCGCACTCGCCCGTGAGCTGGAGCGCTGCACCCGGGACGGCCTCGTGCCCATGGCCGTCGTCGCCACCGCCGGAACCACCGACTTCGGCTCCATCGATCCGCTGCCCGAGATCGCCGAACTCTGCGCCCAGTACGGCACCTGGATGCACGTCGACGCCGCCTACGGCTGCGGACTGCTCGCCTCCCTGCAGCACCGGGACCGGATCGACGGCATCGAGCGCGCCGACTCGGTCACCGTCGACTACCACAAGTCCTTCTTCCAGCCGGTGAGTTCCTCGGCCCTCCTGGTCCGCGACACCGCGACCCTGCGGCACGCGACATACCACGCCGAGTACCTCAACCCGCGCCGCAGCGTGCAGGAACGCATCCCCAACCAGGTCGACAAGTCGCTCCAGACCACCCGCCGCTTCGACGCGCTCAAGCTGTGGATGACCCTGCGCGTCATGGGCGCCGACGGCATCGGCGAGCTGTTCGACGAGGTGTGCGACCTGGCCGCCGAGGGCTGGGAACTGCTCGCCGCCGACCCGCGTTTCGACGTCGTGGTACGGCCGTCGCTGTCCACCCTCGTCTTCCGCTACATCCCGGCGTCCGTCACCGACCCGGCCGAGATCGACCGGGCCAACCTGTACGCCCGCAAGGCCCTGTTCGCCTCCGGCGACGCCGTGGTCGCGGGCACCAAGGTCGGCAGCCGCCACTACCTGAAGTTCACCCTGCTCAATCCCGAGACGACGGCGGCCGACATCGCCGCCGTCCTCGACCTGATCGCCGGCCACGCCGAGCAGTACCTGGGAGAGTCCCTTGACCGCGCGTCCTGAAACCACGCACCACACCCACGACTTCGTGGGAATCGGGCTCGGCCCCTTCAACCTCGGCCTCGCCTGCCTCACCGAGCCGATCGCCGAACTCGACGGTGTCTTCCTGGAGTCGAAGCCAGACTTCGAGTGGCACGCCGGCATGTTCCTCGACGGCGCCCACCTCCAGACCCCGTTCATGTCGGACCTGGTCACGCTGGCCGACCCCACCTCGCCCTACTCCTTCCTCAACTACCTGAAGGAGAAGGGTCGGCTGTACCCGTTCTACATCCGCGAGAACTTCTATCCGCTGCGGGTCGAGTACGACGACTACTGCCGCTGGGCCGCCAACAGGCTGAGCAACGTCCGTTTCCGCACCACGGTGACGGAGGTGACGTACGACGAGAAGGACGGGCTCTACCTGGTGCGCACCGACGCCGGTGACGTGTACCGGGCCCGTCACCTGGTTCTCGGCACCGGCACCTCGCCGTACGTCCCCGAGACGTGCCGGGAACTGGGCGGCGACTTCATCCACAACTCCCGCTACATGCAGAGCCGGGCGGAGTTGCAGAAGAAGGAGTCGATCACCCTCGTCGGATCCGGCCAGTCCGCCGCCGAGATCTACTACGACCTGCTCGGCGAGATCGACGTCCACGGCTACCGGCTGAACTGGGTGACCCGCTCCCCGCGCTTCTTCCCGCTGGAGTACACCAAGCTCACGCTGGAGATGACCTCCCCGGAGTACATCGACTACTTCCACGCGCTGCCGGAGCGGACCCGCCACCGTCTCGTGACCGAACAGAAGGGCCTGTTCAAGGGCATCGACGGCGACCTGATCAACGAGATCTTCGACCTGCTCTACCAGAAGAACCTCGGCGGTTCGGTGCCCACCCGGCTGCTCACCAACTCCACGCTGACCGGCGCGACGTACGAGAACGGCACGTACACCCTCGGCTTCCGCCAGGAGGAGCAGGAGAAGGACTACGCGATCGACTCCCAGGGCCTGATCCTGGCCACCGGTTACGCGTACACCGAGCCGGAGTTCCTCGCACCCGTCCGGGACCGGCTGCGCTACGACACGCACGGCGCCTTCGACATCGCCCGCAACTACGCGATCGACGTGACCGGCCGGGGCGTCTTCCTCCAGAACGCCGGCGTCCACACGCACAGCATCACCAGCCCCGACCTGGGCATGGGCGCCTACCGCAACAGCTCCATCATCCGCGAGCTGCTCGGCACCGAGTACTACCCGGTCGAGAAGACCATCGCGTTCCAGGAGTTCGCCATATGAGCCGCACGACGTTCACCTTCCGCCCCCTCGACCCGCTCAGCGACGCCGAGTTGGTGCACGCCTGGGTCACCCATCCGAAGGCGGCGTTCTGGATGATGCAGGACGCGCGACTGGAGGACGTCGAGCGCGCCTACATGGAGATCGCGGCCGACGAGCACCACCACGCGCTGCTCGGTCTCGCCGACGGCGTGCCCGCCTTCCTGATGGAGCGATACGACCCGGCCCAACGCGAACTCGTCGGCCTCTACGAGCCGCGGCCGGGCGACGTCGGCATGCACTTCCTCACGCCCGCCACCGACACCCCCGTGCACGGGTTCACCCGGTCCGTCATCACCGCCGTGATGGCGCACCTCTTCGAGGATCCGGCGGTGGCCCGTGTCGTCGTGGAGCCGGACGTCTCCAACACGGCCGTGCACCGGCTGAACGAGGCCGTGGGCTTCGTGCCCGAGCGCGAGATCCAGAAGCCGGAGAAGAAGGCGCTGTTGAGCTTCTGCACCCGGGAACAGTTCCTGGCGGCCGCGGGGGTGACCGCGTGAACCTCGCCGACTCCGTGGCTCATCTCTCCCCCGAACGCTGGGAGACGGCCAACCGTCTGCTGGTCCGCAAGGCCCTCGCCGAGTTCGCGCACGAGCGGCTGATCACGCCCGAGGCGGACCGGGAGGGTTACGTCGTCCTCAGCGACGACGGGCTGACCCGGTACCGCTTCACCGCCGTACGCCGTGCCCTGGACCACTGGCAGGTGGACGCCGGTTCCGTCACCCGGATACGCGAGGGTGCCGAACTGCCCGTCACGGCGCTCGACTTCTTCGTCGAGCTGAAGGAGACGCTGGGGCTGAGCGACGAGATCCTGCCGGTCTATCTGGAGGAGATCTCCTCCACCCTGTCCAGCACCTGCTACAAGCTCGCCAAGCCCGAGGTCACCTCGGCCGAACTGGCCCGGTCCGGTTTCCAGGAGATCGAGACCGGCATGACCGAGGGCCACCCCTGCTTCGTCGCCAACAACGGGCGGCTCGGGTTCGGCGTCCACGAGTACCTGTCGTACGCCCCGGAGACCGCCAGCCCGGTGCGGCTGGTGTGGCTCGCCGCGCACCGCTCGCGGGCCGCGTTCACGGCCGGGGCCGGTGTCGAGTACGAGTCCTTCGTGCGGGCGGAGTTGGGCGCGGAGACCGTCGAGCGGTTCGACGAGGTCCTGCGCGAACAGGACCTCGACCCCGACGACTACCTGCTCATACCCGTGCACCCCTGGCAGTGGTGGAACAAGCTCTCCGTCACCTTCGCCGCCGAGGTCGCCCGCCGGCACCTCGTCTGTCTGGGCGAGGGCGACGACGAGTACCTGGCCCAGCAGTCGATCCGCACCTTCTTCAACCGGTCGAACCCCGGGAAGCACTATGTGAAGACGGCCCTGTCCGTCCTCAACATGGGCTTCATGAGGGGCCTTTCCGCCGCCTACATGGAGGCGACCCCGGCGATCAACGACTGGCTGGCCCAGCTGATCGAGAACGACCCGGTGCTCACGTCGACCGGGTTGTCGATCATCCGGGAGCGGGCGGCCGTCGGCTACCGGCACCTGGAGTACGAGGCGGCGACGGACCGCTACTCGCCGTACCGCAAGATGCTGGCCGCGCTGTGGCGGGAGAGCCCCGTCGCGGGCCTGAAGGAGGGCGAGTCGCTCGCCACGATGGCGTCCCTGGTCCACACGGACCACGAGGGTGCGTCGTTCGCGGCCGCGCTGATCGAGCGTTCCGGGCTGACGCCGGCCGAGTGGCTGCGCGGCTACCTGCACGCGTACTACACACCGCTGCTGCACAGCTTCTACGCCTACGACCTGGTGTTCATGCCGCACGGCGAGAACGTGATCCTGGTCCTGGAGGACGGCGTGGTGCGGCGCGCGGTCTACAAGGACATCGCCGAGGAGATCGTCGTCATGGACCCGGACGCGGTGCTGCCGCCCGAGGTGCGGCGCATCCGGGCCGAAGTCCCCGACGACATGAAGCTGCTGTCCGTCTTCACGGACGTGTTCGACTGCTTCTTCCGCTTCCTCGCGGCCGGGCTCGCCGCCGAGGGGGTCCTCACGGAGGACGACTTCTGGCGCACGGTCGCGGAGGTCACCCGGGAGTACCAGGAGTCGATGCCCGAACTCGCCGACCGCTTCCGGCAGTACGACATGTTCGCGCCCGAGTTCGCCCTGTCCTGCCTCAACCGGCTCCAGCTGCGCGACAACCGGCAGATGGTGGACCTGGCGGACCCTTCCGGCGCGCTCCAGCTGGTCGGCACCCTGCGGAACCCGATCGCCGGGTTCTGACCCCTGGGCCGTGTCCGGCCCGGACGGGCGGGCACCCCGGAGTACGGTCCTCCGGGGTGCCCGTCGCTCTTCCGTGGGCTCGTCGGCTACTTGGCCCGGCGGGCCACCGTGAAGTGGTCGATACGCTCGCCCGTCTCGGCGATGCCCGAGACCTTCAGGGTGGCGTGGCGGCCGCGCGGCGCGGGCTGGACGTCCACACGCAGGAACGAGTAGTTGAGGTAGCGCACCCGGGACCAGGCCACGGTCTCGTTCTGTTTGCCATCCTTGAGGTTGACGAAGGAGGCCACCGACTCGACCTCGTTCTCGTGGCCCTCGTAGGAGTCGGGAGCGGTGAACGCGTACAGGCTGCGGCCGGCCGCGCCCGCGGTGACGTACACGACGCCCTCGGTCTCGGGGTAGGCGGTGCCGCCGATCGGGAGCTTCTTGGTGACCTGGTTGCCCTTGATCACGTCGGTGCGCTCGTACTGGTGGTTGTGGCCGTTGATGACCAGATCCACCTGGTACTTGTCGAACAGCGGCACCCACTCCTGGCGGACACCGCCCTCCGAGGCGTGCGCGGTGGAGGTGCAGTAGGCGCAGTGGTGGAAGAACACGATGATGAAGTCGACGTCCCGGGACGCCCGGAACCTCTTCAGCTGCGCCTCGAACCACTTCGTCTGGGTGCCGCCGGAGATGCCGAGGTTGGCCGGGATCTCGAAGGAGACGTCGTTGGGGTCCAGCGAGATGACCGCGGTGTTGCCGTAGACGAAGGAGTAGACGCCCGGCAGGTTCTTCTTGTCGGGGCCGTTGTCCGGCAGCGTGAAGCGGGCCTCCTCGCCGCCGTAGCCGTTGGGCGAGTACCAGGCCTCCATGTCGTGGTTGCCGTAGGAGACCATCCACGGCACCGACTTGGCGACCGACTCGGTCTGGTACAGGAACTGGTCCCACACGCGCGAGTCGTATCCGGTGTCGGACGTCTTGCCGGCGCCGGACGGGTCGGCGTAGGCGATGTCACCCGCGTGCAGGTGGAAGGCGGGGTTCTGGCCGAGGATCAGGCTGTCGTTGGCCAGGCCGTGGTAGCTGACGCCCTGGTCGCCGAAGGCCGTGAAGGTGAACGGCTGCCCCCGGTCGGGGGCGGTGGTGAAGGTGCCGAGGGTGCCGGCGAGGTGCCCCTCGGCCGGGTCGAAGCCGTGGTGGCCGACGCCGTAGTAATAGGTCCGGCCGGGCCGCAGGTGGGTGAGCTTGGCGTGCAGGTAGTACTGCGTGCGGTCGCCGCTCGCGCCGACTCCGGCCGGCGTGTACAGGGTGCGGACCTCGGCCTCGATCTTGCGGGAGAGGTCCCAGGGGTGGGCGCCGATGCGGACGAACGGCCGCCGCACGGCGACCGGGACCTGCCACGAGATCGTCATCTCGGTGCTCGGGTCGTTGCCGAAGGCGAGGTGGCGTCCGAAGGGGGCCACATAGGCGCCGTCGACCGCCTCGACGGCCGGGGCGGTGGACCGGGTGGGAACGGCGGCGGGGGCCGCCTGGGCGGTTCCGCCGGAGACGAAGGCGCCACCGGTGACGGCGCCCAGCGTGACCGCGCCGCCTCTGATCATCGTGCGCCGTGAGAATCTGGCGCGCAGGTACTCGTGCTGCTCGGCCATGCTCATGCGCTCGGCGAGCTTCTCGGGTACGCCCATACGAGGAATGTCCATGGCGACTGAAACTCGTCCCCGTGGGCGACCGGACGCAAGACGCAGGATGGACAGATCACGAACACGGATCCATGAGAGATTCAACCTTCTGCCAAGTTCGTTTCAACACCCTGCTGCCCGAAATCGGGCAGGTTTCTTGCGTAACCGGCGCCCTTGCCCCATGATCTAGCGGGTGCACGATGAACTCGTTGATCATCTGACGCGGTCCACTCCCCTGAACAGGGGCGAGGCGCTGCGGGTGATACAGGACGTGCTCGCCTACTTCGACGAGACCACCGAGGACTATGTCCGCCGCCGCCACCGGGAGCTACAGGCCCAGGGGCTGGTGAACGCGACGATCTTCGACCGGATCGAGTCGGACCTGAAATACCGGGCGGTGGCACCGCCGGAGCTCACGCTCCGGCAGCTGCGCCGCATGGTCTACGGCTGATAACCGCCGGACGACCGGAACCACAGGCTGGGGATACCTATACATGTGTGGAATTGTCGGATACATCGGGAAGCGTGACGTCGCCCCTCTGCTCCTGGAAGGCCTGCAGCGCCTGGAGTACCGCGGCTACGACTCCGCGGGCATCGTCGTCAGCTCCCCGAAGGCAGCCGGACTGAAGATGGTCAAGGCCAAGGGTCGCGTGCGCGACCTGGAGGTCAAGGTCCCGGCCCGCTTCAAGGGCACCACCGGTATCGCCCACACCCGCTGGGCCACCCACGGCGCCCCGTCCGACGTGAACGCCCACCCGCACATGTCGGGCGACCAGAAGGTCGCCGTCGTGCACAACGGCATCATCGACAACGCCTCCGACCTGCGCCGCAAGCTTGAGGCGGACGGCATCGAGTTCCTCTCCGAGACCGACACCGAGGTGCTCACCCACCTGATCGCCCGCGCCCAGGCGGAGACCCTGGAAGAGAAGGTCCGCCAGGCGCTGCGCGTGGTCGAGGGCACCTACGGCATCGCCGTGATGCACGCCGACTTCCCGGACCGCATCGTCGTGGCGCGAAACGGTTCTCCGGTGGTCCTCGGCATCGGTGAGAAGGAGATGTTCGTCGCATCGGACATCGCCGCGCTGGTCACCCACACCCGTCAGATAGTCACTCTGGACGACGGCGAGATGGCCACCCTCAAGGCCGACGACTTCCGCACCTACACCACCGAGGGCACCCGCACCACGGCCGAGCCGACGACCGTGGAGTGGGAGGCCGCCTCCTACGACATGGGCGGCCACGACACCTACATGCACAAGGAGATCCACGAGCAGGCCGACGCCGTGGACCGCGTGCTGCGCGGCCGCATCGACGACCGCTTCTCCACCGTGCACCTCGGCGGCCTCAACCTGGACGCCCGCGAGGCGCGCCGGATCCGCCGCGTGAAGATCCTCGGCTGCGGCACCTCGTACCACGCGGGCATGATCGGCGCCCAGATGATCGAGGAGCTGGCCCGCATCCCCGCGGACGCCGAGCCCGCCTCCGAGTTCCGCTACCGCAACGCCGTCGTGGACCCCGACACGCTGTACATCGCGGTCTCGCAGTCCGGTGAGACCTACGACGTGCTGGCCGCCGTCCAGGAGCTGAAGCGCAAGGGCGCCCGGGTCCTCGGTGTGGTCAACGTGGTCGGCTCGGCGATCGCCCGCGAGGCCGACGGCGGCATCTACGTGCACGCCGGCCCCGAGGTGTGCGTGGTCTCCACCAAGTGCTTCACCAACACCACGGTCGCCTTCGCGCTGCTCGCCCTGCACCTCGGCCGCACCCGTGACCTCTCGGTCCGCGACGGCAAGCGGATCATCGCGGGTCTGCGGAAGCTGCCCGAGCAGATCACCGAGATCCTCAAGCAGGAGGACGAGGTGAAGGCGCTGGCGAAGGAGTACGCCGAGGCCCGCTCGATGCTCTTCATCGGCCGTGTCCGGGGCTACCCGGTGGCCCGCGAGGCCTCCCTGAAGCTCAAGGAGATCACCTACATCCACGCCGAGGCCTACCCGGCCTCCGAGCTGAAGCACGGTCCGCTGGCCCTGATCGAGCCCGCCCTGCCGACGGTCGCGATCGTCCCCGACGACGACCTGCTGGAGAAGAACCGCGCCGCCCTGGAGGAGATCAAGGCCCGCAGCGGCAAGATCCTCGCGGTGGCCCACCACAGCCAGGAGAAGGCCGACCAGACCATCGTCGTCCCGAAGAACGAGGACGAGCTGGACCCGATCCTGATGGGCATCCCGCTCCAGCTCCTCGCCTACCACACGGCGAAGGTCATGGGCCGGGACATCGACAAGCCGAGGAACCTCGCCAAGTCGGTCACGGTCGAATAACCCCGACCCGCAACCCCCACGGCCCTCAGCGACCGGACACAACGAAAACGGACCCCCACGTGATGCCACCATCACGCGGGGGTCCGTTCCGGTTGCCGGGGAGCCGCCCACCCCCCGGCCGCGCGGCTAGCCGGTGGCCGTCACCCCCCGGCCGGCAGCACGACCCGGAAGCGCGGTCGGCCAGTGGGCCAGGGCCGCCGTCGCCGCGTACCACGCGACCGCCCCCGCCGCGACGGCCACCCAGCCGCCGGCCTTGGTGAGTGCGGAGCTGTCGGCGAAGCCGGCCACCGCAAGCACGAGCATCGAGACGCTCAGCAGGCCGTACATGCCCTGGCCCAGCACGTCCCCGCCCGCCAGGGTCAGGGAGAGCGCCACCAGGGCGAACAGGAGCAGGAACAGGCCGGCCGCGTTCTCGGACATCTGGCTTCCGGCGGAGACCGCCCAGGTGAACCAGAGGGCGCCGAGCGCCGAGAACGCCGTACCGGAGGCGGTGTCGTGGTCACGGAGTGCCAGCAGGCCGGCGACGAACAGGGCGACGCCGCCCACGTAGTGGGCCAGTGCGACGGCGTCGGCGGCCGAAACGCCGTCGATCACGCCGGTGTAGCCGATTCCGAATGCCAACAGGGTTATTCCCAGGGCGAGTCGACCCACGACGGTCGTCGTGGTGTTCCCCGCGGAGAGGTCTCTGTCCACGGAGGGCTCCCTTCTTGCCATGTGCGGGTTGCGCGGTGACCGATATATGCCCTTCACAAGGGCACAAACACCTCTACGCGCAAGTAGGTTCAAGAAGAAAGCATGAGGAAAGCACAGGGACGCACAGGGAACTGACGATGCGTGAGGTGCTGGGGAACGACCGCTAGGGGATGACCACGACGGGCCGCCTGGCCCGCTTGGCGAGCCGCCCGGCGACGGACCCGAAGATACGGCCGACGATGCCGTGCGTGGACCCGACGACGATCGCGTCCGCCTCGTACTCCCGTCCGACCTCTTCGAGTTCGTGACAGATGTCCCCGCCGCGCTCGACCAGGATCCAGGGCACCTCGGACAGATACTCCGCGCAGGCGAGTTCCAGCCCCAGCACCTCGGTGCGGTGGTCCGGCACGTCCACGAAGACGGGCGGCTCGCACCCCGCCCACACGGTGGTGGGCAGCCGGTTCGCGACATGGACGATGATCAGACCCGAGCGGGAGCGGTGGGCCATGCCGATCGCGTAGGCGAGCGCCCGCTCGCTCGACGTGGAGCCGTCGAAGCCGACGACCACGCCGTGCTTGAAGGCGGGATCGCAGGACTGGCGCAGCTCTTCCGCCGCCAGGGGCTCGGCCGCCGTGGAGTCGGCGACGGGCCGCTGGCGGTCCGCGGGTTCGAAGAATTCGTGACCGGCCATGAGTGTCTCGGCGTCTAGATCCTCGTGGGTGCGACGACAGTGTGCGGCAAAGCCCTGTCCGGGAAACATCTTCCCAACCCCATACCCCCAAGAGTACGGCGGCACGCCTGCTTGGCCCAGAGTCCGCACACGCTCCGTAGGGGATCGGTCGAAACCCGGTAGGGGTTCACCGGAGCATGCACGAGCCGCGCCCGTAACGCAATGGTTGCTGCCCCGTACAGGCGGTTCACCCCGAATTCGATCAAGAGCACCAAGGGGGACATATGAGTGCGCACAGTGACCGGCGGGGTCGAACCCGCGTTGATACCGGTGAGCCGCCAGTCACAGGGAGAGCGACATGTCCGGACCGCCCCCCACCCCCGAGCCGCGCCGCACCCCGGACCCCGTCGGCGAGCTGGTCCGCTGGGCCGCATTCAGCTGCGTCCTGGTGCCGGTGGTACTCCTTTGGTACGGCACCTCGCTCGCCGGCGCCGCCGGAACCGCGGTCGGTCTCGCGGCCGTCACCGGTGCCTGCCGGGTCCTGCTGCGCCGCTCCGAGCGCTGCGCGTCGCGAAGAGGCGGACGTCACACCCGGAACCGCCGGGCGGGCTAGACCGGTCGACTGACCGGTTTCCGCGCACGGCAACGAACCTTTTCAGCCAACTTCTCGGCCGGTGGCAAGACTTGCCCCCACCACCCCCCAACCCCCGTTCCACCTGCACGGAAAGGGTCTCGGGGACCCTGCGCACCCTACGCGGTTTGGCCACCGCGACAAGGCGCACTTCCCTGCACGGCCCACGAGTGCAACGCTTCGTGATCGAATGCTTCACGCCAAGTTGTCATGTCGACAATGTTCGGCGTGTCGATCCGGGTCACCGCCACTCCGCGGGACCCAGTAGATTCGATCTTGACTTTCTTTACGGCGGGGGACTCGTGCAGGACCAAGGGGAAACGTGCAGGAGCGACACAACCGAGGAGCCGCGACCACCGAGGGGGGCTTAGCAGTATGAGCCACGACTCCACTGCCGCACCGGAGACCGCGGTCCGGAAGCTGTCCGGGCGACGCCGCAAGGAGATCGTCGCGGTGCTGCTGTTCAGCGGCGGCCCCATTTTCGAGAGTTCCATACCACTCTCGGTGTTCGGCATCGACCGCCAGGACGCCGGAGTGCCTCGCTACAGACTGCTGGTCTGCGGCGGCGAGGAAGGCCCCCTGCGGACCACAGGGGGCCTGGAACTCACCGCGCCGCACGGCCTGGAGGCGATCTCGCGGGCGGGCACCGTCGTCGTGCCCGCCTGGCGCTCGATCACCTCCCCGCCACCGGAGGACGCGCTCGACGCGCTGCGCCGGGCGCACGAGGAGGGGGCCCGCATCGTGGGGCTGTGCACGGGCGCGTTCGTGCTGGCCGCCGCGGGACTGCTGGACGGCCGTCCGGCCACCACGCACTGGATGTACGCGCCGACGCTGGCCAAGCGCTATCCGTCGGTGCATGTCGACCCGCGTGAGCTGTTCGTCGACGACGGTGACGTACTGACGTCGGCGGGCACCGCGGCCGGAATCGACCTGTGTCTGCACATCGTGCGGACGGACCACGGCAACGAGGCGGCCGGCGCGCTGGCCCGTCGGCTGGTGGTCCCGCCGCGCCGGAGCGGCGGTCAGGAGCGCTACCTCGACAGGTCTTTACCAGAGGAGATCGGCGCCGACCCGCTCGCGGAGGTCGTCGCCTGGGCGCTGGAACACCTGCACGAGCAGTTCGACGTGGAGACGCTCGCGGCGCGCGCGTACATGAGCCGCCGCACGTTCGACCGCCGTTTCCGCTCGCTGACCGGCAGTGCCCCGTTGCAGTGGCTGATCACCCAGCGGGTGCTCCAGGCGCAGCGGCTGCTGGAGACGTCGGACTACTCGGTGGACGAGGTCGCGGGCCGCTGCGGCTTCCGCTCACCGGTGGCGCTGCGCGGCCACTTCCGCCGTCAGCTCGGCTCGTCCCCGGCCGCGTACCGTGCCGCGTACCGCGCGCGGCGGCCGCAGAGTGAGCGGCCGATCGACCCGGAGTCCGTGATGGCTCCGGGTGGTCCGATCCCGGCACTGCCGCCCGGACCGCTCGGGCCGCCCCCCCTGCTGCACCCGGAGAACCCGGTACCGCTGCAGACCAGGCGCACAGCCGCGCTGGGCCTGTCGGCCGACCACGCCCGCGAGCCGTACGCGGCTTCCCGGCCCAGCCTCCCGGGGCCACGCACCGGCAGCTGACCGGGCGGGGCGGAACAGCTCGGAGCGCGTGTGGGCCACCACCGTGCCGTCACCACGGCGCGTGTGGTGGCCCACACGCGTGTGGTGGCCAGCATCCGCCCCTCACCCGACCCGACAAGGTCACCGCAGAGTCGGTCCGGTACGGGGCGGCGCGGCTTAGGGTTGGACACATGAACGATCGCATGGTGTGGATCGACTGCGAGATGACAGGTCTCTCGCTGTCCGACGACGCGCTCATCGAGGTGGCCGCGCTGGTCACCGACTCCGAACTGAACGTACTCGGCGAAGGGGTGGACATCGTGATCCGCCCGCCCGCCGAGGCCCTGGAGACCATGCCGGACGTGGTGCGCGAGATGCACACCGCCTCCGGCCTGCTCGACGAACTGGCCGGCGGTACGACGCTGGCCGAGGCCGAGGAGCGTGTCCTGGCCTACGTACGCGAGCACGTCAAGGATCCGGGCAAGGCTCCGCTGTGCGGCAACTCCGTCGGCACGGACCGCGGCTTCCTGCTGCGGGACATGTCCACGCTGGAGGACTACCTCCACTACCGGATCGTCGACGTGTCCAGCATCAAGGAGCTGGCCCGCCGCTGGTACCCGCGCGCCTACTTCAACAGCCCCCCGAAGAACGGCAACCACCGCGCCCTCGCCGACATCCGCGAGTCCATCGCGGAGCTGCGGTACTACCGGGAGGCCATCTTCGTACCGCAGCCCGGACCGGACTCGGAGACCGCGAAGTCGATCGCCGGCAAGCACGTCCTGCCCGCGACCTGACCCGCTCGGGGGCCCGGGGAAGGGGCGCCGCGAAAGCCGTGCGCGAGCACCCCTTCGGACCCTGTACACTTTTTCTCGGCCGGTCGGAGAAACCAAAAATCGCCGCCGGGCATGGTGGGTGTAGCTCAGTTGGTAGAGCACCTGGTTGTGGTCCAGGATGCCGCGGGTTCGAGTCCCGTCACTCACCCCGAGTAATCAGCCGGTGACCCGGTCGTCAGAACGACGAGGTCACCGGCTGATTCGTTTTCGGCACGGAGGCGAGCATCGCTGCGGCGGTGGCGTGATCGCCGTCGGCCGCAGCCGTGGAAACGTGCCCGAGGTGGATGGCAGTACTGGCGGCGAAAAAGCGGTGATCACGAAGGCGGCGTGATGAATCCCCGGGCTGAGGTGGGGCTTCGGTCTGCCCTGGTTCGGGTTGGCGCGGCTCAGAAGCTGCCGGCCGTCAGCGGCCACGAGCGGGCCCCGAGACGGCCGACGTCGCTCACCGTTACAAGGCGTTGTCGGAAGCTCCGCTCTGGTGCCAGGCGTAGACGCGGACGGGGTCGAGATGGAGTTCATTGGGGCCCAGGCAGTCGGCGGCCCAGGTGGCCAGGCGCGAGCCGCAGGCGCAGGCCAGGTTGGGTCCGTATGCGCCGGTGGGACCGCAGCACCCCGTCCAGTTGTCCCCTCGCGTGAAGGAAACCAGGCGGGGCATGACGTCGTCCGGGTGGACGACGACGCTGTCGCGCCGACCCGCGGAGACGGTGTCCCGGGTCCCAACCCGCAGCAGCTCGCGGCCCGTGCGGCGAGGGAGCTTGCCGAGTACCTCGGCCGACACGAAGGGCGCTCCCCACGGGTCGGGGTCGATGGCGTAGTGCCCGCGTGCGATGGTGGAGCGGGCTCGTCCGGTGTTCTTGTCCCGGCCGTCGTCCGGGTCGCCGACTTCTGGGACAGCGGGCAGAGCCACCAGGTCCCCGGTGAGAGCGATCGCGCACCTGGCGCAGTAGAAGGCGGTCACATGTCGGGTTCTACCGCGAGGCGGTTCGGCCCTCACACGGAATATCGACTGGCGACGGCGACGACGTCAAAGCATTAGTGTCCCTGCCACACCAGGCAAGCTGCGGGTGGTCGACGCCCAGGGCCCGCGAATATCCACTTTCGCAGCCGCACCGGACCGCACGGGACCACAGGCCGGTGAGGTGGGGGGACGCGGATCCACCGTTTCGGCCCCTACCGTTGCACGCTCAGGACAAGCTTGTCGAGCTTCCGCCAGATGCCCGTTCGACCGCATCCAGTACCAGCTGCCACGGATACTCCTCCGGCTTCCCCTGACCTGGTTGGTTGGGCACGAACCCGCCCTCGCCGTACAGCACGTTCACACCCATTGCCCTCAGATCGGCAACGCTCCGCTCGAACTGGAGATGCTGCACGTAGGCGGCGTTCACGCAGGGCATCGTCACCATCGGGATCCCCTTTCCGATCCCCTCGGCCACGACACCGACCACGAAGTCCCGCGTGATTCCCTGTGCCCACGCGTTGACCGTGTTGAAGGTGGCAGGCGCGACCGCGATCACGTCGGCCTTCGGCCACACGTCCGGATCACGCGGCAACTTGTACTCCGAGCGGACGGGGTGCCCGGTCAGTTCCTCAAGCGCCGGAAGTTGATCGCCGAGCCATCGGTTCGCGGTGGGGGTCAGCCCGAGACAGACATCGAAGCCTCGCCCTTGAGCATCCCGAATGACGGCGCCGACGTCGAAGACGGGCGGCGCGGCGGAACCGAACAGGTACAGGGTCGTCATGCGAGGTAGTGGATCACACGCAATCGCCGCCGCTCCATACGGATTCGGGGGCAGACGCACGGACCCGCGGGTACCGTTCCAAGTGGCTGATCAGAGCGGAGGCCGCTGTGCCCTCACTGGACGAAGACCACACGGGCGCTCGCATTCGCGAGCAACGGAGACTCTCCGGGCTCACCCAACGCAGTCTTGCCGACCGCATCCCCTACTCGTACAGCCTGTTGAACCAGGTGGAGTGCGGGGCCAGGCCCGCCACCCCGGACTTCGTGGCTGCCGTGGCGCGCGCGCTGAAGATCGACGTCACTACTCTCACAGGCCAGCCCTACGTCACGGAACTCCAACGCGACCGGCTGGCCGAGCTGGTGCGTCCTGTCCGCGAGGCCCTTGACCTGTACGACCTTGGCGCGGACCCATGTCTTCACGCACGCTCGTCGGCTGCACTCGTCGTCGAGGCGGACCGGCTGTGTGCCGAGGTTCGGGCTACTCACCTGCGCAATGCGGCCCGTGCTCTGCCGGGCGTGATTGCCGAGCTCACTCATCATGCCTGGGCAACGCCGTCGACCGAGCTGTGGCAGGCGCTCGGCTCCACCTATCGGACGGCTCACGACGTCACCGTGAAACTCGGCTACTACGACTTGGCCACGGTGGCCCTGGACCGGATGGCGTGGGCCGCAGAGCGTGCCTCGGACCCGTGTCTGGGTGCGGTCCGCCAGTACATGCGCGCTCTGGTGTACTTCCGAGAAGGCGAGTACACGATCGGGCAGCGGCTCATCACATCGGGGCACGGCATCGTCGGCCAGGCCGACGTGGGTCGTGAAGCGCTCGCGGTCGCCGGGCAGTTGCATCTCGGCGGGTCCGTCATCGCTGCGCGCGCGTCAGACGTGGCCTCTGTTGTGGAACACATCGGCGAGGCCCGGAAGATCGCGAAGCGGATCGGGGACGCGTCTGACGTGCACTGGTTGTCGTTCAGCCCGACGAACGTGGCAATGCACCGCATGTCGGCCGCGATGGAGATGGGCCAGTACGACAACGCGTTGACGCAGGCCCGCAGGATCCGGTTGCCCGCCTCGGTCGCGACATCGCGACGGGCCCACCATCTCATCGAACGAGCTCGAACCGAGATGGAGACAGGGCATACGAACGCAGCGCTGGACCATCTCGTGCAGGCCCGGCGTGTGGCACCCGAGCAGACTCGATACCACCCGGGCGCGCGGGAGACGATCCGCAGTCTTGTACACCTGGCACGCAGGACGCCGGACACGCTGAATCACATGGCGGCCTGGGTCGGTTTGTAGCGATGCCCGCGACGCTCACAGATCTGTGAGCGTTCCGGCCCTGCTTCGCTTCTACGGTCATGAGCGTGAGACGGATCACCATGACAGTGGAGGCCTGGCCCATGTCCAGCGAGACCGCACCCGCGAGCGCCGCAGCGCTTGCCCTCCTACCAGTCCCTTTCGCTGTCGGCCTGTCGGAGCAGCAGGTTCGCGGCATCACCTGCGTGTGGGACGGCATCGCGCTCAGCCCCGCCACGGCCATGGACCTGGGAGCGCGGACCGTGTACCGGCTCGGTGAGGCCCGGCAGTGGTACCCCCGCGCATGCCGCCGCTGCGCCGCGAAGTACGCGATGGAGGCCCTCCGACTGCACAGCCCCGGCTGCGAGGAGTGTGTCGGTGACTACGCCCAGTGTGAGACCGGGCTGGATCTGGTCCGGCTGACGGCCGAGGCCCGCCGATGATCTGCGCCCGCTGCGACCGGCCGATCGAGGGCGAGCCCAGGGAGGTCGTCATGGAGTCCGGGACCGGTATGGCCGGCCCGACGTACATATGCCCCGTCCCGTGTGCCTCCGCCCCCGTGCAGAGGTATCCCGTCCGGCGCCTGATCACGCGCGGCGCACCACGCTCCGGCGCCATCAGGCGCCGACCGTCGGCCGGGTGACGCTGAACGACAAGCGCGTCCATGTGTCGGCGGTCAGGACGACGCCCGCGCCACCAGTTCCGTCGGCAGCACCACATGCCGGCGCTCCAGTCTCCGCGTGGCGGCCGGGCGGCGGTCGGCGATCTCCGTCAGGAGCAGGTGCAGCATCGTGCGGCCCATCTCCTCGATGGGCTGGCGGACGCTGGTGAGCGGTGGATCCATGTGGCGGGCGATGGCCGAGTCGTCGTAGCCGACCAGGGCGACGTCGTCGGGGATGCGGCGGCCCGCCCCGCGCAGTACCTGGCGGGCCCCGGACGCCATCACGTCCGAACCCGCGAACACCGCGTCCAGACCGGGGCTGCGGTCGAGCAGTGCGGCCATCGCCCGCCTGCCGCCCTCCTCGGTGAAGTCGCCGGGCTCGATGAGTAGTTCGTCGCCGTCGTGGCCCGCGTCGCGCAGGGCGTCCCGGTAGCCGTCGACGCGCCGCTGCGCGCCGTACACGTCCGGTCGGCCGGTGATGTGGGCGATGCGGTGGCGGCCGCGGGCCAGCAGGTGTTCCACGGCCGAGCGGCCGCCGCCGTAGTTGTCGGAGTCGACCGATGTCAGTGTCTCCGCCGCCGAGCGCGGGCCGCTGATCACCGCCGGGATCTCCAGCTGGGCCAGCAGGTCGGGCAACGGGTCGTCCGCGTGGACCGAGACCAGCAGGACGCCGTCCACCCGGTGCGCGGCCAGATACTGTGCGAGCCTGCGGCGCTCCCGGTCACTGCCCGCGAAGGTCAGCAGCAGCTGCATCTCGGTGTCCGCCAGCCCGGCGCCGACCCCGCGCAGCATGTCGGAGAAGTACGGCTCGGCGAAGAACCGGGTCTCCGGCTCGGGCACCACCAGGGCGATGGAGTCCGTGCGGTTGGCGGCCAGGGCGCGGGCCGCGGTGTTCGGGACATAGCCGAGTTCCGCCACCGCCGCCTCGACGGCCGCGCGGGTCTCCTCACTGACCCGGGGTGAGCCGTTGATCACCCGGGAGACCGTGCCGCGGCCCACACCGGCCCGGGCCGCGACCTGTTCGAGGGTGGGCCTGCCGCCGCCGCGTCCCCGCGTTCCGTGAGTTGCCATGGGCCCCGCCTCCCTCGGCCGCGCCCGCACCGGCCGTTCACACCGGCCTGGAATCTAACAGGGCGGACAACTGGGCACGGTTGGCCGCGTCCGCTCCCTTGACACCCCCGCCGGAACCGACGACTCTTCAACCCATCACTCATGGGAGCGCTCCCACAGTACCTGACACCTACACGTCCCGCACATTCACCACCCCGTCAGGCAACAGGAGGACGCAATGCGCACGAGTACCCGCCGGTCCCGCGGATGGGTCGCCCTCGCGGCCGTCGCCGCACTGGCTTCGGGAGTGCTGGCCGGATGTGCCGACGACTCGGACGACGGCTCGCCCGGCTCGAACGGCGGCGGCAACGACGGCAAGGGAAGGACCACGCTGACCGTCGGAACCTTCGGTGTCTTCGGCTACCAGCAGGCCGGTCTCTACGACGAGTACATGAAGCTCCACCCGGACATCCGCATCAAGGAGAACGTCACCACCCGGACCGACGTCTACTGGCCGAAGGTCCTCACCCGCCTCCAGGCCGGTTCCGGCACGGACGACCTCCAGGCCATCGAGGTCGGCAACATCACCGAGGCCGTGCAGACGCAGGCCGACAAGTTCGTGGACCTCGGCAAGGAGGCCGACACGAGCCAGTGGCTGGACTGGAAGCTGGCCCAGGCCACCACCAAGGACGGCAGGACGATCGCACTGGGCACGGACATCGGCCCGATGGCCATCTGCTACCGCCGGGACCTGTTCGCCAAGGCCGGTCTGGAGACCGACCGCACCAAGCTCGCCGAGCGGTGGAAGGGCGACTGGGCCAAGTACGTCGACCTGGGCAAGGAGTACATGCGGAAGGCGCCCAAGGGCACCAGGTTCGTGGACTCCGCCGCCTCCGTCTACAACGCCGCGATCAACGGCGCGGACCAGCGGTACTACGACAAGGACGGCAACGTCGTCTGGGACAGCTCCCCGGGCGTCAAGTCCGCCTGGAACGTGGCGATGTCCGTGGCGCGAAGCGACATGTCCGCGAAACTGAAGCAGTTCGACAAGCCCTGGGACCAGGGCTTCGCGAACGGCACCTTCGCCACGGTGGCCTGCCCGGCCTGGATGATCGGCTACATCGAGCAGAAGTCCGGTGACTCCGGCAAGGGCAACTGGGACGTGGCCGAGGCGCCGACGGGCGCCAACTGGGGCGGCTCCTTCCTCGGCGTACCGACGGCGGGCAAGCACCGCAAGGAGGCCGTCGCCCTGGCGAAGTGGCTCACCGCGCCCGAACAGCAGGCGAAGGTCTTCGCCAAGCAGGCCAGCTTCCCGTCGACCCCGTCCGCGTACCCGGGCCTCAAGCCGGCCGCCGACACCACCGCGTACTTCTCCGGGGCGCCGATCACGCAGATCTTCTCCGACTCGGCGAAGGCGATCCCGACGCAGTACTTCGGCGTCAAGGACCAGCCGATCAACACCGCGATCACCGACATCGGCATCCTCCAGGTGGAGCAGAGGGGCAAGAGCCCCGCTCAGGGCTGGAGCGCGGCCACCGCGGAGATCAAGGACGTGCTGGGCCAGTGAGCGGACCGACGCAGGCTCTCGCGCGGTCCGCGCCGCGGGCCCGCGCCGGCAACTGGCGCGCCCGGCTGTACCGCTGGGACACGAAGGCGTCGCCGTACGCCTTCGTCGCCCCCTTCTTCGTCCTCTTCGGGGCCTTCTCCCTGGTCCCGCTGCTGTACACGGCCTGGTACTCGCTGCACCACGTCCAGCTGTCCTCGCTGGACCGGCAGAGCTGGGCGGGCCTGGACAACTACCGGAATCTGCTGTCCTCGGACTTCTTCTGGAACGCCCTCGCGAACACCTTCAGCATCGGGCTGATCTCCACCGTGCCGCAACTGCTGGCCGCGCTCTGGCTGGCGCACCTGCTCAACTACAGGCTGCGGCGGCCGACCGTGTGGCGGGTCGTGATGCTCACCCCGTACGCCACCTCGGTCGCGGCGGCGACGCTGGTGTTCACACTGCTCTACTCCTGGGACGGCGGCATGGTCAACTGGCTGCTGCACTTCGTGGGGGTGGACCCGGTCAACTGGCGCGAGTCGGACTGGGGTTCCCGGTTCGCCGTGTCGTCGATCGTGATCTGGCGGTGGACCGGCTACAACGCGCTGATCTACCTCGCGGCCATGCAGGCGATCCCGGCCGATCTGTACGAGTCGGCGGCGATCGACGGCGCGAACCGCTGGCAGCAGTTCCGGCACGTCACCGTTCCACAACTGCGGCCGACGATCCTGTTCACGGTGGTCGTCTCCACCATCGGGGCGACCCAGCTCTTCGGTGAGCCGCTGCTGTTCGGCGGGGTCAGCGGCTCCAAGGGCGGCTCCGAGCACCAGTACCAGACGCTCGGTCTGTACATGTACGACCAGGGCTGGATCATCGGCAATCTCGGCAAGGCGTCCGCGATCGCCTGGTCGATGTTCCTGATCCTGCTGGTCGTCGCCGGAATCAGTCTGCTGTTCACCCGACGCCCGAGGAAGTCTCCATGACGACGACCGGTGAACTGCCCCTGGCCTCCGCGAAGACGAAGCAGACGAAGAAGGCGAAGAAGACAGAGAAGGCGAAGCGGCGCCTGGTGCTGGGCGCGGGGCGGCAGCTGCACGCGGGGCCGGTCACCTACGCCGTGCTGACGGTGTTCGCGCTCGCCTCCGTCGCCCCGCTGGTGTGGACGGCCGTGGCCGCCTCCCGCACCGACCGCCGACTGGCCCAGACCCCGCCGCCGTTGTGGTTCGGCGGCAACCTGCCCAGGAACCTGCGGGCCGCCTGGGAGCAGGCCGGACTCGGCACCGCGATGTTCAACTCCACGCTGGTCGCGGGCACCATCACGGTCAGTACGGTGCTCTTCGCCACGCTCGCCGGGTTCGCCTTCGCCAAACTGCGGTTCCGGTTCTCGGGCGTACTGCTGCTGCTGACCATCGGCACCATGATGATCCCGCCGCAGCTCGCCGTCGTACCGCTGTACCTGTGGATGGCGGACCTCGGCTGGTCGAACCAGTTGCAGACGGTCGTCCTGCCGAGTCTGGTGACCGCGTTCGGCACCTTCTTCATGCGGCAGTACCTGGTACGGGCGCTGCCCTCGGAACTGATCGAGGCGGCCCGGGTGGACGGGGCGAGCAGTCTCCGGATCGTCTGGCACGTCGTCTTCCCCGCGGCACGGCCCGCGATGGCTGTACTCGGGCTGCTGACGTTCGTGTTCGCCTGGAACGACTTCCTGTGGCCGATCATCGCCCTGAACCAGCAGAACCCGACCGTTCAGGTCGCGCTCAACTCGCTGGGCACCGGCTATGTCCCGGACCAGGCGGTCATCATGGCGGGCGCGCTGCTCGGCACCCTGCCGCTGCTCGTCGCCTTCCTTCTGTTCGGCAGGCAGATCGTCGGCGGAATCATGCAGGGCGCGATCAAGGGCTGACTCCCTCCCGCCCCGCGCACACCCGCCGACCCCATACGACCTCTCATGGGAGCGCTTCCATGTCCGAGCCCGTCCCCTCCGTTTCCACCGCGGGCCCCGGGGCCCCTGTGACCTTCCCGCCCGCGTTCCTGTGGGGCGCCGCCACCTCCGCCTACCAGATCGAGGGGGCCGTCCGGGAGGGCGGCCGCACCCCCTCCATCTGGGACACCTTCAGTCATACGCCCGGCAGGACGGCCGGCGGCGAGACCGGTGACATCGCCGTCGACCACTACCACCGCTACCGCGACGACGTGGCACTGATGGCCGAACTCGGCCTCAACGCCTACCGGTTCTCGGTTTCCTGGCCCCGGGTGCAACCGACCGGCCGGGGCCCGGCGGTCCAGGCCGGCCTCGACTTCTACCGGCGTCTGGTGGACGAGCTGCTCGCCCACGGAATCCGCCCGGCACTCACCCTCTACCACTGGGACCTGCCGCAGGAGTTGGAGGAGGCGGGAGGCTGGCCGGAGCGGGACACCGCGCACCGCTTCGCCGAGTACGCACGGCTCGTCGGCGAGGCGCTCGGCGACCGGGTGGAGCAGTGGATCACCCTCAACGAGCCCTGGTGCAGCGCCTTCCTCGGCTACGGCTCCGGTGTGCACGCCCCCGGCCGTACCGATCCGGTGGCCGCGCTCCGAGCCGCCCATCACCTCAACCTGGCACATGGGCTCGGCACTTCGGCGCTGCGCTCGGCGATGCCGGCCCGCAACTCGGTGGCGATCAGCCTCAACTCGGCGGTGGTGCGTCCGCTCACCCGGGACCCGGCGGACCTCGCGGCCGCCCGCACCATCGACGACCTGTCCAACGGTGTCTTCCACGGCCCGATGCTGCACGGCGCCTACCCGGGGACCCTGTTCGACGCCACGGCCCCGCTCACCGACTGGTCGTACGTGCACGACGGCGACCTGCGCACGGCCAACCAGCCGCTGGACGCGCTGGGCCTGAACTACTACACCCCGGCGCTGGTCTCGGCCGCCGGGCCGGGCCGTCCGGGCCCCCGGGCGGACGGACACGGCGTGAGCGCGCACTCTCCCTGGCCCGGCGCGGACGGCGTCGCCTTCCACCGGACGCCGGGCGAACGCACCGAGATGGGCTGGCCCGTCGACCCGACGGGGCTGCACGAACTGCTCATGCGGTACACGAGGGAGGCGCCCGGGCTGCCGCTGTACGTCACCGAGAACGGCGCGGCCTACGACGACCGGCCCGGCCCGGACGGCCGTGTGCACGACCCCGAACGCATCGCCTATCTGCACGCCCATCTGTCCGAGGTCCGCCGCGCGATCGGCGAGGGCGCGGACGTGCGCGGCTACTTCCTGTGGTCCCTGCTGGACAACTTCGAATGGTCCTACGGCTACGGCAAGCGGTTCGGCATGGTGTACGTCGACTACCCGACCCTGGCCAGGATCCCGAAGTCGAGCGCCCGCTGGTACGCGCGAGCGGCCCGCACCGGTTCGCTCCCGTCGCCGCACACTCCCTGACGGCAACGGCCGTACGGCACGCGGGGTCCGCGCCGGCTCACGTGCTCACGTGCCTCACGGCAGGGAACGCGGCCCGGGCCGGGCGCCGCCGGTCAGGGCGGCGACCAGCCGGGCGGTCCGGCGCCGCCGCACGGCGCCCCGGTGCCCGCGCCGCACCGGGGCGCGCCCGTCCAGCTGGATCCGGATCCGGACCTCGGTGCCACCGAGGACGGACGGGCCGATCAGCACGTCGCCGCCGGTGGACTCGGCGAGCCGGCGCACGATGTCTAGGCCGAGGCCGGTGGAGCCGTCGTGGCCCGAGCCCCGGCCGCGGGCCATGGCCGACTCGGGGTCGGGTATGCCGGGGCCCGCGTCCGAGACCAGCACGATCACCGCGTCGTCCGCGTGGTGCACGTCCACCGCGAAGGCCGTGCCCTCGGCGGTGTGCCGGAAGACGTTGCCGAGCAGCGCGTCGAGCGCGGCGGCCAGGTCGGTCCGGGCCACGGGCAGGCGCACCGGCCGCTCGGCCCCGGCGAGCCGCCACTCGCGGCCCTCGTCCTCGGCGAGCGCGGACCAGAACCCCATCCGCTCCCGCACCACCTCGGCCGCGTCGCATCCAGCGCCGGGCCCGGCCACGGCCGTCTGCGGCTTGGCCTCCCGGGCCGTGCGGATGATGGTGTCGACCTCGCGTTCCAGCTGGGCGACGGCGGATCTGGTCTGCTCGGCGGCGGTGCCGTCACCGAGCGAGGCCGCGTTCAGCCGGAGCACGGTGAGCGGGGTGCGCAGCCGGTGCGACAGGTCCGCCGCCAGTTCCCGCTCGTTGGCGAGGAGTTGGACGACCTGGTCGGCCATGGAGTTGAACGCGACCGCCGCCAGCCGCAGTTCGTCCGGCCCCTGCTCGGGCACCCTGGCGCCGAGTCTCCCCTCCCCCAGTTCCCGCGCGCCCTCGACCAGCCGCCGCGCGGGCCGCACCATGCGGACGCCCAGCCGGTCGGCGACCGCGACGGAGCCGACGGTCAGCGTGGCGCCGACGGCGGCGAGGACGGCCCAGGCGGTGCCGACGCCGTTGCTGACGGCGGACTCGGGGACGTACACCTCGACCACGGCGATCGCGCCGGAGCTCAGCGCGACCGGCTGGAGTAGTGCGGAGCCGCCGGGCACCCCGGCGGTGGAGGCGCGGCCCAGCCGGCGCACGGTGGTGATGTCCCGGTCGGCGGCGCGCTGTCTGCCGATGTCGACGGCCTGCGCGGTGTCCACGGCCGGCAGGTGCACGGCCATCCCGGAGTCCGCGCCCGCCGAGGCGACGACCCGCTCCAGCTTGTCCCGGTCGGTGGTGATGGACAGTGCCGGGGCGACGGCCGCGGCCTCCCGCTCGGCGTTGGAGAAGGCGCGGTCCCGGGCCATCTCCTTGATGACGAGCCCGAGCGGTACGGCGAAGGCGACCACGACCATCGTGGTGACCGCCAGGCAGACCTTGACCAGTGCCCATCTCATGGCAGGGGCTCCGCTTCTCCGGGCGGCTCCAGCTTCACGCCGACACCGCGCAGGGTGTGCAGATAGCGCGGCCGGGCCGCCGTCTCGCCCAGTTTGCGGCGCAGCCAGGACAGATGGACGTCGATGGTCTGGTCGTCGCCGTAGGCCTGCTGCCAGACCTCGGCGAGGAGTTCCCTGCGCGGCACGACGACACCGGGGCGGCCGGCCAGGAAGGCGAGCAGGTCGAACTCGCGGCGGGTGAGGTCGAGCCGTACGCCGTCCAGTTCGGCCTGCCTGCGCAGCGGGTCGACGGTCAGGCCGCCGACCCGGACGGCGGTGGACGGCGGGCCGTCGGCGGCGACCGCTCGGGTGCGGCGCAGCACGGCGGCGATACGGGCCGAAAGGTGTGCCACGGAGAACGGCTTGATGAGATAGTCGTCCGCCCCTGCGTTCAGCAGCCGGACGATCTCGCTCTCGTCGTCGCGGGCGGTGGCGATGATGACCGGCACGTCGGTGATGCCGCGCAGCATCTTCAGCGCCTCGGAGCCGTCCAGATCGGGCAGGCCCAGATCCAGGACGACCACGTCGAAGCGGACATGGGCGACCTCGCGCAGCGCCTCCAGCGCGGTGCCGACGCTGCGCACGGTGTGCGCGGCGTCGGTCAGATGCCGGATGAGCGCCGAGCGTACGAACTGGTCGTCCTCGACCACGAGCACACTTGCCATGCGCCGCACCGTACGCCATCGGGCCGACGCCGGTGCGGCCCTGTGGACAACCGCCTGTGGATAACTCCGGGCGGCTGCGACTCCCGTGACGGGTGGGGCAGTATGGCTCACGATGCTCAGAGGACTCGCACACGTACTCGCTTGGTCGCTCGCCACCGGCGCGGCGGTCACACTGTCGTGGTGGGGTGTCCACACGGTGATGGCGGGGACGGCCTACGACCCGCCGCGCGCACTGCCCATCACGGCGGACGACGCGCCGGCCCGGAGTCCGAAGCCGTCGGATCCGGCCGTGTCCGGGCCCCCGGCCGCCTCGCGCGGCCCGTCCGGTGAACCGTCGGCGTCCCGCACTGCGTCGCGCGCCCCGGCCCCGGCCGCCTCCGGCCAGAACCGGAGCCGGAATCAGAGTGAGAGCCAGGACCAGGGCCGGAGTCAGGGCCAGGTCAGGAGTTACGACACCGACGGCGGCCGGGCGGTCTTCGAGCTGGGCCGGACCAGCGCGACGCTCGTCTCCGCGACACCCGGCACCGGCTGGTCGATGCAGGTGTGGAAGACGGAGTCGTGGATCCGGGTGGATTTCGCCCGGAGCACGGACCGGGTCACGGTGTTCTGCACCTGGCACGACGGGCCGCCGCACGTGACCGTCAACACCTACTGACGGCGTCCGGCGCGGTGTTCACCGGAACACCGAGGGCGGCGGAGCCGGAGAGGCGATCGCCGCCGCGTCCGTCACGGGTACGGCACCGCCGGTGAAGTCGGTGAGGGTGCGGGCGTGTTCGAGGCGGCCGGGGTGCGGGTCGGAGGCGGCCCGGCGGGTCAGTTCGGCGATCGGGAGCGGGCGGTCGGAGGCGACCAGTATCGCGTTGCCGAACCGCTTGCCGCGCAGCACGGCCGGGTCGGCGATGAGCGCGAGTTCGGTGAACCGGGCGGCCACGGTGGCGATCTGGCCGCGCAGATGGGCGAGCGGCGGTCCGTCGGCGATGTTCGCGGCGTAGACGCCGGCCGGGCCGAGAGCCCGGCGGACCTCGTCCAGGAACTCGGTGGAGGTGAGGTGGGCGGGGGTGCGGGCCCCGCTGAACACATCGGCGACGATCAGGTCGGCCCAGCCGTCCGGCACCTTGGCCAGGCCCTCGCGGGCGTCCGCCGACCGCACCCGGATCCGCGCGTTCTGATCCAAGGGGAGTTCCCGGCGTACCAGTTGGACGAGGGCGGCGTCCCGCTCGACGACCTGCTGGGTGGAGCGGGGGCGGGTGGCGGCGATGTACCGGGCGAGGGTGAACGCGCCGCCGCCGAGGTGCACGGCGTGTACGGGCCTGCCGGGTGGGGCGGCCAGGTCGATGACGTGACCGAGGCGCCGCTGGTACTCGAAGGAGAGGTACGACGGGTCGTCCAGGTCGACATGGGACTGCGGGGCGCCGTCGATCAGCAGCGTCCAGGCCCGGCTGCGGTCGGGGTCGGGTACCAGTTGGGCGAGTCCGCCGTCGACGGTCTCCGTGACGGCCTGTGCGCCGCCCGACCCGCGTCGCCGGCCTCCGGCTCGCTCCCGCTCCTGGTTTCTCGACTTCCCCACTCCACCATTTTCGCAGGTGGCGGGTGGCCCTGCCGCACAGAGCCCACACGCAGCCGCGTCAGCGGCGGCTGTCCGCGGCCTCGATCAGCCGCGCAGCCTCGCCCAGGGCCCGGCGCAGCATGGCTGGGTCCGTCGCGAGGTCGGCGTCGCCGGGGGGCAGCAGCCAGTCCGAGCCCTTCACCGGCGGCTGCGGATCCAGTCTCATGCCACGGCCGTTGGTCTCGGTGCAGGTGCTCCCGGGGACGTCCCACGCGGCGGCGGTCCCGGGCGGCACGAGGAAGCCGAGGGTGTCGCACTCGTCGTCGTGCAGTACCGGCCCCACCGCGTCCCCGGCTCCCCGCCGCAGGATGTCGACCGCCTCCAGCCCCTGCCGGGCCGGCACCGTCACGAGATCACATCCCGGCTCCGGCAGCACGGAGGAGTCGTCGTACGTACAGGGATCGTTGCTCTGGCTGGTCGCCATCCCGGCCTCCACACACTGCCCTTTTACGGTCCATGAGTCTCAACGCGCCAACCGCGTCAACAGCAACGCCGGAAGTCAGCCGCAAAGGATGGCAGTTCATGGCAGATCGTGGATGAGATATCCGGTTTGTAGCCAAACACTGCGTGGCGGGTCGGATACACCAGGTACTTTCATGCCGCCGGAAGCCGGGAGTCGCTCGGGCTGGTTGTCCCGTTTTCACCCGGGTCCGGCACGGTTCGACGGTTCGCACGAGAGGAACCCGGCCATGACGTCGTCAACCGTGACCTCGTCACAGCCCGATCGGCCACCACGGCCGAACCTCGCCTTCCGGCGACTGCGCGGCCGGCGGTCACCCGCCGAGTTCGCAGCGCTGGTACGGCGGGCCGCCCGCGAGATCGGCGAGCGGGTCAGCTGTGACGCGCGTTACATCGGCCGGGTCGAGGCGGGTGAGATCCGCTGCCCGAACTACGCGTACGAACGGGTGTTCCTGCACATGTATCCCGGCCGCACGCTCGCCGACCTCGGCTTCGCCCCCCGCTCCGCCGTACGCGGACGCGGGCCACGGCCACCGGGGGAGGTGGCTCGACCGACCGTGGCCCCCATGGCCCTCACGAGTCCCGCGTACGACGCGAGTGAGACGTCCGGGGACCACGAGCCGTATGAGCCGTATGACACGCAGGACCCGTACGACACGCACGAGAACCACGAGGAGAGCGACGTGCTGCGTCGCGCATTCATGACGGGTGGCGCCACCGTGGCCGCCGCTCTGGGCCCCTTCGGGCTCACCTTCGACGCCGCGGCCGCCGACCGGCCGGTCCGCCGCGCCGGGTCCGCGCAGGCCGCGGCCCTCGAGGAAGCCGTCCGCGAGATCCGGCTGCTCGACGACCGGCACGGCGCGGACGGGCTCTACCGACGTGCCGCGGGTCCGCTGCGCGCCGCCTACGCGCTGCTGGACGCGGGCGCGACCAGGCAGGCGACGGCCGACCGGCTGCACTCGGGCGCCGGTGAGCTCGCCATCTCGGTGGGCTGGCTGGCCCATGACTCCGGGCGTTTCGACGACGCCCGCTCGCACTACGCGGAGGCCCTCGCCACCGCCCGGATGACCGGGGACGACGCGCTGGAGGCCCACGCCTTCTGCAATACGGCGTTCCTCGCCCGGGACGCGGGCCGGCCCCGGGAGGCCGTGCGGGCGGCGCAGGCCGCGCAGCGGGTGGGGCGCTCGCTGGGCTCGGCGCGGCTGATGTCCCTGCTCGCGCTGCGCGAGGCCGGCGGCTGGGCGGGCCTCGCCGACCGCACCGCCTGCGAACAGGCGCTGGCCCGGGCGCTGGCCCTCCACCAGCGGGGCGTCTCGGACGCCGACCCCGAGTGGATGAGTTTCTACGGGGAGGCCGAGCTGGAGGGGCTGGAGGCGCAGTGCTGGTCGACCCTGGGCGACTGGCGGCGCGCGGCCCGGCACGCGCGGCGGGCCGCACAGCTCCAGGATCCGCACTTCAGCCGCAACATCGCCCTCTACACCGCCGAACTCGCCGACGACCTGGCGCGCGGCGGGCGGCCGGACGAGGCGGCGTCGGCCGGAATGAAGGTCCTCGATCTGCTGGACCAGGTCCAGTCGTCCCGCATCCAGGCGATGCTCGCGGGCACGGCCCGCGTCCTGCTCCCGCACCGGCGCGCCTCGGGCGTCCCGGAGTTCCTGGAACGCCACGCCTCGCTGCCGCGCCAGGGGTGAGACCGGGCTGCGGGGGTGAGCCCGTGCGGGAAGCCCGCCGGGAATAAGCGGAGAGTGCCTCCTGTTGTCTGTCGGCAGTTCACCGTACGGCCGAGAAGCAGGAGGCACCCACCGTGTCGGCAGACGAGATCCGGGGAACGACGCGGGGCACGGCCCCGGTCCCCCTCTCCGTACTGGACCTGGTGACCGTCGGCGCGGGGAGTACCGCCACCGACGCGCTGCGGACGAGTGTGGCGCTGTCCCGGTTCGCCGAGGGGCGCGGTTTCCACCGGTACTGGGTCGCCGAGCACCACTCGATGCCCGGGGTGGCGTCGTCCTCGCCCGCGGTGATCCTGGCCCACCTGGCCGCGCACACCGAGCGGATCAGGCTCGGCTCGGGCGGGGTCATGCTGCCCAACCACGCGCCCCTGGTCGTCGCGGAGCAGTTCGGCACCCTGGAGGCCATGGCCCCGGGCAGGATCGACCTGGGCCTGGGGCGCGCCCCGGGCACCGACGGGGCCACCGCCGCCGCGCTGCGCCGTACGGACACATTGAACGAGGGCGCGGACGACTTCCCGGAGCAGCTCGCCGAGCTGACCCGGTTCCTGGACGACGACTTCCCGGACGGCCACCCCTACGCGCGCATTCACGCGATTCCCGGACCGGTGCAGGGGACCACTCCCGGCGGCGTCCAGTCGCCGCACCGCCCGCCGGTCTGGCTGCTCGGCTCCTCCGGCTTCAGCGCCCGGCTGGCCGGTCTGCTCGGCCTGCCGTTCGCCTTCGCCCACCACTTCTCGGCGCGGAACACCGTCCCGGCGCTCGACCTGTACCGCGAGTCCTTCCGCCCGTCCGGCGTCCTGGACGCGCCCTACGCCCTCATCGGGGTCTCGGCGCTCGCCACGGACGAGGAGGGGGAAGCCCGCCGTCAGGTGCGGGCCGCCGCGCTGAACATGCTCCGGCTGCGCACCGGCCGACCGGGGCTCTTCCCCGATCCGGACGAGGCGGCCGGGCATGAATTCGGTGCGCACGAGGAGGAGTTCCTCCAGTCCTGGGCCGCCAACGTCGTGCACGGCACGGCCGACGAGGTCCGTCTGGGCCTGGACGCGCTGCAGAAGCGCACCGGCGCCGACGAGTTGATGCTCACCTCACACGCCCACCGGGGTGAGCTGCGGTTGCGCTCGTACGAACTGATCGCCGACGCCTACGAGTTGCCGACCGCGTAGGCCCGCGCCCCCAGCAGCTCGGAGATGCGGTCCGGTGACACCGGCCGGGAGTACAGCCAGCCCTGGCCGGTGTCGCAGCCGATGTGCCGCAGCCGGTCCGCCTGGACGGACGTCTCCACGCACTCGGCGGTGACGGTCAGGCCCAGCCGGTGGGCGAGCTGGATCATCGCCTCCACGACGACCTCGTCGGCCGGGTTGGGCCGGTCGCCGGGTTCGTCGTACTGGAATCCCCGCACGAACGAGCCGTCCAGCTTGAGTACCGACACCGGAAGCCGGCTCAGGTAGGCCAGGTTCGAGTAGCCGGTGCCGAAGTCGTCGATGGCGATGCGCACGCCCATGTCGCTGAGCGCCTGGAGGGCCTGGAGCGGCCGGCCCGCCGAGCCCATCACCGCGGACTCGGTCAGCTCCAGTTGCAGCAGACGGGGTTCCAGACCCGTCTCCGCGAGGATCTGCGCCACGTCCGTCACCAGGTCCGAGTCCCACACCTGGCGGACGGCCACGTTGACGCTCACGAAGATCGGCGGATCGTCCGGGCGGTCCAGCTGCCAGCGGCGGGCCTGGCGGCAGGCGGTGGCCAGCGCCCAGCGGCCGAGCGGCACGATCGCCCCGTCCTCCTCGGCCAGTCCGATGAACCGATTCGGCGTCAACATGCCGAACTGCGGGTGATGCCAGCGCACCAACGCCTCGACCCCACGCAGCCGGCCGTCCTCCATGCCGACCAACGGCTGGTACTCCAGGGCGAATTCCCCGCGGTCGATGGCGGGACGGAGCGTCGAGGACAGAGCCTGACGTGTCATCAGGTGGGCGTTGCGCTCCGGGTCGAACAGAGTCCAGCGGGCCTTTCCGTCGGCCTTCGCCCAGTACAGCGTGGTGTCGGCGGCCTGCATCAGCCCGGTGGCCGTCGTCCCGGCCGCGTGCCGCTCCACGACGCCGATCGACGCCGACAGCGACAACCGCTGACCCGCCAGGTCGAAGGGCCGCTGAATGGCCTCCAGGGCCGCCTCGGCCAGGTCGGCCAGCTGCTCGGTGCCCGTCGAGTCCTCGACCAGCAGGGCGAATTCGTCGCCGCCGAGCCGGGCGACCAGGGGCGCGCCGGTTCGCGCGAACCCGGCCGCGTCGGCGACCAGGTTCAGGCGGTCGGCGACGGCGGCGAGCAGCCGGTCGCCGACGCGGTGGCCGAGGGTGTCGTTGACCGCCTTGAAGCCGTCGAGGTCGAGATAGCACAGCCCGATCCGGCCGGTCCCGCTCTGCTCGTACGACTCCGTCTCCAGCGCGGCCGAGAGGCGTTCGAAGAACAGGGTGCGGTTGGGCAGCCGGGTCACCGGGTCGTGCATCTGCAAGTGCCGCAGTCTGGCCTGGAGTTCACGCCGGGCGCTGATGTCGGTGACCGACATCAGCACGCGGGGCTCCGGCCCCTCCAGCGGGGTGACCGTGACCTGCGCCCAGACCACGCGCCCGTCGGGGTGCTTCAGCCGTCGGGTGCAGCGCAGCTTCGCCTGCCGGCCGCGCAGCACCTCGCGGTAGGCGTGCCAGGTGCGCGCGTCCGAGGCCAGGTCCACCAGGTCGGCGGCCGGGCGGCCGGCGATCGCGTCGGGGGCCGGTCCGAGCAACGCGCCGAACGCGTCGTTGGCATGGGTGACCAGGCCCTCGCCGTCCACGACGGCCATGGCGAGCGGCGCGGCGGCGAAGACGGCCCGGTACGCGTGCGGCGTGGGGTCGTGGCGGGACTCGGTACGAGGAGACGTACTGATGTCACTCTCTGTGACGGCCGACCGGTCGAGGTCTGCCGCGGGCGTCGGCCCTTCGGACGTTCCGCTCACCGCTCGCTCCCGCAGTGCACTCGATGTCTGTCCGTGCAGGAAAGTGTGCCGATCATAGGGGCTGGCCCGGAGGCCTTCCAGCCACTCTCCAGTGTCCCCGACGAACCGGCCGTTCTGACAGATCGTTTCTGCCCGCACCTGGACGGGTTCTTAAGGCCCTCGACCACTTGTGACGTTCCGTGAGTACTTCGGGGTGTCGCCCACTCGGCCGCATTCACAGTCCCTCACCCTTCTGGTGCAGACAAACTGGGCGTACGCCATCAAACTCCCACAGGCTGGGTGCGGTGTCGCCCGAACCGCATCCGGAGGTCCTTCGTGCCGCGTCCCCAGTTGCGCAGCACCGCCGCAATGTTCACCGCGATGTCGGCGCTCGCCGCGACCTCGATCCTCAGCAGTCCGTCGGTCGCCGAACCGTTCTCCGCGACACCGTGCGCGCTGCACCGCACCGACGCGCACCATTCGGAGGGCCTGGACACCTGGAACGCCTCCTACGCCCGCCCGGCCCGCCCGCTCTCCGCGGTACTGGTCTTCCTGGCCTTCCCGGACGCCACCCCGCGCACCACCCCCGCGGAACTGACCGCCGACCACTTCCCGGCCACCAGCCGCTTCTTCGAGCAGTCGTCCTACGGGAAGTTCACGCTGCGCCCGCATCCGCTGGGCCACTGGCTGCGCATGCCGTCGCCGTCGACTTCGTACGCGATAAAGCGCGACTGGAGCGCGGCGCGGCGGGCCGCCTATCTGCACGACGCGTTCGCCGTGGCCGACAAGGAGGTGGACTTCTCGCGCTACGACATCGTCTACTTCGTGGCCGACCCGGACGCGCCGGGCGTGGACTCCGACGCGACGAAGGTCGTCAACCTGGACAGTCCGGAGCACGCCGACGGCACCGACGTACGGCGGGTGGTGACCGTCTTCGAGCGGCATCCGCCCGACCGGCTGGTCCTCGCACACGAGACGGGTCACCTGTTCGACCTGCCGGACCTGTACCACCGCCCGTCGGACGGGAAGGGCGACTGGGACACCTACGTCGGCGACTGGGACCTGATGGGCAGCCAGTTCGGGCTGTCCCCCGACCTGTTCGCCTGGCACAAGTGGAAGCTGGGCTGGCTCGACCCCCGGCAGGTGACGTGCGTACGGGGCACCCGGCCCACCCGGCTGACCCTGGAGCCCCTCGCCGCCGGGCCGGGCACCCTCGTCGCGGGCGCCTTCGGAGCGCGGGCGTTCGGACTGGGCGACGGCACGAAGCTGGCCGTCGTACGCACCGGCACCGACAGCGCGCTGGCCTTCGAGGCGCGCGGCTCGGCCGGAAACGACGAGACGGCCTGCCGGCAGGGCGTACTGGTGTACCGGGTGCACGGCGGGGCGGCCTCCGGCGGCGGACCGATCGAGGTGGTGGACGCCCACCCGCGCACCGAGGCGTGCTGGGAGGACTCGGTGTACCCGCCGCTGGCCGACGCGCCGGTCGCCCTCGGGGAGAGCTTCACCGTGCCCGGGGACGGCGTGAAGGTGGAGGTGGAGGGGCGCACGGCGTCCGGGGCGTGGACGGTGCAGATCACACCGGCGGTGAGCTGAGCGACCGACCGGCATACACCGAAAGGCATGCGAAGAGGCCCCTCGCGCGTGCGAGGGGCCTCTTCGGTCGGTGCGCCGCCAGGGACTCGAACCCCGGACCCGCTGATTAAGAGTCAGCTGCTCTAACCAACTGAGCTAGCGGCGCCTGCTGACGTCGTAGACCTTAGCATCCTGATCGGCGGGAGGAAAAATCGATATCCGTACGACCGTGCGGGCCGCCCGTACGGCCGCCCAGAGCAGGACCTCGGGGCCCGGCAGCCAGGGATGCCGGGTGTCGGGCGCCACCAGCCAGTGGGAACCACCCGGGGCGGGGGACTCCGCCAGGGCGAGGGCCGGGACGGTCACCGCGTCCCCGGCGCCGTGGCACAGCAGCGGCGGTACGTCCTCCGCGCGCCCGCGCTCACCGTCCCCCGACCCCCATTCCTCCCAGGTCAGCAGGGAGGGCAGCCGCTGCGCCGTACCCGGGGCGGCGAACAGCAGCATCCGGCCCCGGAACACCGCGACCGGCCCGGATCCCGGCCCCTCGACCCACAGCCGGTCCAGCATGCGGCGGCCGAAGATCGCGGGCACGCTCACCACGTCGAAGGCGGTGCCGCACGGCAGCACCACCGGCGCGTCGGGACGCTCCGCCCAGAGCGCGAGGGTGCTGCGCGGATAGGTTCCGGCGGAGGCGAGCCAAGCGGCGCCGTCCGAGGTCACAGTACGTGTGCTGCTCATGGAACATACATTTACCGCCCGTGAGCGGCCCGTTCCGGAGGGTTGCGGAAAACGGGGACGCGGATGGCGGGCTCGGGGTATCTTGCCCGCCTGGCATATGCCGTACGGGTGACGCGGCTGCGGGCGCGGCGACTCACACGGGGTCGGCGGTGCCCCGGTCCTCCGCGCCGACGCCCCGCATCAGGTCACGTCCGAACTCGATCATCTTCTTGGCGTAGTCCTCGGTCCACTCCGCGCGCTCCGCGATGTCCGCGGCCGTCAGCCGGTCGAACCGCCGGGGGTCGGCCAGCTGTGCCGCGGCGACGGCCTGGAACTCCATCGCCCGGTCGGCGGCCGCCCGGAACGCCTGCGTCAGCTCCGTGGCGCGGGCCAGCAGCGCACGGGGGTCGTCGATCGACTCCAGGGCGAAGAAGTGCTCGGGATCGGAGACCGCCTCCACGGGCTCGAAGAGCAGCGGCGCGGGGCGTAGCCGCGGTTCGTTCCGACGCGGCGTGGGCTCCGCCATGTCTTTTCTCCTCGGGTGATACGGGTGGGCCACCGTCCATTGTGGCGCGGTGACGCAAGAGCGCCGGGTCGGTGTGACGCGGGAGCGCCGGTTCACGGACGCCAAGACACCCGATGCTCCCCCAACCGCCCCAGCACCGCATGGTTCGCCTCCCAGCCGTCGGGGGCTGCAACCATCGGCCGCCTCCAGCGGCGCGCCGGACCCCGTCCGGCCGGTCACAGCGATCACGCACGCCAAGACACCCGATGCTCCCCCAACCGCCCCAGCACCGCATGGTTCGCCTCCCAGCCGTCGGGGAACTTCACCAGCGTTCCCAGCTGGACCGGTTCCGTGGACGGGTAGTCGTCGAGGAGGTCGGTCACGCCGGCTCGGCAGATCACGATGCAGGCCTGGCGGTGGCGGGAGGCGAGGACGCAGAGGCGGCCCGTTTCGAGGTGGAAGGCGGTGGCGTCGGGGCGGCCGGAGAGGGGGTGGAGGACCACGGTCACGTCGAACTCGCGGCCCTGGAGGCGGTTCGCGGTGTCGACCGTGACGTCCGGTACGCCGAGGTCCGCCAGTGCCGCGCGGACCGCCGCGGCCTGGTCGCGGTGGGCGGTGCCGACCGCGATGCGGTCCGCCGTGAGGGGGGCCGGGTCGGGTGAGCGCTCCGAGAGGGCCGCGCCGCCTCGGTCCAGCAGGCGTCGTACGACCCTCGCCACCGCCCGCACCGCCTCCGGGTCGGTGCGCGGGGTGTGCCGGGCGGGGAGTTCCAGCAGGCCCCAGCCGGATTCAGCCGCCTCGTCGATGACCCGGTCGGGGGGCGAGCCGTCCGACGGGACCGCGAAGGTGAGGCGGCGGTCGCCGTGGTCGGTACCGCTGCGGAAGGGGGTGTACGGGTAGAAGGCGTCCGAGACCAGCTGGGCCGCCGACGCGGGCAGCCGCCAGGACACCGGGAGCCGGTGCTGCCGCAGCTTCGGGTTGTGGGCCAGGAGTGTGGTCACCGCCGACGCGGAGGGGTCGTAGGACAGGCCCGCCCACTGTTCCGCTCCGACCATCGCGAACGGGTCCAGCTGGCCGGGGTCGCCCACGAACAGCGCCCGTTCGAACAGGCCCGCCACGGCCAGCAGCGCGTCCGAACGCATCTGGTAGGCCTCGTCGACGATCGCGTGCCGCCACGGCTCGTCCACTTTGACGTGCGCCCATTTGGCGGCGGTGGACAGGACGACCGGAGTGCCGGTCAGGTCGGCCGCCTTCGCCGACTTCCGTACGTTGGGCAGGTCGTCCAGCGCCTTGTCGTACGGCTCGGCGTCGCTGCTGTGCAGGCGGCCGACCGGCAGGTCCGGGCTCTGCTCGGCGAGCCGGACGACCAGGTCGTCCACCTGGGCGTTGGTCTGCGCGACCACCATGAGTGGGCGTCCGGCCCCGGCGAGTTCGAGTGCCGCGCGGACCACGAGCGTGGACTTGCCCGCGCCGGGCGGGGAGTCCACGACCACGCCCCGCTCGGTGCCGTGCAGGGTGTCGTGGAGGATCTCGGCGGTGACCCGGGCGGCCGCCGTGGCGGGGTCGAAGGACGGTGCGGTCGGTGCGGTCGTCACAGGATGTCCTCCTCGGTCACCGCGTCGGCGGCCTCCGCGACCGCCTCGCCGGGCGGGCCGCCGTGTGTCCACGGGGTCTGTTCCGGGTCGGGCAGCTTGGCCCCGCCGCGCTGTTCGTGCTCGAACAGCGTGAAGCAGACCCGGTCCCCCTTCTCCGGCACCGACCCCTCCTCGGGCTCCTTGCCGCGGCCCATCTTGTCGAGGATCCGCAGCACGAACACCCCCTCGGCCTCGCGGCCGGCGAACTCGGCCGACTGGGGCCTGCCGTCCAGCGAGCGGTACACCTTCGCCCGGTCGGCCAGGTAGGGGCGGTCGTCGGTGCGGACCGTGACCAGCGGACGCGGGCTGGGCCGTTTGCCCTCGCTGTACGCCATGACGACCTCCACGACCTCGCCCGCGAACGCCTCCCCGGACAGCCGCCGTCCGGCCATCACCAGCGGGTCGTCCAGCGCCTCCTGGGCGTCCAGGCGGGCCTGTTCGCGCTCGCGCGTGGCCAGCTTGTTCGCGGCGGTGACCGCGTCGTCGCGGCGCGGCTGCGGGGGCTCCCCGGCCAGCACCCGGTCGCGGTGGGCGGTGAACGACCAGCGGTCGCGGGTCCACCGCTGCTCGACATGGGCGCCCTCGGGCAGCGCCCGCAGCAGGTCGATGCCGCGCCACACGGCGTCCCAGGTGGGCCGGGTACGGCTGGCGACCAGGTCCCGGATCTCCCGCTCCGCGGCGGTGAGCGCGGCGAGGCGGTCGTCGGCCTCCAGGCCGTCCGCGGCGGCCGCGAGCACGAGGCGGGCACGGTCGTAGCGCTCGATGGCGGGGGCGAGCAGCTTGTTGTCGAACGCCGGGTCGGTGGCCGGGCCCGCGGGCGGGCACAGCAGTTGGTCGTCGGCGTCCCGCCCGTGTCCGGCGCGCAGGGCCGCCTCCGCGCCGCTCTCGCCCTCGGGTGGGTCGATCCAGGCGAGGAGTGCACCCAGGTGCTGGTCCTCCAGGGCTGACTGGCCGGTGGACCAGTGCCGGGTCAGTACCTCCGTCGCGGCCAGGAGCAGGCAGGAGCCGGGCACCCGGGCCCGCTCGGCCAGGTGGGTGAGCCACCGCCCGAGCAGCGGCACCCGGGGCGGCGCCGGGTGAGGTGCCTCGGGCTCCTGTTCGGCGGTGCGGCGGAATCGCGTGGAGCGGCCGAGCAGCCGTACGTACTCGATGCCCGCGCGACCCGGGACGATCAGCTGCGGGGCGTCCGCGCACAGTTCGGCGGCCACCTTGACCCGCTTGCCGGTCTCCGGGTCGGTCTCGGTGCGCTCGGTGGCCTCCACGGCTTCGGCGTGGGCGTCGATGTGGGGCAGGACGATGTCGGCCAGCTCGGCGAGGAACGCGAACCGCAGGTCACGGTCGCGCGGCTGCGGTACGACGAGCAGCCGCGGGGCGTCCCGGTCGGTGCCGACGAGCGCTCCGAGCGGGGCACCGGCCTCACCGGAGGTGGTCAGCGGCACGAACACCAGCGGGCGCTCGGACAGGTGGCGGTGCCGGACGGTGGCGGCGGGTCGGGCGCGGCCGGTGCTGCCGGCCTCCAGCCGGGCCAGGGTGGCGATCAGCGACAACGCGCCACCTCCTGGGCGGACCGGGCGCCGGGCAGCTCCGGCCGTGCGGCCTCCGCCAGGGCCTCGGCCCGCAGGGCGGCCGCCCGGCGCAGCGCGGCCACCGCCGGGTCGTCCGGGTCGCCGGTCTCGCCGCGGGCCGCCGACAGTACGTCCTCGACCGTGGCGAGGCCGCCGAGTTCGGCGCGGACCGGGCGGCCGAGGGTGGTGACGGCGCCGGCCGCGCGGGAGCGTTCCCGGCAGTGGAAGGCCAGTTCGCAGGCGGCCAGGCATTCGGGCGCGTAGGCCGCCGGGACCGAGTCGACGGCGGCGGTGAGCCGGTCGGCGGGCAGGTCGGGGTCGAAGCAGGTGCCCTCGGGCAGCGCGTCGGCGATGTCCTGGATGCCGGTGAGGCGGGTCAGCTGGCGGGCGGTGACCGACCGCTGTTTGCGCACGTCGACGGCGGAGGCGGTGGGCAGGTTGGAGAAGTCCTTCGGGCAGACCAGGAGGATCTCGTGGCGCACCTGCGGGGCGGGGTCGAGGCGGGCCGCCAGTTCCTCCAGCGCCAGCACGTACACCGCCGCCTGCCGCGCGGCGGCGCCGACCTTGGCCGGGTCGGCGGCGCCGTCGAGCATCGGGAAGGACTTGATCTCCACGACCGTCCAGCCGCCGTCCGGGTGCACCACCACCGCGTCCGGCTCCAGGAAGGCGGGTGAACCCGCCACGTCGAGGGCGAGCATCGGGTGGTCGAGCAGCGTCCAGGTGCCGGGCGCCCCGGCGGCCTCGCGCAGCGCCAGCGCCGTACGCGCCGTGCGCCCCTCGGGGCCGATCGCGGAGAGGTCGGGCCGCGCGGCCTCGCCCGGCGGTTCGGCGCCGGGGTCCAGTACGGCGTGGGCGAGCCGCAGCAGTTCGGCGCCGCCGTCGGCCTTCACCCGGGCCTCGAACGCGTTGCCTCTGGTGAGGGCGAACTGCGACTGTCCGAAGGCGGACGGGGCGCCCAGCGCGCCGGCCAGCGCCACCTTGTCCACTCCGGCGCCGTCCAGGATGGCGCGCCGCCGGCAGCCGGGGTTGGCGGCGAGCGCCGCGAGGGCGCGCGCGTCCAGTGCCTTGGCCGGTACCTCCGGTCCGCGCAGCTCAGCGAGTAGCTGCCGGAGTGCCGTCGCCCGCTTCGGCGGGAGCGGCGTCCGGCTCGGCCGCGGATCCGGTCCGCTCCTGGCGCTGCCGTGGAATTCGCTCACCCGCGGAAGTCTGGCATCCGCCACTGACAATCACGGAAACCGCGTCGCCGGAGCCCGTCTCCAGGACCGGCGCACGCCGGGCCAGCCGGGCCACGACCAGGTCGGCGGCGCGCATCACGCGCGGCGCGAGCAGCAGGCCGACGCCCATCACGGCGACGCCCGCGGCCGCGTCCAGGAAGTAGTGGTTGGCGGTGCCCATGACCACGATCGCGGTCAGCAGCGGGTAGGCGACGCCGAGGACCTTCGCGAGGCGGGTGCCGCCGTGGCGCCACAGCAGCACGCCGCACCACAGCGCCCAGCCCACGTGCAGGCTCGGCATGGCCGCGTACTGGTTCGTCATGCCGCCCATGCCGCGCGGGGCGCTGGCCTCGCTGCCCCACCAGCCGTACGAGCTGTACTGGGCCATCGTGTCCACGAACCCGTGGTCCGCCGAGAGCAGCCGGGGCGGGCAGGTGGGCATCAGGGTGAAGCCGATCAGGCCGATGAGCGTGGACGTCATCAGCCAGGTGCGGGCCGCGCGGTAGACCTCGGAGCGGTTGCGGAACAGCCACACCAGGATGACGGGGGTGACCAGGTAGTGCAGCGAGGCGTACCAGAAGTCGGCCGGCACGCCTATCCACGCCTGGTGGGTGAACAGCCGGTTGAGCGGGCGCTCGAAGTCGAGGTGCAGGGCCTTCTCGATGCGCAGGAGGTCCAGGCCGTGGCCGACGGCCGTGGAGACGTCGCCCCGCGCCAGCAGGCGGCCGGCCGTGTAGCAGCCGTAGACCAGGAGGATCAGCGGCAGCTCGGTCCACCACCGCGGCCGGGTCCGTACGGACACCCTGGTGCGCGGTGTCCCCGGCGTCTCGGTCTGCGGCATCCGATCGCCCTCCCCCTTCTGTCGCGCGGCGCCCGGCGGGCCGACCGTGACACTTTACGGTGTGCGTCCGCGCCCGCTGCGGGCACTCCAGCCCTCAAAGACGCCGGGACCGCCCGCCGGGTTGCCCGGGACGGGGTGCGCGATGATGAAGGGGTCCCGCTTCCCGGAAAGGCCCCCTCCCATGGCACCGCGCATTCTGCTGGCCCGGCACGGACAGACGGCGTGGTCACTGTCCGGCAAACACACCGGCAGGACGGACGTTCCCCTCCTGGACGAGGGGCGGCGGGGTGCCGAACTGCTCGGCGAGCGGCTGCGCCGGGCGCCGTACGACGGGCTGCCCGGCGTCGAGGTGCGCACCAGCCCGCTGGCCCGCGCGCGTGAGACATGCGACATCGCCGGGTACGGCGTTCGCGCGCGGACCTGGGACACGCTGCTGGAGTGGGACTACGGCGCCTACGAGGGCATGACCCCCGCCGAGATCCAGGACGTCCGGCCCGGCTGGCTGATCTGGCGCGACGGTGTGCCCGGGGGCGAGACCCTCGCCGAGGTGACGGCGAGGGCGGACGAGGTGGTGGCCTGGGCCCGCTCCGCCGACCGTGACGTCCTGGTCTTCGCCCACGGGCACATCCTGCGCTCCATAGGTGCCAGATGGCTGGGCGAGCCGCTGGCCTTCGGCGCCCGCATCCGCCTGAACCCCACGTCCCTGTCGGTCCTGGGCTGGGCCTACGGCGAACCGGCGATCGAGAGCTGGAACGACGTGGGGCATCTGGCGGTGGCGTAGCCGCGTCCCGGTGTGTCAGACCTGCACGATCGGCTGCCGGGTGAAGAGGGCGCCCAGTTCCGGGGCGTTCACACGGCGGTCGGTCAGGCGCAGCGCCTCCCAGACGGTGACCTGGCTGGCGGTCAGGACGGGCTTGCCGACGGCCTTCTCCAGCAGGGGGACGAACGCGGCCGTGTGGAGGGCGGTGTCCGGGAGGACGACGGCCTGCGCGTCCGGCTCGTCCGCCGCCCGCGCGAGTGCCAGCACCTGCTCCTCCCCCCACCCGGCGGCCTCCGCCGCGCTCACCGGTCCGGCCGACCGCAGCCCGGTCACGGTGACGCCGCCCGCTCGCAGGAAGTCGGTGAACAGGGTGGCCTCCTCCGGTGGGCAGGTCACCCCGACCGACACCCGGCCGGCCTCGATCTCCCGCAGCGCGTTGACGAAGGCCAGGGACGTCGAGGAGGCCGGGGTGCCCGCCAGCCGGGCCAGGGAGCGCACCTGGTCGTGGGCGCCGTCCCAGCCGTATCCGCTGCTGCCGGTGACGGACGCCCACACCACCGTCTCCGTGCCCGCGAGCCGCAGCTCGTCCACGCCCGCCGTCAGCTGTTGCGGTGTGCCGTCCTCGCCGGGGTCGGTGTGGACCAGGTCCACCCGGATGTCGCCGCCGAGCAGCTGCTCGATGCGCGGGTAGTCGTCCTCGGCGAAGTGGCCCGGGTAGAGGATCCCGAGTGCGGTCATGTCCAGTCCTCCTGTGGTGTCGGTCCGGCGACGCCTGATGCGGTCCCCACGGCTCGGGTACCCAGTCGTCGCGCCGCTGCCCCGGGGCGTTACCTGGTTGGCGGACACAACGGCTGTCGGGTGCGGCTGTGTTGACGTGGCCGGGCCAGGCTGCGAGCGTGGTCAATCCGCGCATGTCAGACACCCGTCTCCCTCGGAGGAACGGTTTGCCGACGCCCGCCCCCACCCTCCTCGTGCTGGACGCGGAGCCGCTCCCCCGGCTCGGCCGGCTCACCGGCCGGGCCCGGGTCGTGCACACGGACGCGGCCGGTCTCGCCGGGCGGCTGCCCTCGGCCGATGTCGTGCTGGTCTGGGACTTCACCTCGCCCGCGGTGCGCGAGGCGTGGCCGGGCGAGGGACCGCGCCCACGCTGGGTGCACACGGCGAGTGCGGGCGTCGACCATGTGATGTGCCCGGAGCTGGCCGCCTCCGGCACGGTGGTGACCAACGCGCGCGGGATCTTCGAGCAGCCGGTCGCCGAGTACGTCGCCGCGCTGGTCCTGGCGATCGCCAAGGACCTGCCGCGGACGCTGGACCTCCAGCGGGAGCGGACCTGGCGGCACCGTGAGACCCGGCGACTGGCGGGCACCCGCGCGTGTGTGGTCGGCTCGGGGCCCGTCGGCCGGGCCATCGCCCGGAAGCTGAAGGCTCTCGACGTGACCACCGCGCTGGTCGGGCGGGTCCCGCGCACCGGGATCCACGGACCCGCCGACCTGGACCGGCTGATGGCCCGCGCGGACTGGGTGATCGCGGCGGCCCCGCTGACCGGGCAGACGTACGGCATGTTCGACGCCCGCCGGTTCGGGGTGATGCTGCCCTCGGCGCACTTCGTCAACGTCGGCCGGGGTGCGCTGGTGGTGGAGGACGCGCTCATCGAGGCGCTGTCCCGCCGGTGGATCGCGGGGGCGGCCCTGGACGTGTTCGCCGCCGAGCCCCTCCCGCCGGACAGTCCCCTGTGGGGTGTTCCCGGCCTGCTCGTGTCGCCGCACCTGGCCGGGGACACCGTCGGCCGGCTGGACGAACTGGGCGCCCAGTTCGTAGAGCTGTTCGAGCGCTGGAGCGTGGGGCGGTCGCTGGTGAACGTGGTCGACAAGAAGCGCGGGTACGTGCCGGGGCACTGAGGAGCCGTTCAGACAAGACGAATATCCGCCGTGTTCTCGGGTAGCCGCGCCGCCATGGCTCCACGACTTGGCAGACGGGAACGCACAGCGGCCGGGCCCCCGCCCGGCTCCGGACACTCACGGCGGACGGTGCTCGCCTCGCTCGGCGCGATCGGCGGGCTGGGCGCCCTGGGTGCCGCCGGCTGCACCCGGGTGGCCACCGCGGCCGGCGAGAACGGCGGCGAGCTGCTCGACCGGCTCCGGGCGACGGGCGTGGTCCGGCTCGGGATCGCGGGCGAGGTGCCCTTCGGGTACATCGACAAGGACGGCGGGCTGACCGGCGAGGCGCCGGAGCTGGCGCGGGCCGTGTTCAAACGGCTCGGGGTGGACCGGGTGCAGCCGGTGCCGACGGAGTTCGGCTCGCTCATACCCGGGCTGAACTCCCAGCAGTTCGACGTCGTGGCCGCCGGGATGTACGTCAACCCGGAGCGCTGCGAGCAGGTCATCTTCGCCGACCCCGACTACCAGATGCTCGACGCCTTCATCGTGCGCAAGGGCAATCCGCTGGGCCTGCACAACTACAAGGACGTCGTGGCGAAGAAGGCGAAGTTCGCCACCGGGACCGGGTACGCCGAGATCCAGTACGCCGTGGAGGCGGGGTACGAGGAGGGCGACATCCTGATCGTCCCCGACCAGGTCGCCGGGCTGAACGCGGTGGAGGCCGGACGTGTGGACGTCTTCGCCGGTACGGCCCTGACCGCCCGCGAGGTCGTGAAGAAGTCGGCCAAGGCCGAGGCCACCAAGCCGTTCACCCCGCTCGTCGGCGGCAAGCCGCATGTCGACGGCGGCGCCTTCGCGTTCCGGCAGGGAGAGACGAAACTGCGGGACGCCTTCAACGTGCAGCTGCGCGAGCTGAAGAAGAGCGGCGAGCTGTTCCGGATCCTCAGGCCATTCGGCTTCACCAAGGCCGAGATGACCGACCTCACCGCGAAGGAGCTGTGCGGCGGATGACCTCGGGCCTGTGGAAACTCGTACTCGAAGGGGTCTGGACGACCCTCCAGCTGCTGGTCCTCAGCGGCCTGCTGGCCACGGTGGTCTCCTTCGCCGTGGGCATCGCCCGTACCCACCGGCTGTGGGTCGTGCGCTTCCTCGCCGGCTTCTACACCGAGGTGTTCCGCGGCACCTCGGCGCTGGTGATGATCTTCTGGGTGTTCTTCGTGCTGCCGGTCGCCTTCGGCTGGCAGCTGGTGCCCCTGTGGGCGGGCACGCTGGCGCTCGGACTGACCTACGGCGCGTACGGCACGGAGATCGTGCGCGGCGCGCTGAGCGCGGTCGACCCGGCGCAGCAGGAGGGCGGAGTCGCGCTGAGCTTCACCCCGTGGCAGCGGCTGCGTCTGGTGCTGCTGCCGCAGGCGGTGCCGGAGATGATCCCGTCGTTCTGCAACCTGCTGGTCGAACTGCTGAAGGGCACCGCGCTGGTGTCCATCACCGGCATGGGCGACCTGGCGTTCAGCGGCAACCTGGTGCGGCTCGCCCTGCAGGAGAGCGCGCACATATACACGTATCTGCTGCTGATCTACTTCGTGATCGCCTTCGCGATCACCCGGCTGATGCGCGGTCTGGAGAAGCGGTTGAAGGCCGGAATCGGCAAGGACCCCGGAACGGATTCCTCGGCACGTGAGCTGAAGCGCGCGCAGACCACCGGTGTCGGCGCGGCGGGCGGTGTCGGTACGGCGGGCGGTGGTGTCGGATGAAGTGGGACTGGAACGCCGTGAGCGAGTTCATGCCGTACTTCTGGGACGGGCTGCTCGTCACCCTCCAGATACTGGCCGTCGGCTCGCTGATCTCGTTCACCCTGGGGCTGGTCTGGGCGCTGCTGATGCGGACGCCGAGCCGGTTCGTGCGCTGGCCGGTGGGGGCGGTGACGGAGTTCATCCGCAACACCCCGCTGCTGGTGCAGCTGTTCTTCCTCTTCTATGTGCTGCCGGAGTGGGGGCTGACCTTCTCGGCGCTGACCACCGGTCTGGTGGGGCTCGGGCTGCACTACTCGACGTACACGATGCAGGTGTACCGGGCGGGTATCGAGGCGGTGCCCGCCGGACAGTGGGAGGCGGCGACCGCGCTGAGCCTGCCGGTGCGGCGGACCTGGACGGCGGTGATCCTGCCGCAGGCGCTGCGCCGGGTCGTGCCGCCGCTCGGCAACTACGTCATCGCGATGCTCAAGGACTCGCCCATCCTGATGTCGATCACCGTGCTGGAGATGCTGGGCCGGGCCCGGCTCTTCTCCCAGCAGCACTTCCAGTTCACCGAGCCGGTGACGGTGATCGGCGTGGCCTTCATCGTCATCTCCGCCCTGGCCTCCCTTCTCCTGCGCACCCTGGAGCGTCGCCTTGTCCGTTGAAACCAGCAAGCACCCCGTGACCACTCCCGCCGACAAGGCCGGCCGGGCCGAGCTGATCCGCATGGAAGGGGTGACGAAACGGTTCGGCGACAACACCGTCCTCGACGGGCTCGACCTGTCCGTGGACGCGGGCCGGCACGTCACCCTGATCGGCCCCTCGGGCTCCGGCAAGACCACGATCCTGCGGATGCTGATGACCCTCACCAAGCCGGACGAGGGCACCATCACCGTCGACGGACAGCACCTCTTCCCGGCGCCCGAGAAGCAGGTCCGGGAGGTGCGCAAGCAGATCGGAATGGTGTTCCAGCAGTTCAACCTGTTCCCGAACATGAGCGTGCTGCGCAACATCACCGAGGCCCCGGTCACCGTCCTCGGCCTGTCCAGGGACGAGGCGGAGGAGCGCGCCCGCGAGCTGCTCGACCTGGTGGGGCTGGCCGACAAGTGCGACGCCCGGCCGACCCGGCTGTCCGGCGGCCAGCAGCAGCGGGTGGCGATCGCGCGGGCCCTGGCGATGCGGCCGAAGGTGCTGCTCCTGGACGAGGTGACCTCCGCGCTCGACCCCGAGCTGGTCGCCGGTGTCCTCGACCTGCTCAGGGACATCGCCCGCAGCACCGACATCACGATGCTCTGCGTGACCCACGAGATGAGTTTCGCCCGCGACATCTCCGACCAGGTCCTGATGTTCGACGCCGGCCGGATCGTGGAGGCGGGCTCCCCGGAGCAGATCTTCAGCGACCCGGAGCAGGAGCGGACCCGGGAGTTCCTCAGCGCGGTGCTGTGACCGCCATGGCTGTCACGAGCACCCCTCCGGGCCAGGTATTATTTTCTTCGTCGTCGGCCGCGGAGAGCGGACGGCGGGAGTCATGCGCCGCTAGCTCAGTTGGTTAGAGCAGCTGACTCTTAATCAGCGGGTCCGGGGTTCGAGTCCCTGGCGGCGCACCGACGAAGGGCCTCTCGTGGACACGAGGGGCCCTTTCGCGTCCGCCTCGGTCAGCCTCCGGTAGGCACGCTCGCCGGGCGGCCGCCACCACACGGGATCCGCACAGTGGACGCCCTCCCGTCTGAGCCCGGCCCGCTGGATCTTGTTCGTGGCGGTGACCGGCATCCGCTCCGGCACCCGGACGAACCGGGGTGCCATCTTCGTGCCGAGGTCGGGCTGGGCGAGCAGGAACGCGGCGAAGGTGTCCGGGTCGAAGTCGCCGGTGACCGCCGCCATCACCTGGTCCCCGGTCACCGGGTCCGGGACGGCGTACACGGCGACGGCGGTCGCCCCTTGGTAGCGGGACAGGATGTTCTCGATCACCGCGGCGGCCAGGTTCTCGCCGTCGACGCGCAGCCTGTCGTCGGTACGGCCCGCGAAGTAGAGGTAGCCATCCGTGTCCCGGTAGAAGAGGTCCCCGGTCCAGTACCAGGCTTCCCCGCTCCCGGCCTCGCCCGGGCGGGGAGTCGCCTTTCGGCGCCGTTCGGCCTCCGCCGCCGGGTTGCGCCAGTAGCCCTCGAAGGGGTTGGGGGCGCGGTTGACCAGTTCACCGATGGCGTCGTCGGCGTTCAGCAGCCGTCCGGCGGGGTCGAATCGGGCGGGCGGGCACTCCTCCAGGGTCTCGGGGTCCAGGACGGCCAGTCCGGGCGCCGCCCGCCCCACGGCGCCGGCGGGTGTGCCCGGCGACCACGGGATCGCCGCCCCGCCCTCCGAGGAGCCGTAGCCCTCCACCAGCCGTACCCCGAAACGCCGTTCGAAGGCCGCCGCGTCCACCGCGCCCGCCTCCGTGCCGAAGCCCAGTCGCAGCGGGTTGTCCCGGTCGTCCGGACCCGGCTCGGTGGCCAGGATGTACTGGACGGCCCGGCCCACGTAGGTGAAGTACGTCGCCCGGTAGCGGCGCACGTCCGCGAGGAAGGCGGACGCCGAGAAGCGCCGCCGTAACGCCACACCCGCTCCGGCGGTCAGCGCGGGCGCCCAGTCGGCGATCACCGCGTTGCCGTGGAACATCGGCATGCAGACGTAGTGCACGTCGTCCGGGCCGACCCCGAACTGCCCGGCGAGGGAGGCTCCGGCGGCGGCGAGACGGCCCTGGGAGCAGATCGCGGCCTTGGGGGCGCCGGTGGACCCGGAGGTGAAGTAGAGCAGGAGGCGGTCGGCCGGGGTGGCCCGGGACGGGTCCGGTACGGCACCGGCGTACGGGGCGAGCAGGTCGCCGAAGGCCTCGGAGTCGGTGACCAGGAGCCTCACTCCGGGCAGGCCGAGGCCGTCGAGCAGCGGCAGCAGGGCCTTCTCGGTGACCAGGAGGCGGCACTCGGTGTGCAGGATGTCCCGGGCGAGTTCCGGGCCCCGGTGCGTCGGGTTGATCCCGGCGACCGCCGCCCCGGCGAGGGCCGCGGCGCTCAGCCACAGCGGGAACTCGGGGGTGTTGCCGAGCAGCACACCGATGTGCGGCGGGACCGCGGGCGGCAGCAGGTCCGTCAGGAGCGCCGCCCGTGCGGCCGCGCCCGCGGCCGTCTCGTGGTGGGTCAGCACCTGGTCCTCGCACCACAGCCCCGGACGGTGGTCCCCCCATCGTGCCGCCACCAGCTCGGCGACCGTGCGCCTCGTGGAGTCCATGGGGGCGCACGGTAGCTGACATCCCGTCACATGGGGAGGGGTGTCAGGGCAGCTGGTCGGCGGTCTGCGAGAAGAACATGGCGAGGGCGACCACGATGAAACCGACGCACCCGGCGACGAACACCCCGAAGAAGGCGAGCGCACAGCCCAGGTTCGCGTTGAGCCTGCCCCGGGCGGGCGGCCGGGCCGTGGCGTTCTCCGGGCGGTCCGGGTGGTAGTACACGGTGACGTGGTCGCCCTGGAGGACGGTCCCCGGGCCGTCCTCCTCCTCGAACCGGATGACGTACCCGTCGCGGGCGGTGAACTCGTAGACGTGGTGCATGGTGGTGGTGACCGAGGTGTCGCCCCCGCCCCCACTGGTCGTGGTGTACGTGCGCAGGCAGCGCCCCTCGGCCGTGTGGCCGCTGCTCCAGGCCGCCCTGAGCCGACGGCTCCGGCCGACGGCCCTGAAGGCCATGAGGGACACACCGGTGATCATGAGGAGCGGTATGCCGATGATGAAGACAGGTACGACGTAGGTCAGAGCTTCCATGAGGTCCCCCGTGCTCCCGTGCGCCGGTCGGTCGAACGGCGTGGCGGGAACCTACCCGGGGCGCCCGCCCGGGTGTCTCAGGGGAAGCTCAGAAATCAGGACGCGGGCTCACCTCGTCCCGAGCAGAACGCCACGGTCAGGTCCCGTACCAGCACCTTGCGCTCGTAGTCGTCCAGTTCGACCAGTCCGCGCATGGTGAGCCGGGTGACCGTGTCCTCCACCGAGTCGACGACCGAGGTGAGCATGCTGGCCCGCTGCTGGGCGTCGAGCACCGCGATCCGGCGGCGGTGTATGGCGGCGGCGACCTCGGGGGCGTACTCCACCCGGACGGGCTGCACGGAGAACACCTCGAGGCCGACCGGTGCCGCGTCCTCCCCGACCATCCGGGTCAACGCGTCCCCGGCCGCCTCCAGTCCGCCCCTCGGGCCGCCCGGCGGCTCCACCGGCACCCGGGCCAGGGCGGCCTCGACACACTCGCGCAGATAGGTCTCGTGGTCCTCGACCCCGAGCGCCGCCCGCGCGGTGTCCCGCACCCGCCACACCACCAGCACCACCACCCGGAGCGCGACCCCGCCGGCGTCCGCCGCGGGCATCGGCTCACTGCGCCAGTGCCGCAGCCGCACATCGACCCGGCGGCGGCGCAGCAGCGGGTTGACCCAGAGCAGTCCGGTGCGCCGGACCGTGCCCCGGTAGCGCCCGAACAGGCCCAGTACCCAGGCCCGTCCGGTGCTGCCGCGGGCGAGCCCGCCGAAGCCGAACAGGCCGAACGCCCCGGCTCCCGCGTACGCGGCCCATTGGGCCGGGCCGAGTCCGGCGCCGGCGGCGGCCGACGGAAGCCCGAGCGCCTCCACCGCCGCCGCGGGCAGCACCCCGGCCCACCAGGAGGCGGCCGCGCACCCGGCCACCCCGCTCACCCCGGCGAGCACCCCGGCGAGCCCGGGCAGCGCCCGGCCCGGCCGCTCCACCAGGCCGGGGTCGGCCTCCGGCACCGGCCGGGCGCGGGCGGGAGCGGGGCGGCGCAGCCGCGGCTGCTCCCCCGTGCCCTGTCTTCGGCTGACCACGGCCGGCCGCAGTGTCACCGGCGCCGGATCGGGGTCGTCCCGGAACAGCAGGTGGACGGGGATCTCCGTGGTCGACTCGTTGTGGATCAGCCGGATGGGACGGAACGACCCCTCGGGTGGTCCCTCCGGCTCGGGCGGGTGAGAAGTGGTCGTACTCATGCGTGCCTCCAGCCTCCGCGCCAGATGCGTCACAAAAGGTGGTACGGACGGTTCACCGCGGGCGGTCCCCGCGGGCCGTCACGAGAAGAGCCGCCGCCAGGTCTCCGGCCCCGGGTAGCCGTCCGCCGCGCCGCCCCGCCAGCCCTGGGCGCGCTGGAAGGCTTCCACGGCCCTGCGGTCCGCCTCGCTCCAGCTCGGGCCCGGGCCGGTGGTGTAGAACGCGCCGAACCCCTTCTTCACCAGCTGCTTCCCGAGTTGGGTGACATAGGTGTTGTTCGCGCCCGGCTGGAACAGGTTCCGGCCGGGGTAGCCGGGCACGCCGTGCGAGGCGGGTGCGCCGGGGGTGCCGGTCTTCGAGGGTGTCGCGGGGATGTCCTTGCCGGCCCCGGTGACCAGCAGGTCCCAGGTGAACGGTCCGGGCAGGCCGTCCGCGTCCGCGCCGCTCCAGCCCTGGGCCTTCTGGAAGGCCTGGGTCGCCTTGAGGTCCGCGTCCGACCAGCGGGGCCCGGCGCCGGTCTTGTAGTAGGCACCGGCGCCGCGGGCGATCAGCATCCGGCCGAGCTGGGTGACGTAGGCGTTGTCGGCTCCGGGGCCGAAGTACTTGGCTCCCGGGAACTCCCCCGCCTTGGTGCCGCCGTTCTCCTCGGAGCCCGAGGTGCCCGAGGTGGTCTCGGTGAGCGACTTGTACCGGTAGGGGACGTACTTGCTGGAGTTGTTCCAGTAGGCGTAAGGCGTCGACTGCTTACGGGCGTTCGGCGGGGTCTGCTCGTAGGCGGTGTAGGAGGTGTGGGTGTGGTCCGTCCAGCCCCCGAAGATCACGACGTGCGAACCCTTCTCGGGGTTGTCGGGGTTGTGGAAGAGCAGGATGTCGCCGGGCTGGAGGTCCTCCTTGCCGATCTTGACCCCGAAGGAACCGAGGCTGCCGGTCCACTCGTTGTTCGGCAGTCCCCAGGCCATCGAGACGTATCCCGAGCAGTCCTGCCGGTATCCGTCGGTCCAGTAGCGGTCCATGCTGTACGGCACCTTGGCGGCGACCCAGGTCTTGGCGCGGTTGATGATCTCGGTTCGGGTGGTCTTGGGTGCGTCGTCCCCGTTGGCGTCCTTGGCCGGATTCCCGTGGCCGTGCAGCGGGGACCTGGCGCCCTGCGGGGTGTCGGGCGTGTCGACGGAGGGGCCGGGGCGCTGGGGGGCGTGGTGGGCGGTGAGGGCGGCGGCCGGCTGGTACCCGCCGATGACGGCGGACACGGCGGCGGCCGCCGCGACCAGGGCCCGCCGGGCGGCGGGGTGCCCACCGAGCCGGGCACCCGGGGCGTGCGGGTTCACCCGCCTCCAGTGGACGCAGCCCTGGCACGCGCAGTCGCTCTCGGGATCGAATTCCTCGAAAACCGGAGTCGCCATGCGCTGCCCCTCACATTCATGGTGGAAATGTCCGCGATTGTGCACATTGGTTACTTTCCCAACTGTGCGCGGGACGCGCATGCTGACAGTCCGAATGATGTACGGCCACCCGGTGGACCTCGCCCCGCGCGACCCGTGGTCGGGAGCAGCCCTGGAGGTCGGGTAGAGTTCTCGTCGTCAGCAGGCGCCGCTAGCTCAGTTGGTTAGAGCAGCTGACTCTTAATCAGCGGGTCCGGGGTTCGAGTCCCTGGCGGCGCACAGACCGGAAGGCCCCCCTCGTCTCGCGAGGGGGGCCTTCCGCTGTCGTGACCTGCGGCCCGGCTACGGCCCGGTGCCGGTGAGGTAGGCGGAGACGACCACGTTCGCCGTGTAGCTGCGGGTCGCGCGGTCGAAGGTGCCGCCGCAGGTGATCAGCCGCAGCTCCGCGCGGCCGGGTTGGCGGGGTCCGTAGGCCTGCCGGGCGTCGAAGTCGTCGCGGGGCAGGACCCGTACGTCGTCGACGGTGAAGTGGGCGACCTTGCCGTCGTCGCGGACCACCCGGATGGTCTCGCCCGGTTGCATGGTGCTGACCTTGTAGAAGACGGCGGGCCGGGTCTCGGTGTCCACATGGCCCACCATCAGCGCGGTTCCGGCCGCCCCGGGCCGGGTCCCGTTCTGGTACCACCCGACCACCCCCGGCTGGTCGTAGGGCGGCGGGTCGACCGCCCCCTGCCGGTTCAGACCGCGGCCGACGACCGGCGCCTGCACACCCAGCTCCGGGATGTCGACGCGCAGCGGCCGCGCGTTCCCGAGGGGGGCGGCCGCGGGCGGCAGCTCCGCTCCGGCGGGGCGTCCCACGGCGGCCACGTCGCCGGCCGCCGCGCCGTACGGCCCCGGCGGTACGGCGGTCAGCTCACGACCCCACAGCCACAGCCCGAGCAGCAGCACCCCCCATGCCGCGACCGTCATCAGCCGTCCGGAGCCCGGTCCCGTGCCGTCCGCGTCGTCGGACATGGCGGGCGGCGCCTCAGTCGCTGCCGCGGCTGCGGCGGGCGCTGCGCAGCCCGACGGTGACCGCGGCGAGTCCGGCGAGGACGAGACCGACGACCGCCTGAGCGGTGCCCGGCCCGTCCGCGTGGGCGTCGACCGAGGCGAAGTGGGTCGCCATACCGCCGCCGCCGGCCGGCACGGGCGCGACCGGGGAGGCCGCGTCGGCATCGGGGCCCACGGCACCGGCGCCGCCCGCGGTCACCGTGAGGGTGCCCTTCACCTGCGTGGCGCCGCAGGAGACCCGCACGTCGTAGCGGCCCGGGGTGGCCGAGGAGCGGACCTTGCTCTCGCCGCCGAGCGAGCCGCCCGAGCCGGTGAGGGTGCTGTCCGAGACGAACACGTCGGAAACCGCGGTGCCGGTCCGCGCGCCGCAGCCGGTGACCCGCAGCGCCACGTCACCGCCCGGCGCGGCGGAGGACGGGGTCACCGAGACACTGCCGCCGTCGGCCGCGTACGCCGTCGGGGTGAGTGCGACGGCGGCGAGGATTCCTGTACAGAGAGTGAGGCGTACTGAGCCCATCGTGAAACCTCCAGACAACTGGAGACTCCCCCGCGCGACGGGCCCCCGCATCCTCTGCGGGGGCCCGACTGCTCCAAACGGGTCACAAAGGGCGGCGGGACGGGTTCGGAACGGGGGACAGCGGGTTTCAGATCAGGTCGACGAGATCAGCGATCGAGTCCACGATCCGGGACGGCCGGTACGGGAAGTCCTCGACCTGTTCGGGCCGGGTCAGGCCGGTGAGCACCAGGAACGTCCGCATCCCGGCCTCCATGCCGGCCAGTACGTCGGTGTCCATGCGGTCGCCGATCATCGCGCTGGTCTCGGAGTGGGCGCCGATGGCGTTCAGGCCGGTACGCATCATGAGCGGGTTCGGCTTGCCGGCGAAGTACGGCTTGCGGCCGGTGGCCTTGGTGATGAGCGCGGCGACGGCGCCGGTGGCGGGCAGCGGGCCCTCGGTGGAGGGGCCGGTCTCGTCGGGGTTGGTGCAGATGAAGCGGGCGCCGCCGAGGATGAGCCGTACCGCCTTGGTCATGGCCTCGAAGGAGTAGGTGCGGGTCTCGCCGAGCACCACGTAGTCCGGCTCGTGGTCGGTGAGGACGTACCCGATGTCGTGCAGCGCGGTGGTCAGGCCCGCCTCGCCGATGACATAGGCGGTGCCGCCGGGCCGCTGGTCGTCCAGGAACTTCGCGGTGGCCAGCGCGGAGGTCCAGATGTTGTCCACCGGCACCTCCAGGCCCATGCGGCGCAGCCTGGCGTGCAGGTCGCGCGGGGTGTAGATGGAGTTGTTGGTCAGCACCAGGAAGGGCCGGCCCGAGTCGCGGAGCTTCTTGATGAACGCGTCCGCGCCGGGGATCGGGACGCCCTCGTGGATGAGTACGCCGTCCATGTCGGTGAGCCACGAGTCGATGGGCTTGCGGTCTGCCATGTGTTCGTCTCCTGGCATGCGTGCGGGGGTGAGCTGAGGGCGCCGGAACCACGCCGTACCGACGCCCCCCAGACTAGTCAGGGCTGTGTCAGGCGGACCCCGTCGATCACCCAGTACCAGTTGTTGCCGCCGGTGTAGCGGAAGCGGACGCGGGCCGTGGTGGCTCCGGCCGGGACCTGGAGGGTGACGGTCTCGGTGCGGGAGGGCACGTCGGCCGTGTAGGTGCGCACGGGGACGGGGGCGGCGTCGTCGTAGGAGACGAGGACCTCGCCCTTCTGCGGGGACTCCTGCCGGTAGTAGGTGGTGTAGGTGAGGGTGGCGGTGCGGCCGCCGGTGACCGGGAGGGCGGGGCCGACCAGGGTGGAGTCGAAGGTGCCGGTGAGCGCCTTGTCGCTCCACTCGTCGCCGTCCGCGACCGCGAAGACGTTCCGGGCGCGGACGTTGCACTCGCGGTTCTGGTCGCGCTGGCTCTGGGTCCAGAACTCGTCGGTGGTGAAGGACCAGCCGCGCCACTCGGTGACCCCGCCGCCGCCCATCGCGGAGTTGTCGACCGACCAGCCTGCGGGCGGGCTGTGGGTGAAGCCGGTGACGGTCGCGGGGATGCCGGTCTCGTCCGCCCGGGTCCGCAACTGGCCGCGCAGGGCGTCGAAGTCGTCGGGTGCGGGCTGCTGGAGCGGGCGTCCGTCCAGGCCCCAGGCCGGGTCGATCGCGATGCCGAGGTGGGCGAGCGCGGAGGCGGCGACGTCCGGCATCTTCACGTCGTACCGGACCGAACCGGCCGCGATGGCGGGCCCGGTGGCTATGAGGAAGGTCTGGCGTTCCTGGAGGCTGGAGCCGCCGTGGCCGCCGGCGTCGGTGTGGCCGTGGTCGGCGGTGACCATGATCAGCCAGTCCTCGTCGGCGTACCCGGGCCGGGCCCTGACCGCGTCGACCAGCTGGCCGACCTGGGCGTCGGCGCCGTGGATGGCGTCCAGGTACTGCTGGGAGGCGGCGCCGCTGCTGTGTCCGGCGTGGTCGATGTTGTCGAGGTGTACGAAGACCGCGTCCGGGTTGCCGTCACGGAGCTGGGCGACCGCGCGGGAGGTGGTGCCGGTGTCGTACTCGGCGCCCGGTGTGGAGACCCGGGTGTCGACCCTGGCGGAGAACACGGTGTCGGTGATCGGGTTCCAGGAGGCGACGGCGTAGGTGCGCAGGGCGGGCTTCGCCGTCTCGGCGCGGGTCAGGAAGTCGGGGTACTGGGTGAACCTGGCGCCGATGAACGCGTTGCCCTTGACGTTGTGCTTGTCGGGCCAGACGCCGGTGATGATCGTGGACCAGCCGGGGCCGGACAGGGTCGGGGCGAGCGGGTTGGCGTAGATGCTGCTGGGCGCGGTGAGCCCGGCCGCCATCAGGGCGTCGAGGCGGGGGGCGTCGGCGTCCTTGATACGGCTGAGCAGTGCGCCGTCCAGCCCGATGACCAGGACCTTGGGAGCCCTGGCCGCGGCGCGGGCGGCGGCGGTGAGGGGGCCCGCCGACACGGCGAGCGCGACGGCGGAGACGAGGAGCGTACGGCGGGACGGGCGGAACGACACGGAGACCTCCGGAGATGAGGGGTGACGTACGCGGGGAAGGTGCGGGCGGCGGTCAGCTGCCGGTGGCGGACTTCCAGTCGTCGACGTACTTCGTGAGGTTCTTGTCGACGTCGTTCCAGTCCGGCTGGAAGATCTCCACGCCGTCCATCAGCTTGGTGAGCGCGATGGCGTTGGCGTCGACGGCCTTGACGTCGGAGCGGGCGCTGAAGCCGCCGCCGATCTCGCTGACCTGCTGCTGGGCCTTCTGGCCGAGCATGAAGTCGAGCAGCTTCCTGCCGTTCTCGCTGTGCGGGGCCTTGGTGACCAGGCCGGCCGCGTAGGGCAGCGCGAACGTGGTGGGCTTGCCGCCCTGCTTCGCCGGGAACCAGATGCCGAGGTTGGGCATGGTCTTGGACTGGGCGAAGTTCATCTGCACATCGCCGTTGGCGACCAGCAGTTCGCCCTTGTCGACCTTCGGGGCGAGCTTGCCGGTGGACGCGGACGGGCCGACGTTGTTGTCCTGGAGCTTCTTCAGGTAGGCGAGGGCGGCGTCCTTGCCGCCGAAGTCGTGCAGCGCCTTGATCAGGACGGCTGTTCCGTCACCGGCGACACCCGGGGTGGAGTACTGGAGCTTGTTCTTGTACCTGCCGTCGAGCAGTTCGTCCCAGGTGGTGGGGGCCTGCTTCAGTTCCTTCTTGTTGTAGACGAAGCCGAAGTAGTTGTTGACGACGGAGGTCCAGGTGCCGTCCGCGGCCTTGTCGCCGCCGCTGACCTGCGCGGAGTCCTTCGGCTCGTACTTCTCCAGCAGCCCCTTGCTGTCGGCCTGCTGGATGAACGGCGGGAGGGTGACCAGCACGTCGGCCTGCGGGTTGCTCTTCTCACGGACGGCGCGCTGCACCATCTCGCCGGAGCCGCCCTCGACGTACTTGACCTTGATGCCGGTCTGCTTCTCGAAGTCCTTGAAGACCTGGTCGTACCAGCCGTCGCCGTTCTCCCCCTTGAGGCCGTCGGCGCTGTAGACGGTGACCACCTTGTCGTCGGAGGCGGCGGAGGAGCCGCCGCAGGCGGACAGCGCCGGGGTGGCGACGAGCGCGACGGCGATGGCGAGCTTGAGGCTGCTTCTGGGCATGGCGAGGTCAACTCCTTGCGGTGAAAGGGGTTTTGATGGAAGAGAGGTGTTGCAGGGGGTGGGGTTCGCGGGTCAGCGGTAGGAGGCTTTGGTGCGGACCCGGGAGACGGCGAACAGGACGAGCAGTGTCGCCGCCATGAGGACCACGGCGACGGCGGAGCCGGTGAACAGAGCGCCGCGGTCGGTGGCCGCGTAGATCAGGACGGGCAGGGGGGTCCAGTCTGGCGGGTAGAGCATCATCGTGGCGCTCAACTCGCCCATGGAGAGGGCGAAGCAGAGGCCGGCCGCGGCGGTGAGCGAGGGCAGCAGCAGCGGCAGCCGCACCCGCCGCAGCACGTATCCGGGGCGGGCGCCGAGCGAGGCGGCGGCCTGCTCGTACGCCGGGTCGAGCCGGGTGACCGCAGCCGAGACCGACTGGTGGGCGAAGGCGGTGACCAGCACGGTGTGGGCGAGGATCACGATCCACCGGGTGCCGTTGAGCAGCATCGGCGGCTTGGAGAAGGCCACCAGGACCGACAGTCCGACCACCACCGACGGCACGGCGATCGGCAGCACGAACAGGGCGTCCAGGAACCGGCGCCCGCGTTTCCGCAGGGCGGCCCCCGCCAGCGCGGCCCAGGTGCCGACGACCAGCGCCAGCAGACTCGCGGTGAGCGCGGTGAGCAGGCTGGTGGTGAGCGCCTGGAGGGCCTCGCCTCGGGTGGCGGACCGGTAGTTGGCGATGGTCGGGTCGGAGGGCAGGACGCCGGACCAGTGCGTGGCGAACGAGGCGCCGAACACGACCAGGAGGGGAAGGGCGAAGAGAGGAAGGAAGAGGATCAGAAACACGGTCCACACGGCCCACCTGGCCTTGCGGCTATGCACCAGCACGACGGCTCACCACCCGGTAGAGGCTGTACAGCCCCACGGAGATCAGGACGTTGACGACGGCGACCACACACGCGCCCGGATAGTCGGACTCCAGGATCGCCTTGCTGTAGACGAGCATCGGCAGGGTGGTGACCCCTTTCGCGCCGGTGAACAGCACGATCCCGAACTCGTTGAGACACAGCACCAGGACCAGGCTTCCGCCGGCCGCGAGCGCGGGCAGCGCCTCCGGCAGGATCACCCGCCGCACGATGCGCGGAGCGCGGGCGCCGAGCGAACTGGCCGCCTCCAGCTGGGCGGTGTCCAGCTGCGAGAAGGCGGCGAGCAGCGGCCGTATCACGAACGGCGTGAAGTAGGTGACCTCCGCGAGCAGCACGCCCCACGGTGTGGTCAGGAACTGGAAGGAGCCGACGATGCCCGTGGTGCCGTAGATGAACAGCAGCGCCAGCGTGATGAGGAAGGACGGGAAGGACAGGTACACGTCGATGAAGCGGGCGACCGCCTTCGCCCCCGGGAACGGCACGAAGGCGATGACCAGCGCCAGCAGGAACCCGAGGACCAGGCACCCGGCCGTCGAGGCCAGAGCCAGCCACACCGTGGTCCACAGCGCGTGCCGGAAGGACTGCGAGGCGAAGACGTCCGTGTACGGCTGGAGGGAGGTCCCGCCGGTGTCGGGGTGCACGGACTGCTGGACGACCAGGGCGAGCGGGTAGAGGAAGAAGAGGGCGAGGAGCGCGGTGGGCGGCAGGGCCCAGAGGAGTCTCCTCAGCTGCTGGGGACGGTCACCGGTCATCGCCGACCACCCCTGCGGGCAGCAGCACCGCGTCGTCCGGGGCGAAGTGCAGCACCACCGGATCCCCGAGTCCGGGCGGGTTCCTCAGCTCACGCAGATCCGCCAGCACCGTGTGCCCGCCGACCTCGACGTACAGCCGGTGGGTGGCTCCCCGCCACTGGATCTCGCGTATGACACCGGTGAGCTGGTTGGGGCCCGGTCCCAGACCGATCAGGTGCGGCCGGACGCACAGCGTGGCCCGCGCCCCGGCTACCGCGCCGCCCGTGTCGACCTTCACCTCCGCCCCCGCGAGGGAGACGCTGCCTGCTCCCACGGTGACCGGCACCAGGTTCGCCCCGCCCACGAAGGACGCCGTGAACTCGTCGGAGGGCGCCCGGTACAGCTCCCTCGGTGTCCCGCACGCACGCAGCCTCGCCCTGTCCATCACCGCGATCCGGTCGGCCAGGGTCAGCGCCTCGACCTGGTCGTGGGTGACGTACAGGATCGACACGTCGGGCAGCTCGCGGTGCAGTCTGGCGAGTTCGGTGAGCATCCCGGACCGCAGCTGGGCGTCGAGGGCGGACAGCGGCTCGTCGAGCAGGAGCACGTCCGGCCGGATGGCGAGCGCGCGGGCGATGGCGACGCGCTGCTGCTGGCCGCCGGACAGCTCGCGGGGGTGGCGGCGGGCGTAGGCCGCCATCCCCGTCATCTCCAGTGCGTCGGCGACCCGTTGGCGGATCTCCGCCTTGGGTGTCCTGCGGGCCTTGAGCCCGAAGGCCACGTTGGCGTCGACCCGCATGTGCGGGAAGAGCGCGTACTGCTGGACGACCATGCCGATGCCCCGCCGGTACGGCGGCAGGTCGGTCACGTCCCGGTCGCCGAGGAACACCCGCCCAGAGGCGGGCCGTACGAATCCGGCGACCGCCCGCAGCGCGGTGGTCTTGCCGGAGCCGGACGGCCCGAGCAGCGCCATCACCTCGCCGGTCCCGACGGTGAGGTCGAGGGAGTCGAGGACGACGTTGCCGTCGTAGGCGACCGTGACGGAGTCGAACCGGATGCCGCCGCTCATGCGAGCAGGTCCGGCAACTGGGCCACGGAGTCCAGTACCCGGCCCGCCCCGGCGGTGCGCAGCGCGTCCGCGTCGTGCGCCCCGGTCAGCACACCGGCGACCAGGCCAGCGCCGGCGCGGACGCCGCTGAGCATGTCGTACGAGGTGTCGCCCACGACGGCGATCTGCCGTACGTCGTCGGCGGCCGCCGTACGCAGGAACGCGGTGAGGACCATGTCGGGGTACGGGCGTCCCCGGCCTCCGGCGTCGGCGGGGCACAGGGTGAGCGGCACCAGGTCCTGCCAGCCGAGCGCGGCCAGGATCGCGTCCTGCGTGGTGCGGGCGAAGCCGGTGGTCAGCACGACCGCGAGGCCCCGCCCCCGGAGTTCCTCGATGGTCTCGCGGGCGCCGGGCAGGGCCTCGACCCTGCCGCCGTCGACCAGTTCCGCGTACGCCGCCTCGAAGGCCTTGTTGGCCGCCTGGGCCTTCGTCTCCTCCCCGAACAGGTGCCGGAAGACGGAGATCTTGGACTCGCCCATGGTGGCGCGGACGTAGTCGAGCATCCCGTCGGGTTCGGCGCCGAGGTGCCGCGCGGCCGCCGCGAAGGCCTCCTCGACCAGGCCGCCGTCGGCCACGGTGGTACCGGCCATGTCCAGGACGACCAGCCGGATGCCGGTGCCGACGTCGGTGTTGTCGTTGGTGTGGTCGTTCTGTGTGGTCAACTCTCTCACCAGCCCAGTTCGTTCGCGGTCTGCTCGGCTATCGCGGGCGAGCAGGTCATGCCGCGCCCACCGGGCCCGGTGACCAGCCACGCGCTGTCGCGCACCTGCTGCCGGTGCACGACCCGGCTGGTGTCGGTGCACTGCGCGTACACCCCGGCCCAGCGGCGCCGGATCTTCGGCAGCGGACGGCCCAGGAGGGACTCGACCACCGTGGTGAGGTGGTCGTAGGGGTCCTCAAGGGTGTCGAACGCGAAGGGGTGTTCGTACTCGTGGGTGTCGCCGATGGTCAGTCCGCCGTCGGCACGCTGCACCATGAGCAGCTGCATACGGTGCTCGGCGGCGGTCCGCGGCTGCGGCCGGCGGGCGTTGAGCTCGTCCAGCGCGGCGGAGGCGTACGCGGGGTAGTAGCGGAAGCTGTCGGCGTCCGCGACCGAGGTGGGCAGCGGCTCGCCGAGCGGGTCGGTCTGCATCATCTGGAGCCGCACCCGGCGCACCGGCAGTCCGGGACCGGCCAGTTCGCGGACCAGACCGCCGAGCCAGGCACCCGTGCACAGGACGACCACGTCGCCGCGGTGCATGTCGCCGTGGTCGTCGCGGACCGCTCCCTCACCGACGACCTCGCGGACCTCGCGACCCGGCAGGAAGGTGTAGCCCGGGGACTTCAGCAGTTCGGCGCGCAGGGCGAGCTGGGCGATGCGCGGTTCGACGGCGGCGTCCCGCTCGCAGTGGAGGGCCGCGTCGAAGGCACCGCGCAGCGCGGGGTTGACGGACCTCGCCTCGTCGGCGGTGAGCAGCTTGTAGCCCCGGGCGGCGGCGTCCTCACGGGCCACCGCGGCCTCGGCGACGGCCAGTTCCAGCTCACCGCGGACGGGGGTGAGGGAGCCGTTGGGCCGGAAGCCCAGGGCGGGGACCCGGCCGCCCATCTCCTCCCACAGCTCTCTCGCCCGCAGGGCGGTGTCCAGTTCCGCCCCGCCCGCGCGGCCGCTGACCCAGATCTGCCCGAAGTTGCGCAACGAGGCGCCGCGGGCCTCGGCCTCACGCTCGATCTGTACGACCTCGTGGCCGCGTTCCACTGCTTGCCAGGCGTGCATGGTGCCCACCACGCCGGCTCCGACGACTATCACTCTCACGCCCCACACGCTCCTCGTGGCCGGGTAACCGGAAAGGACCGGACGACAACGAGAGCGTGAACGACCCATCACGTTTGGGCTAGACCCGTTATCTTTTTGTGATATCCCCGAGTCGGGAAACGCGCATTCTCGGCCATATCAGGCCGTGCCCGACCGTCCTCAGCCGCTCAGGTGCGCGCTGAACGAGAACCGGTCACCCCGGTACAGGCCCCGCACCCGCTCCAGGGGACGGCCCTCGGTGTCCCTCGACACCCGGTGGATCAGCAGCATCGGCAGCGCCGGCGGGGTCCCTACGAGCAGCGCCTCGCGCGGGGTGGCGAGCACGGTCTCGATGCGCTCGTCGGCGTCGCCGAAGCCGATGCCCTGGGCGTCCAGGTAGAGGTAGAACGACGAGTCCGGATCGAACTCGGTGTCCAGGCGCGGCACCCGGGCGACCGCGACATAGGTGCTCTCCAGGCCGACCCGCTCCTCGTCGGCGAGCAGCACCCGCTCCAGGTGCCAGACGGGTTCACCGGGATCGAGGCCGATCTCGGCGGCGAGGGCGGGCGAACACGGGAAGCGGTCGAGGGAGACGAGCGTACGACCGGGGGTACGGCCCTGCCGCCGTACGCCCTCGGTGTAGCTGGCGAGGGACAGCGGCTGCTCCAGCTTGGGCCCGGCCACGACCGTGCCGCGCCCCTGCCGCCTGAGCCGTCCCTCCAGCACCAGCTCGCGGACCGCCTGCCGCACGGTCTCGCGGGCGACGTCGTACCGCTCGGCGAGATCGCGCTCGGTGGGGATGGTGCTGCCGTGCCCCAACTCCTCCAGCAGCCCGGCGATCCGTGTCTTCACCGCGTAGTACTTGGGGATGCGCCCGTGCTCGGGGATTCCGGAGCGGACTGGGGCGCCGGGGGCTTGATCGTTCGGGTATTCCACGCAGGGATCGTCGCAGACGGAGCGACCGGGCCGGGTGGCGGATCCGGTGAGTTCCTCAGCGGCAGCGGCGTGCCCGGGCAAGGAGGAAGACTCCCGCGCCGACGAGCGCCAGCAGGGTGACGGCCGCGATGATCACGGGCGCGGAGCCGAGGCCGGTGCCCGCGAGTTCCCCGAACGCGGGTGCGTCGCGGTCGCCCGCCTCGAAGACGTCGCCGTCGGGATCGCGGGTCGCGCCGGCCGAGGGCAGTCCGGTGCCGGGGGACGCGGAGCCGGACGCGGAGGCGGAGATGGAGGGCGCGCCGGAGGGGGCTCCGGGAGTGGCGGGAGTGGAGGGCGTGGCCTTGGGCGCCGCGCTGGGGCGGGGCAGGTCTCCTCCGTCGCCGCCCTCCCCCGCGATCCCGAACCGGTAGTCGTTCGACTGGCCGATCCAGTCCCCGTCGTCGTTGTGCCGCTGCACGACGGCCGCGTTCGCGGTGACTTCGTTGGCCACGGCGTCGGAGGTGAGGGAGAGCCTCACCTTGACCGTGACGGTCTTGCCCGGAGCCACGCTGAACCCGGCGAAGCCGGTCCCGTCGAGGACGCCGACGAGCTCGTTCCGGTCGGTGCTCTCGAACCGTACGGGCCTGGCGAGCGAGCCGTCGTAGAAGTCCAGTTGGGGCTGCGACGCCTGGAGGGCCCGTTTGTCGTCCACCAGTACGACGACCGGGTGCAGGCCGGCGCAGGTGCGGCTGGTGGTGTTGGTGAGGTCGACGTACCAGACGCCGAAGCCGCCGCCCGCCTCGTAGGAGGCGGGTCCGCCGTGGATCCTGGTGGTGACCGGGAACGCCGGGTCGTCCGCGCCACCACAGCTCGGGTCGGCACTCGTGCGGGCGGCCGCCGAGGGGTCGGCGCCGGGGAAGAGTACGGCGGCCGCGGCAAGACAGAAGGACAAGGGCGTACGCAGTCGCATAAGCACATATCCATCCCGCCCGGACCGTCAAACACCCGTCGCCATCCCGGCCACCGCCCCCGAACGGCGCCGCGAATCCGCCCGATCGGCGCACTGCCGGGTACCAGGAGCACCAGGCACACGGCCCCGCCCACCGAGGTGCGCCGCCTAGGGTCGAGGGGCCGGACGAACACGGCCGAAACACTGATGAGACGCCGATGAGCAGGGAGAACCATGTCCACGAACGCCGCCGACCACCCCGCCCTCGCCGCCCGCTTCCTCACCGCCTTCCAGGCGCGGGACTGGGCCGCCCTGCGTGAGCTGCTGGCGGACGACATCACCTGGACCATGCCGGGAACCGGCACCATCTCGGGCACCGCCGACGGCGCCGACGCGGCCGTGGAGCGGGCTCGGCACATTGCGGGGCAGGGACTGCGCACCGAGCTGCTGCACGTGCTCGTCGGCGCGCGCGGCGCCGCCCTCTCCCTCCGCAACACCGCGGCCGCACCCGACGGTCGCGAGCTGGACGAACATCTCGCGACCGTACTGACGATGCGCGACGGCCGTATCACCGCGATCGACAGCTACCTGTCGGACGTCGACGGAATGAGCGCGTTCTTCACGACCTGACGGCCGCCCCCGGCTTCACGGCCTGACCGTCCCCGGACGCGGGCCTCAGCCGTCCGCCCGCCCGAACACCGGGGCGAGCATCAGCTGCGCGGCGCCCTCCGCGACCCCGCCGGAGGCCACCCGCACCGGCACCGCTCCGCCGAGGGCGCCCTCGCGACGGGCGCGTTCCGCGAGGACCTCGGTGACCCCGCGCACGAAGACCTCCGGCGCCGCGGCCACCGTACGGCCGCCCAGCAGCACGAGGTCGATGTCGAGCAGCCCGACCAGGTTCGCCGCGCCCGCGCCGAGCACCCTTGCCGCCTCCCCGGGCTCACCCCGCCCGACGGCGGCCAGACACAGCGCCTCGATGCACCCGCGCCCGCCGCACCCGCACACCGGTCCGTCGAGCTGGATGACCTGGTGCCCGAACTCCCCCGCGCCGGTGCGCGCGCCCCGGTGCACGTTCCCGTCGATCACGAGACCGGCCCCGAGCCCCGTACCGAGGTGCAGATACGCGAACGAGCCGTGCTCACCCCCGACGGCGAGCCCGAGCGCGGCCGCGTTGGTGTCCTTGTCCACCACGACCGGCAGTCCGAGCCGCCCGGCGAGCGCGTCCCGCAGCGGAAAGCCGTCCCACTCCGGGAATCCGGTGACCCGGTGCAGCACACCGTTCGCGTGGTCCAGCGGACCGGGCAGTGCGGCACCGAGACCGAGCAGACCGCCGGACGCCAGCCCCTCGACCTGTCGTTCGACCTGCCGTGCCGCCGCCTCGACGACCGCCGCGGCCCCGGCCCCCAGGTCCAGGGGGCCGCGGGTCTCGGCCACCACCTCTCCGGTGAGGTCGCAGAGCACCGTCCGCAGCTCGTCCCGGTCGAGCTGCACCCCGACCGCGTGTCCCGCCTCCGGCACCAGCCGCAGCACGGTCCGCGGTTTGCCCCCGGTGGACGCGCGCCGGCCCGCCTCCGCCACGAAGCCCTCCGCCCGGAGCCGCCCGGTGATCTTGCTGACGGCCTGCGGGGTCAGCCCGGTCCGCTCGGCGAGTTCGAGCCGGCTGATGCCCTGCGGACCGGCCGTGCGCAGCAGGTCCAGCACCAGCGCGGTGTTGTGACTGCGCACGGCGAGCAGATTGGCACCCGCCGGCCCGCCGTCCGGGGTACTCCTCGTCCTGTTCACGCCACCATTCTCCTCACCACTTGCACTTTGGCAACAGCGTTGCGAAAGTGGGGGGCATGAGTGCTGGCACCCCCTTCCGCGTGGGCCTGATCGGCTACGGCCTCGCGGGCTCCGTCTTCCACGCCCCGTTGATCACCGCCGCCGAGGGCCTCGCCCTGGACACGGTGGTGACCTCGAACCCCGAGCGGCAGGAGCAGGCGCGCGCCGAGTTCCCCGGCGTCCGGCTCGCCGCCACCCCGGACGAGCTGTTCGACCGCGCCGACGAGCTGGACCTGGTCGTCATCGCGTCCCCGAACCGGACGCACGTCCCGCTCGCCACCGCCGCCCTGAAGGCGGGCCTCCCGGCCGTGGTCGACAAGCCGGTCGCCGGTACGGCGGCCGAGGCCCGTGCTCTCGCGGCGCTCGCCGAGGAGCGCGGCCTGCTGCTTTCGGTCTTCCAGAACCGCCGCTGGGACAACGACTTCCTGACCCTGCGCGCGCTGATCGCCGACGGCGAGCTGGGCGACGTATGGCGGTTCGAGTCCCGTTTCGAGCGGTGGCGGCCGCAGCCCAAGGGCGGCTGGCGCGAGTCCGGCGACCCGGCGGACATCGGCGGCCTGCTGTACGACCTCGGCAGCCATGTGGTCGACCAGGCCCTGGTCCTCTTCGGCCCCGCCACCCAGGTCTACGCGGAGGCCGACGTCCGCCGTCCCGGCGCCGAGACCGACGACGACACCTTCATCGCCGTGACCCACGCGAGCGGCGTCCGCTCCCATCTGTACGTCTCCGCGACGGCCGCCCAGCTCGGACCGCGCTTCCGGGTGCTCGGTTCACGCGCCGGCTATGTGAAGTACGGCCTGGACCCGCAGGAGGCCGACCTGCGCGAGGGGCTGCGGCCCGGCCCGCGGTGGGGCGCGGAGCCCGAGCCGCTGTGGGGCCGCCTCGGCTCCGGGGAGTCCCCGCTCACCGGCGGCGGCGAGCCCGTGCCGACCCGTCCCGGCGACTACCCCGCCTACTACACGGCCGTGGCCGCGGCCCTCACCGGCGCCGGCCCCAACCCGGTGACCGCACTGGAGGCGGCCGCGGCGCTCGACGTACTGGAGGCGGCCCGGCGTTCCGCCCGCGACGCGGTGGCGGTGACGCTGTGACGCCCCGGTTCGCCCCCGAGGTCACCCTGTCCGTGGAGGAGCTGGAGGCACAGGAACGGCGCCTGGTCTTCCGGCAGTTCACCCACGACGACGCCTGGGCCCTCGGTTCGCTCCTCGTCGAGCTGGCCAGGGAGCGCCAGGCGCCGGTGGCCATCGACATCCACCGCGCCGGCCAGCAGCTCTTCCACGCCGCGCTGCCCGGTTCCACCCCGGACAACGACGCCTGGATCGGCCGCAAGCGCCGCGTGGTGGAGCGCTACGGCGCCTCCTCCTACCTCGTCGGCGCCCGCTGCCGCGCCAAGGGCACCACGTTCGAGGAGTCGTCCCGCCTGGACCCCGACGTGTACGCGGCGCACGGCGGCTCCTTCCCGGTGCACGTGGCGAACGTGGGTGTCATCGGCACGGTCACCGTCTCCGGCCTGCCCCAGATCCAGGACCACCGTCTCGTGGTGGAGGCGTTGGAGCGGTTCCTGCGCGTCTAGGGTCTGGCGTTTGGATCACGCCGCGGACACGGGGTCCGGCACGCACACCCCCGCCGACAACGCACCGCCGGCATCCTGCGACCTGATCCACGACAGACCCTAGGTGCCGTCGACCCCGGCGGGATTAAATCCGAGGCCCCCTCCGGTTGGAACCGACCAGTTGATCATCCGCCTGGCACCGGAGGGAACGGAACCGATGAGCGGCACCCTGAAGGAGAAGGTCGGCCGGTACGGCGTCTGGAGTGTCGGGCTCCGCTCGGAGGACCCGGCATGCCGTACCGAAGTCGCCGAAGCGGCAGCCGAGTTGGAGGAACTCGGCTACGGCGCAGCCTGGTTGGGCGGCAGCAGCACCGCCCGGCATGCCGCACCCGTGCTGGAGGCCACCTCCCGGCTCGCCGTCGGGACCAGCATCCAGAGCATCTGGCAGTACGACGCCGAGGCGAGCGCCGGCGCGTTCGCGGAGCTGGAGGGGGCCCACCCCGGCCGATTCGTGCTCGGCCTCGGGGTGAGCCACGCCCAGCGTGCCGAGCAGTACCGCCGCCCCTACTCGGCCCTGGTCTCCTACCTCGACGCACTGGACGCGGCCGAAGTCCCCGCCGGACGCCGGGTGCTGGCGGCCCTCGGTCCGAAGAACCTGGAGCTGAGCCGTGACCGGGCGGCGGGCGCGATCCCGTACCTGGTCACCCCGGAGCACACCGCCGAGGCCCGCGAGATCCTCGGCGAAGACCCGCTGCTGGCGCCCGAGTTGACGGTCGTCCTGGAGACCGACCCGGCCCGCGCCCGCGCACGGGCCCGCGAGAGCCTCGCCATGTATCTCGCGCTCCCCAACTACACCAACAGCTTCCTCCGCCTGGGCTTCACGGAGGACGACCTGACCGACGGCGGCAGCGACCGCCTGATCGACGCCCTGTACGCGTGGGGCGACGAGGACCGGATCGGCAGGCGCACGGCCGCCTTCTTCGAGGCGGGCGCGGACCATGTGGCCCTCCAGGTGGTCGACGACGGCCCGCGGGACGGCCTGCCGCGGGAGGCGTGGCGCAGGCTGGCCGGGCTGATCGCCGGCTGAGCGGACCCGCCGACGGTCAGGCCTGCCCGAACACCTGCCGCTGCCGCCCGAGGCCCTCGACCTCCAACTCCACGACGTCCCCGGCCCGAAGGTACGGCTTCGGGTCGGGCCGCCCGAGCGCGACCCCCGACGGCGTACCGGTGTTGATGACGTCACCCGGGTAGAGGGTCATGAACCGGCTGACGTACCGCACGACTTCCCCCACCGGGAAGATCTGCTCGGCGGTCGTCCCGTCCTGCTTCAGCTCCCCGTTGACCCACAGCCGCAGCGGCAGGGCCTGGGGTTCGGGCACCTCGTCGGCGGTCACCAGCCATGGCCCGAGCGGGTTGAACGTCTCGCAGTTCTTGCCCTTGTCCCAGGTCCCGCCCCGCTCGTTCTGGAACTCCCGCTCGGAGACGTCGTGCGCCACCGTGTACCCCGCGACATGCGCGAGCGCGGCCTCGGCCGACTCCAGGCAGCGGGCGGTGCGCCCGATCACGACCGCCAACTCCACCTCCCAGTCGGTCTTCCGTGAGCCGCGCGGCACGAGCACGGTGTCGTACGGCCCGACGACCGTGTCCGGTGCCTTGAGGAAGACGACGGGCTCGGTGGGCGTCTCGGCTCCCGTTTCACGGGCGTGGTCGTGGTAGTTGAGCCCGATGCACACGATCTTCCCGATCCGGGCGAGCGGCGGCCCGACCCGATACCCCGCCGCGTCCAGCGCGGGCAGCGCACCGGACTCGGCCGCCGCCCGTACCCGCCCGAGCGCGGCACCGTCGGCGAGCAGCGTCCCGTCGATGTCGTCCACCACCCCCGACAGGTCCCGCAGGATCCCCTCGGTGTCGAGCAGCGCGGGACGCTCCGCTCCGGCCGTACCCACACGCAGCAGCTTCATGGTCACCATCTCCCTCGATCGCGACGCCCGGCCGATGGGTGCGGCCATCGGAGGGCTGGACGATCCTCCAAGGGGGAGGTCCGGTCGGCAATACCCGGTTCACGTACTGGACCGTAACCGGGCCGCGCCCGGGTGCTCGGCGCTGTCGGCGGCGATCCTCAGCGGTGGAGCACCGCCCGCTCCACCGCGCTCCAGGCCGTACTGGTGACGACGTACAGCGCCGCGGCCAGCGGCACCACGGCCACGGTGAAGAGGGTCAGGTACGACGAGAAGGGCATGAGCCTGCTGACGGCGGCGAGCCCGGGAACAGTCGCGTCGGCCGCCGACACCGGCATCGCGCCGCCCTCGTCGGCGGTCATCCGCTTCGTACGGCGGTAGCTGAACGTCGCGACGGCGCCGACGACGACGAACAGCACGAGGTACACGAGTCCCGCCTGTCCGAAGAGCCCGCCGTGGGCCAGTGCGTCGGCCCAACGCCCGCCGAGCGGCGCGGAGAACAGCTCGTGCGACAGCGGTCCGTCGCCCCCCACGCCGCCGTCCGTGCTGGAGAACAGGTGGTAGAGGAGAAAGAAGACAGGCATCTGGAGAAGGCTGGGCAGGCATCCGGACAGCGGCGCGACCTTGTGCTCCGCGTGCAGTTCCAGGATCGCCTTCCGGAGCCTCTCCGGATCCTTGGCGTGCTTCTTCCGCAGCTCGGCGACCTTGGGCTGGAGCGCGGCACGGGCGCGCTGCCCACGGGCGGCGGCCCGGGACAGCGGATGCACGAGCAGTCGTACGAACGCGGTGAACAGGACGATCGCGGCGGCGGCCGCGGAGGCGTGGAAGAGCGGCTGGAGCAGGTCGGCGAGCCGCTCTACCAGGTTGGCGAAAACGGACATGGGTGAGCCCTCCGTGGGTCTCGTCGTGCCGGAGCGAGTGATGCGTGACGCGGCATGACGACCCGCGCGGGGTCACGTGTGTGCGCTGTGGTGCGCGTGCGCTGTGTGCCCTACGCGGTGGTCGCCGGGAGGGCGTGTCCGGGTGCTCGGGGCCGCTGCCGCCCCGAGGCGTCGGGATCGCGTTGCGGCAGGAAGGCCGTACGGCGGTCGCGGTCACGGATGGCCGTGCGCACCCGGGTGCGCGGGACGACCGGCGCGCAGCGCGCGGCGATGACGGAGCAGACGGCGAGCGCGGCCGAGGCCGTGGCGGTCGCGGCCAGGGCGACGGTGGCGGAGAGGGTGCCGGTGTCGAGCAGAGCGACACTGAGCAGGAGAGGAAGCAGCACGGCGAAGGAACGCGCGCCGACCTGTCGGCGGATCATCGACTCCCCCTCCCCAACCGGCCCTGCACCGCAGCCTTTTGCACCGGTTGCACCGGAGCCATTTATACCGGATCGATCTCCAGCGGCTCCAGGAGCCGCCGGGGCCCCAGCAGCGCCCGGCTGATCGGATCGGCCGGGTCGGGGTCCAGTCCGGGGCCCGGCTCCATGAGGACGTCCGCGACCGGTACGACGGTTGCGCAGGCGGGGCATTCGCCGTACGGGCCGAGTTCGGTGCCGCAGTCGGCGTGGCGGAAGTAGCGCAGCCGGGGGCCGGAGAAGTGCTCGCGCCCCCACAGGCCGAGCGAGCGCAGCACCGGCCACAGGGTGATGCCCCGGTCGGTGATGACGTACTCGTCGCGCGGCGGCGACTCCTGGTACCGGCGCTTCTCCAGGATCCCCTGCTCGGTGAGCGTCTTCAGCCGGCCGGAGAGCACGGCGCGCGGGATGCCGAGGTGGACGAGGAAGTCGTTGTAGCGCCGGACGCCGTAGAGCGCGTCGCGGACGATCAGGAGCGTCCAGCGCTCGCCGACGATCTCCAGTGCCCGGGCGATCGAGCACTCCTGAGTCGCGTAGTCCTTGCCCAGTGCCATGGCGCCCACCTTAGCCACTTTCCGACGCTTGGGTTCAATCACCGAACCAACAGTGTTACGGTACACCCATGCCTAAGTTCAATGAACGCACCTTGGAGCGGACGAAGGCCGCCGCACCCGCGGCCACGACGGGGACGCCGCCGCACGCCCGGGCCACCCTCGCCCTGACCAGCGCCGCGACGGCGGTGGCACTGATGACGTACACAGCCCCGGCGGTCACGCTGCCGGACACCGCGGCGGCCCTGCACACCCCGCTCTCCGCGCAGGCGTGGCTGCTGAACGGCACACCCCTCGGCCTCGCCGCCCTGCTCCTGGTGGCCGGCAGCCTCGCCGACGACTACGGCCGCCGCCGCGTCTTCCTGTCCGGTGCCGTGGCGCTGGGCCTGACCACGGCCCTGGGCGGCCTGGCCACGTCGACCTGGGCCTTCACCCTGGCCCGTGTCGCGCAGGGCGCGGCGAGCGCGGCGATCCTGGCGAGCAGTCTGGGCCTGCTGGTGGCGGCCTTCCCGACCCCGCGCGGCCGACTGCACGCGACCGGCGTGTGGGGCGCCTTCGTGAGCGGCGGCATCGCGGTCGGCCCGCTGGTCGCCGCGTCACTGCCGAGCTGGCGGACGGCGTACCTCCTCCTGGGCGCGGCGACGCTGGTGGTGGCCGGACTTGGCGTGGGCCGGCTGCCGGAGTCCCGGGCACCGAGGGGCGGCCGGCCGGACACCGCCGGAGCCCTCACCTTCGGACTGGCACTGGTCGCGCTGGTCGCCGCGCTGACCCTGGGCCGGGACGGCTGGCTGCGGGCGCCGATCATGCTGCTGCTGGCCGCGTCGGTGCTGCTGTTCGGTGCGTTCGCGCTGGTGGAACGGCGAGTCCGCACCCCCATGATCGACCTGCGCCTGCTGCGCAGCCGCCGCTTCCTGGCATCCTCCGCGGGCGGCCTGTTCACCGGCCTGACGGTGATCGGCCTGTTCAGCTACGTCCCGGCCCTGATGCAGCGGACGCTGGGCCTGTCGCCCCTGGACACGGCGTGGCTGGTGCTGCTGTGGTCCGGCCTCTCCTTCGCGGTGGCCCTCCAGGCGAAGCGCCTGGCAGGCCGGGTGGCACCCCGCTGGCAGCTGGCGACGGGCTTCCTGCTGCACGCGGCGGGCGCGCTGACCATGCTGGGCGGCCTGGACGCGGGTTCCTGGACCCGCCTGCTGCCGGGCTTCGTCCTGGGCGGCATCGGTAGCGGCCTGCTGAACGCGGCCCTGCCCCTGCTTGCGGTCGAGTCGGTCCCGCTGGAGCGGGCGGCGATGGGATCGGGCGCCCAGCAGACCCTCCGCTACATCGGGTCCTGCGCGGGCGTGGCCCTGACCATCGCCCTCGCCACCTCCTCCTCCGGCGGCCTCGGCCAGGGCACGAACGTGGCGATCGTGGTGTCGGCGGCGCTGGCCGTGGTGGGTGCGGTGAGCGTGGTGGCGTTGCGGGAGCGGGCGTGACGGGAGACTCGCACAGGCACGGAGACACCCATGGGCACGGAGACTCCCGCAGGCGCGGAAAGCACCTACGCCCGAGGCCGCACGGAGGCCAGCTTCCCCCACACCACCAGCCGGTACTTGGACGTGAACTCCGGGGTGCAGGTGGTGAGGGTGAGGTAGTGGCCGGGGCTCCTGTACCCGTAGCCGGGTTTGACGAGCGATCGCGGCACGGCGCGTACGACCCCGGAGTCGCGTGACGAAGTCTGCGGCAGAACCTGGTCGACGACATACGTGTACGTCGCCGCCCCGGTCTCGACCTCGACGGTGTCCTTCACCCGCAGCCGAGGCAGGTACCGGAAGGGCTCGCCGTGGGTGTTCCGATGCCCCGCGACCGCGAAGTTACCGGCCTGGCCCGGCTGTTGGGTGCCGGGGTAATGACCGACGTACCCCTTGTTGAGAACGTCCCGCTTACCGACCCCCTCGGCGACCGGCACACGCAGCCCGAGACGCGGGACGACGAGGACGGCGTAGGCGCGGGAGGTACCGGGATCACCCTCGTACGACCGCGCCGAGCCGCCGACTCCCGTACGGGGCAGGGAAGACGAAGAGGAGGTCGAGGAAGAGGAGGAAGAAGAGCCCGAAGAATCAAGGCCCCCGGAAGCAGGGCTCCCGGAGGAACCGGAGCCACCGCCCCTCCACTTCCACTCCCGCTCCAGCGCCTCCACCTTTCGCTCGGCCCCCCGCCTGGCCTGCAAGTTGGTCCACCACAACTGGTGCACGACGAGCAGCAGGAGTACGACACCGACGGTGACGAGGACCTCACCCCCGGTCCACACCACCCGCAGCCGCCGGGCACGCCTCCGCCGAATACCGTGATGCACCACACGAACGCCGGAAGCGCGCACAGGAACACCCCCTCACAGGCCGACCGCACGATAGAACCCGCGACGCCAAGTCACCAGAGCCAGGCACCCACGTCGAGGCCGGTCGGCAGTACGGTGTCCCCCATGCGCCCCGACACGCCTGCCGAGAACGTCGACCACACCGCCGAAGCGGCACGCCTGGAGCGGACCGCCGGCCTGTATCCCGAGGACGCCGAGGCCCTGTTGCTCCAGTCCGCGGCCCACCTGGAACTGTCCGGTGACCGCCCCGCCGCGACCGCGCTCTACGACCGTCTGCTCTCCTCCCCCGACGGCCTGGAGAACCCCCACCTGGTACGGGCCCTGAAGGCCTCGAACCTCTGGGAGTACGGCCACGAGGCCGAGGCCCGCGCGATCATCGACGGAGTCCGCGCGTCCGCCCCCCGGGACCCCGCCCCCTGGGTGATCGTGGCCGAGGCCCTGGAGTCCCACGACGAACTGGAGGCGGCACAGGAGACGTTCACGGAGGCGGCGACCCTGCTCCTCACCGACGCCCCGGAAACCCCCTTCGCCACCCACCCCGTCCTCTTCGGCCGCCACCGCGTCCGCCGCATGCTGGGCCTGCCGCACGACGCCTGGGACACCCTGGCGGACACCCTGCACGCCTCACCGGTACCGCTGGACGAACTGCACGACCCCAAGCGGGTGTGGTCCCTCGGCTCGGACAACCCGGCCGAACTGAAGGCCGAGATCTCCCGCCTCCGAGCGGAACTCGGCACCTACCGCACGGCCCTCTCCCGCCCCTTCCCGGTCGCCGTCCTGCACTGGTCGGAAACCGAACTGACCGAACTGACCGGTTCGTACCCCTCGCTCGCGGCCGAGTACCCCTCCCACGAGCAACACCTGTCGACCATAGAGACCTCCCTGCGCGAACTGGCCTCCTCAGGCACCCCCAACCTCGGCATCGTGACCGGCACAGTCCCCTCCTACGAAGCCTTCGCCGCCTCAGAAGGCTCGTCCCCCCAGGACACCTCCCTGCTCCCGCAGTACGCGACAACACTGGCGGCCCGGGGGCGGGCTGCGGCTTGGCCGCCGCAGCGGGGGGCGGGGTGTTGGTGCGGGTCGGGGCGGGTCTACGAAGAGTGCCACGGCGGGTGACGAGCAGGCAGCGCTCCGCCCGCCCCAGCAACAAGTGATTCTGCCCTGCTTCAGCTTGGTCAGCGGCGGCACGCCCGCCGCTGACACTTCTACGAGTGAGTGCGGCGCCGACCGAATGCCTCAGGCCCAGGACTCCAGGTGAATACCGCCCGCCCACCACAATTTCGAGCACGCCGGCAGAATGCTCCTGTGTCGGATGCCATCCCCTCCTCCCCCGCCGTGTCCGCCCGCATGAGTCGACAAGGCTCCCGTGACACGGCACCCGAGATCGCAGTCCGTCGCCTCCTGCACGCTGCCGGCCTGCGCTACCGAGTGAACATGCGCGTCCCCGGCATGTCCCGCCGCACGATCGACATCGCCTTCACCAAGACCAAGATCGCCGTCTTCCTGGATGGCTGCTTCTGGCACGGCTGCCCCGAACACGCGACCCGACCCAAGGCGAACGCCGAATGGTGGCGCACCAAGCTGGACAGGAACATGGCTCGCGACCGCGAGACGACCGCACACCTAACAGCCGAGGGGTGGACCGTCCTGCGATTCTGGGAGCACGAGCCTGCGGAACGGATCGCCCTGTCCGTGGCTCAAGCCAGGAGGGACGCCGGAAACCACAAGCGCCAAGACCCCAGCCGGACTTGAAGCCACATGCCATCCGATTCACCGAACGCGTCGCTCGACGATTCGACGTTTGCCAGACGGCGACGAACGTAGCCAGTCGCCAGCCCCACCCAAGGTGGCAAATTAGCACAAGCAAACAATCTTCCATCGAATCACCTCACCCGGCAATATCGATGGAAGACAGGCATTGCTACAGCAAATCAGGAGTGCTCACCTGAAGCGGAACCCTCGTCGTCGAAACCGTCGGGAACGTCGCTGACGCCAAGGCTGATCTCGTCCGAACCCGACGCGACCCGCGCGATGGTGGCCGATCCGCTGATGATGAACTCCACCGAGAAGGACTTGCCCGCAGGGAACTCCGCAAAGATCTGACGGCGCTTCGGATGCACGGAACCTCCATGATTCCAGGGTCGGTCGGGCGACCGAGGGATTGAACTGTGAGGACGGAGCCGTCGCGGCACTGACGGGCAACCCCGACACGGGGTGCGGAAAGCAGCCGCGCGACCCGCGTGACACTGACGCGCTGAACTGTAGGAGGGACACCTCGAGACCCGCGGGGTGACGATTTTGCATCGTAGCAGCCCAACCGGCCTTGCGTAGAACAGAAATGCGAGAACAAGGGCCTGCACGGCCGTCGTTGACCCATGCTAGGGTGCCACACCGCACCCGATTACTCCACTCGGGTGACTCCAATATGCACCATATGTCCGATACACCTTAAGGGAAGTTAACTCGATCAGCATCGATTAACTTTCACCTTGGCGGGGAGGGGGATCATGAAGGACTTCAACGAGTGGCTCGGTGACATGCTGGTCCAGCGGGGCATGAGCCAGAAGAGGCTCGCCGAACTCACTGGAGTCACGGGGGCCGCCGTGAACGGATGGGTCAACGGTCGATCCGAGCCGCGCTACGAGAAGATCGCGGCCATCGCCGCGGCCCTGGACGTCGACATAGAGGACGCGGTCAGCCGTCGGACGCCGCTGGCTGCGTCCAACGACGTCAAGTGGGTCTTCAGGGTGGCACCCGAGGATGGCGGTCGTGAGGGTGGGAACGCGGCTACATTCGCCTTCTCACCGAGCCTGGACGTGCTGGCGCGCGAGGCGACCCAGAACAGTCTGGACGAGCAACTTCCCGGCTCCGCACCCGTAATCGTCCGATACACACTGCACGAGCTGACCGGTCGCCACCTCCAGGACTTCATGACGGCCCTCGACTGGGATTCGATCGAGAGGCACATTTCTGCGGCCGCAGACGTACGGCAAAAAGTGGGGCGGGTGCTGCGCGACGGACTTCAGGAACTGGAGCGGACGGAGCGACTCGTCCTGCTCAGGGTGGACGACTACAACGCGACCGGGCTGACCGGGCCAGAATTCGACGACGGGCGATTCGCGCGTGTCGTCCGCCGAACCCTGGACAGCGGGAAGGCAGGTTCACAGGGTGGTTCGTACGGCCTCGGAAAGGCCGCGCTGTGGGCCACCAGTAGGTTCGGCCTGGTCCTGGTGAACAGCACCTTGTCGGTGGCCGAAGGCGGACGAACGCAGCGCCGCATGGCCGGACGGCTCGAACTCCCTTGGCACACGCTCGACAACGTCGAATACGCCGGGCCGGGTTGGTTCGGCATTGTCGCCCCCGAACGTCAGAACACGGCACAGTCCTGGTGGGGCGACGAACAGGCAGCGGTGTCCCTCCATCTGGAACGCTACGACCAGGCTCCCGGTACGAGCTTCCTGGTCGTCGGCGCCTACGACGGATCGGGTGAGACCGAGGACCTCGAGGACATGCACGAGCGCTTGGTGTCCAGCCTCGCGCGGAACTTCTGGGCCTCGATGGTCGGCGGTAGGCAGGAAGAGGCCAAGTTGCGTGCCTCGGTGGCGGCCTACCGGAACGGACAGGCCGTGAGAGCTGAGGAGTTCATCGACCCGCATGCCCACCAGCCCGCACGCTCACGAGCAGTTCAAGCATTCCTCGACGGAGAGACGGTCGAGGAACTGACCGAACGCAACCAGGTGTTGCAGACCACGGTTCCTCTGGAGCTGCGCCGGCGCAAGGACGATCTCAGGGCCGGGGACCCTGGAGTCCACGACGCCGTGCTACTCATCACTCCGTCCGACGACGACGACAAAGACGAACAACCCGACAGTATCGCCTACATGCGCGCAACCCGCATGGTGGTGAAGTACAAAAGAGTCGGTGACCTCCCGCTCGGGCACCGCCCTTTCCAGGCCGTGCTGCTCGCTGGAACAGCAACACGCAGCGGGACACCGGACGCCGAAGCCGCCGAGCAACTTCTGCGCACCGCCGAACCGCCGGATCACAACGACTGGGAAGGCACCGAAGACCTCACGGCGACATACGAACGCGGCGCTCGCCAGAGGATCATAGATTTCAAGAGGACTGCGGAACAGCGGATTCGAGAGCTTCTCCGCAGTCAGACCGACGAGGCATCTCAGGAGGAAGGGCCGGAAGTTCTCCGCGAGTTGCTCCGGCTTGATCCGCCCAAGGTGGGACGCACGCAGGGTTTTCCCACCGTGAAGGCCATCAGCGGAAGCATCGATGGTACCGGGGCATGGGATGTCACGGTCACGGTGAGGCTGCCCGGCCGAGATGAGCCATGGGTGCTCGCGGCCGTCCCTCGATTCCTCACACGTTCCTCCGGCCCTGTCAGTGTCGCGTGGCAGAAGCTAGTTCCGCTGGATGGCTGTGAGTTGACACCGCACGGAAATCTTGCTTTTCGCGATGGAGCGACTCAAGGCAAATTTCGCGGAGTGACCGACAGCTCCAGTCACCCAGTGTCTGCAGCCATGTCGCAGGTGATGGTCGACATACGCCGAGCAAAGGAGGAACTCTCGTGAAGTCGGTCTTCCCGTATCAAGTACTCGGCAGTGACGTAACTCTCCGTATCGAGAGGCTTTTTGTCGACAACAAGCCGATCAGGCTGGAGAGAATCAATGATCGCGCTCAAGTCGTGGCTCTCGACGACCTCGACGAAACCACCCAGAAGTGGGCCGAGGTAAGGCTCAGCGTCACCGTTGGCACCGACGGCGCAGAGCTAGTGGCCGGCCCATGGGAGAACCTCAAATGCGTTGCCATCCTGACCAACCGGCGGACCAACGTCTACCAGGCTTTCCCCTTGCTCCCAAAGGGTGACGGAAAATGGGGTGGCGATGTCGAGTTGAGGCGCGACGAACACGTGGGGCGCAGTCAGGTGACAGCCGGCATCGTGGCCACGGTCGAGGACGTTGAAGGGCGGATCATCGGTGTCCCGGAAGCAGCATGGGACATTGACTTCGAAACCAAGGTGCCCGCTTCTGAGCGCTCCATGAAGATTCGGTGGATCGACTTCACGGAGCACGATCACCTCAAGGAGTACCGCGACGACCCCTGGCTGGTCGATTCGGAAGCAGGGGAACCCGTGCTCCTCCTCAACTCCTCGGTGGACGGGCTTCGCGGCGTGCTGGAAAACGCATCGACCGCCGAGCAGAAGCTCGTACGCGAAATCATGGCCTCCCAAGTCGCTTCTGAGGCGTGGAGCGCCATGTTCAATGCTGCAATCTACGCCTGTGACATGGCCGAGGGCGAACCTCAGTGGCCTGGCGGGTGGCACGAGGATGTACTCCGACGCATGGTCCCGGATCTGTACCCGGAGCTCTCGCCCGACGAGGCGCTGATCGCTTTGGTTCAGGCCCGTGCCGAGGGCGAGAACGGTACTGACCTGCAACGGCGCTTGATGCATGGCTCCGGAGTGCAGTCCCGCAAACCCAGAAAGGTATCAACCGCTCTGCGCGACCTGCGCCGCATGGCGAACAAGAGGGAGGCTCTGTGACCATGGGTAGCAGGATCGAAGTTCCCGAGAAAATGGGGAGGATCCCCGATTCCGTTGCCAACAAGGTGCTGACCCCAAGCGTCGTCAACGGTGCCCCACTGCCGCAGGCGACGCTGATCAGCAACTCCGTTGATCCTCTTGACGATTCGCCCCGTTGGAGCACCGACGAGCTGCGCTCGCTCGTGGATGAGGCGATGGAGCGATTCGCATCCGAGCGTCCAACGGTGTCGGATGCATGGCTCGCCCCCCGCCTCCACTACACCCTGCGGTTGACTCGCGCCGAAGCCGCCGACTCGAGCCTGTGGAACTTCATCGCGCTTCGAGTCGCCCCGGACTACGTGCGTTGGCGATGGGGCCAGGAGAAGAACGGTCGAGTCGCGGTGGGACAGGCTGCACGGTTCAGCGGCCGATGGGACATTCAGTGCTTCTCTCGCCTCTGGTGGGCCGCCGAACTCTTTCGCGACGGTGAGGACTATCGTCCAGTGGTCACCGCCTGCAGCAACCAGGACGTACTCAACACGGCTCTTCGCCTGGACATGAACAACCACCGCCCGACTGCCCAGGCCCTGATCGAACTTCTTGAGAAAGGCATGGTGAGGACCGGACGGGACGTCAACGGTCTCGTGAAGGCGGCCGGGTCCGCCGGCAGCACATTGGTCTACGAAGTGATCGCACCGGACGAGCCCAGGGACTACGAAGCTCTGAGGCAGTGGATTGAATCCGTGGAATCAGATCCCGTCTGGAACCCGACAAGTCTTCCTCAAGGACCCGTTGACGGCAGTGTTCCATTTCGTTCCGTGCAACGACTGACCGACTGGTTCGAGCGACTCTTCGAGACGGCGCCGGTGCGCGGCAAAGAACCGGGGGAAGAGGATGACGAGAGGTCCATCAGCCCCTGAGTGCCCTGTACACCATTCCTGCCAGGGCTCTGGACAGGCCGACTGGCACCGCGTTCCCGATCTGCCTACCGATTTGAATCTTGCTGCCACTCCATTTGAAGCCGGGCGGGAATCCCTGGATGAGGGCTGCCTCATAGTGAGTGATCGGACGATGCTCTCGCGGGTGGAGATACCGCCCCTTTTCGGGCTTGTAGAATTCGGTCCTGATTGTCACTGAAGGCCGATCCCAATACATCCGCCCCATCACATCGTGAGAGCCCGTCCTGTGGGCCAACCACTTCTCCGTGGAAAGTTCCGGAGGGAGGTCGTGACGATTTCCGCCCTCCGGAATTGCCCTGTAACGCATCTTCGACAGCTCAGTCGGGTTCCGACCGAAGTGCAGGTCCGTCGTAAGAAAGGCTCCGGGAAGAGTGGTCTTCAGCGGATCACAGGTCCTGCCTTCGGGAAGTTCCGTCGTGAGTGTCTCTCCAGGTGTACGGTCAAAGATCTCCGGACCCACTGCAACCCACTTCTCCGGCCCTGCTCCGGGAAGAAACTCGCCGGCTTTCTTGACATGGGTCGGCGCAGGATAGTCCAAGGTGGCCAAGTCCTTGAGATCGCGACGCACAGCCACAACAATGGCGCGGCGTCTGGCCTGCGGCACTCCGTAGTCTGCTGCATTCAGAACGGAATGCCGTACCACCATGTAGTCCCGCAGCATCCCGTCGGGCTTTTCGGTCGCGGCATGCAGCAGAGCAAACTCAGGCGATCGCAGAAAGCGATCGACATTCTCGACAATAAAAAGCTTCGGCTTGATCTCATTTACGACTCGCGCATACTCCTGCCACAACTTGTTACGCGGATCACTCTCATCCTCCTTCCCGAGCCCGGAAAATCCTTGGCAAGGTGGTCCGCCGAGGATCACCTCCGCTTGAACTTCATGCGCATCGGGCTGCCAGTCCTCGATGTCCTTCGCATGGATATGACCGACACCACCCGCCTCGTCCGCAAAATTCAGAGCGTAAGTACTGGCGGCGGCAACGTCATGCTCCACGGCTGCCACGGTGCGGAAAACAGACGAATCGATACCATTCGGTCGAAATTCGTGGAATCCTTGAGTGAAGCCACCGCAACCAGCAAAAAGATCAACGATGTTGATGGGGGCTGTGTGTTGGGTGGCGTTCATGTGGCCAGATCTTAGCCACCGGTCAGCTACTGAGGCGAGCCGGAGCCGGAGCCCCGGAGTGCTGCCGCGATCCGGCTGCCGACCGCTGCAGCGAGCGGCGGAGGAACCGCTTGTCCGACCTGGCGGTAGCCTCGCGTCTTCCTGCCGGCGATCTGCCAGTCGGTGGGGAAACCCTGGAGCAGCGCGGTCTGGGCCAAGGTCAATGCCGGCAGATCATTCCTCTCGCCTCCCCACGCCCACCCGTCCTGCGGTCCCGGCAGCTCGTCGGCAAGAGTGCCACCGTTGATGCCGATCTTCTCCCAGACAGCCTTGGCGCGTTCAGGACCGAGATCCGGGCCCCCTCTCTTGTCCGAGCCGCCGACGAGCGTCGGCGCCACGATCTCGGCCTGCTGAGCCCATTCCCGGGCATGCGGCCAACCGCGACTCGCCATCGACGGATAAAGAACGCCGCCGACGTGCAACGAGGGCTCGGACGGCGGCGTCGGCCAAGCGAAACCTTCGGCGTACGGCTCGCGCAACGCGACGAAGAACCCGTGCGGTCGGTTCTGCGGAACACCGAAGTCCTTGGCGTTCAAAACAGCGGCGAAGAGGCGGAACCCGAGATGCGCCAACTCATCCTCGATCTCGGACCGGACCTCGGCAAACTCTTCCTTGTTCACCAGGCCAGGCACATTCTCGAGGAGCACGGCACGCGGCCGGACCACTCCCACCAAATAGAGTGCGGCCTTGACAAGATCCCTCTCGGGGTGGTCATCCCTGCGGTTGATCGTGGCCATCGACTTCACTCGGGGTGTACCGGCGGACAGCAGGTCGACGTCGTAGGTCTCGGGGTATCGATCCGGGTCGAAGTTCTTCAGGTCCTCCTCCACCAGATTCCACTCGGGACGATTGGCGAAAAGTGTCGCGAGAGCCTTCTCGTCCGTGTCCAGAAGCGCAACGGGCGAAAACCCTGCAGACTCCAGACCGAGAGCGAGCCCTCCGGCGCCAGCACAGATCTCGAGCGAAGTGAAAGAGGCAGAGGGCAACATTCGGCTCCTTTGTCAGGGACACTCAATCCCAATGTACGCCAAGTCGCGCCGGCGGATGAGGAATCAGCGCCACACGGCGGGCCCGAGCGATCCAACCCTCCTGCCGACCCGTCCCGGTTGTTGCCGCGGACTGTTCACGTCGAGCCGGCATCGCTGCGCCGCCACAGCGCCCGTACAGGTCTGGCCAGTCAAGTCCTCCGGCCCAGTGCCGAGCTCACGAGAACTGAGTGGATGTCCGCCAGGGCTGCGCCCACCTCGTCCTCGTCGGCCAGGGCCTCCACCCTCTGGAAGCGTCTCGTCGATCTCGGGCACGCGGACGAGAGCGGCGAGTGTCTCGAACTCGCTGTTTGGGCAGTACTTTTCGAACGAGATCGACTCTCGCACGGCGAGGGACGAGTGCGTAGCGTCCTCGTTTGCACTGATCACCAAAGCCCTCGCTTTCTGGAGCGGCGCTCAGGAATGAGGTTTGATACGACCCGACCAAGACACAAGGAGGCACACATGGCCCGCATCCCCAGTTCGGCGATCGCCGCGAGCGGACTCGTGGGTGGTTATGGGGTTGCCCGGTGGAGCAAGAAGCGGCCGCTGGGCGGAGTTGTGCTGGCTGCCGCCGGGGTCGCGGCGGGGCGGCGGTGGCGGGAGGAGGCCGGGGGGAAGGCCGCGGGGGCGCTCGGGGTGGCGTACGTCGCCGCCTTCGCCGGGTCGCATCCGCTGGCCAGGAAGGTCGGTGCCTGGCCGGCCGTGTTCGGGGTGGCCGGGGCGGTGGCTCTGGCTTCCTGGGCTGTTGTCGACCGTAAGAGTTAGTGAGCGCTACTGAGTGCCCCCGCCGACGGTAAGCGTCAGGGGGCGCTTTTGAATGCCCTCCGCCGACCGCAAGCGTCAGTGAGCGCCCGAACGCCCTACGCCAACCGCAAGCGTTAGTGCGTGCCTCCGAACGCCCTCCCCCGACCGCACGCGTCATCAGTGGGCGCCTCCGAACGCCCTCCCCCGACCGCACGCGTCAGTGGGCGCCTCCGAACGCCCTCCCCCGACCGCACGCGTCAGTGGGCGCCTCCGAACGCCCTCCCCCGACCGCACGCGTCAGTGGGCGCCTCTGAACGCCCTCCGGTAGGCCTGGGGGCTTGTTCCCACGACCTTTCGGAAGCGGTCGCGGAAGGCGGTCGGGGAGCCGAAGCCTGTTCGGGTGGCGATGTGTTCCACGGGGTGAGTGGTGTTCTCCAGCAGGTACTGCGCCCTGCGCACCCGCGTCCGGTGCAGCCACTGGAGGGGTGTCGTGCCGGTCTGTTCGCGAAAGCGGCGGTTCAGGGTGCGGGTGCTCATGCCCGCGCGGGACGCGATCTCGTCCAGGGTGAGGTCCCGCGCGCACTGGTCCTCCAGCCAGGCCAGGAGCGGCTCCAGGGTCGCGCCGGCCGGGGCCGCTGGCAGGGCGTGCGGGATGAACTGGGCCTGGCCGCCCTCGCGTTCCAGGGGCATGACGCACATCCGGGCCGTCTGCGCGGCGACCGCCGAGCCGTGGTCGCGGCGGATCATGTGCAGGCACATGTCCATCGCGGCGGCCGCGCCCGCCGAGGTGAGGAACTGGCCGTTGTCGACGTAGAGGACGTTCGGGTCGACCGCCACCTCGGGGTACGTCTCCGCCAGGGCCCGCGCCGCCGTCCAGTGTGTCGTCGCCCGCAGGCCGTTCAGCAGGCCCGTCGCCGCCAGCGCGAACGCGCCGACGCAGATCGACGCGATACGTGTGCCGTTCGCCGCCGCCGTGCGCAGCGCCCGGGTGACCTCGGGGGCCGGGGGGATCCTGGGGTCGGCCACGCCCGGGACGATGACCGTACCGGCCTCCGTCAGGGCGTCCAGTCCGTGGTGCGCCCGTACCGTGAACGCCCCGGCCGCCGCCGTCACCTCCGCCGTCGGCGCGCAGACCCGTACCCGGTACGGCTCGCTGCCGTCGGGCAGTCTGGTCCAGCCGAAGGTGTCGATCGCCGCCGTGAGGTCGAAGGGGATCACCTGGTCCAGCGCCAGTACCGCAACCGTGTGCATGCGCCGAAGGTAGAGCATCGCGGTGCCGTGGCGAGAATCCGTTGCCTCATGGCAGTCCTGCCACTTCTGGCTTGATCCACGGCCGCCTACCGTCACCCCGTGACCAAGTTCCTCCTCGCCGTCCACGTCCTCGCCGCGATCGTCGCCATCGGGCCCGTCACGGTCGCCGCCAGCATGTTTCCGCCCGCCGCCCGGCGGGCCCTGGCCGAGCCCGGTGATCCCCGGGCGGCGGAGGCCCTCGGTGTGCTGTACCGGATATGCCGGGTCTACGGCGTGGTCGGCGTCGTCGTTCCCGCCTTCGGGTTCGCCACCGCGAGCGGGATGGGGGTGCTCGGCAGCGCCTGGCTGATCGTGTCGATCGTGCTCACGGCGCTTGCCGCGGTCGTCCTGGCCGCGCTGGTGCTGCCCCGGCAGAGTGCTCTCGTGGACGGTCTCGCCGACGGCGGCGGCACACGGGAGGCCACCGCACGGCTCGCCATGTTCACCGGACTGTTCAACCTGCTGTGGGCCGCGGTGACCGTCCTGATGATCGTGCGGCCCGGGTCCACCACCGGGGCATGACGTCGGTTTCTAGGCCGCCGACAGCGGCGTTGCGATGTCCTCCAGGGAGCGCCGCTCCGCCTTCACCGCCAGGAACGCCGCCACCAGGCCCGCCGCGCACATCAGGGCCGCGCCGATCTGGAAGGCGAGGACCGTGTCGCCGACCTTGCCGGTCTCGGTGAGGTCGGCGAACAGCAGGGGGCCGCTGATGCCGCCGGCGGCGGTGCCGAGGGCGTAGAAGAAGGCGATGGACATGGCCCTGGTCTCCATCGGGAAGATCTCGGAGACGGTCAGGTAGGCGCTGGACGCGCCCGCCGAGGCGAAGAAGAGGACCACGCACCAGCAGGCGGTCAGGGTGACCGCGTTCAGCGAGCCCCGGCCGAACAGCCACGCCGTGCCGAACAGGAGCACGCCCGAGAGGATGTACGTTCCCGAGATCATCACCCGCCGGCCCACCGTGTCGAACAGCTTGCCCAGCAGCAGCGGGCCGAAGAAGTTGCCGACCGCGATGACCGCGAAGTAGTAGCCGGTGTGGCCCGCGGGAATGTCGAAGAACTTGGTCAGGATGGCGCCGAAGCCGAAGGTGATCGCGTTGTAGAGGAAGGCCTGGCCGATGAAGAGCGAGAAGCCGAGGACGGCCCGTCGGCGGTAGTCGGAGAACACGGTGCGGGCGATCTCCAGGAAGCTCACGCTTCCCCGCTGGTGGATGACGAGTTCCCGGTCGGGCACCGGGAGCGGCTTGCCCGTCTGCGACTCGATGCGCTGTTCGATCGAGGCGACGATCTCCTCCGCCTCCCGCTCCCTGCCGTGGATCAGCAGCCAGCGTGGGCTTTCCGGGACGCTGCGCCGTACGAGGAGGATCACCAGGCCGAGGACGACGCCCAGGGCGAACGTCAGCCGCCAGCCGACGTTCGCGGGCAGGAAGTCCGTGTTCAGCGCCACGACCGACAGGAGCGAGCCGCCGACCGCGCCCACCCAGAAGCTGCCGTTGATGATCAGGTCGACGCGGCCGCGGTGGTAGGCAGGGATCAGTTCGTCGATGGCGGAGTTGATGGCCGCGTACTCGCCGCCGATGCCGAAGCCGGTCAGGAAGCGGAAGACGAGGAACCACCACGGTGCGAAGGAGACCGCGGTCAGGGCGGTGGCGGCGAGGTAGACCGCGAGGGTGATCATGAAGAGGTTCTTGCGGCCGTAGCGGTCGGTGAGGCGGCCCCAGAAGAGGGCTCCGATACAGGCGCCCGCCACGTACAGCGCGGCCGCCAGGCCGGTGACCTGGGCCGATGAGATCGACAGCCCGCTGCCCGGTTCGGACAGCCGGCCCGCGATGTTGCCGACGACCGTGACTTCGAGGCCGTCCAGGATCCAGACCGTGCCGAGGCCGATCACGATCGACCAGTGCCAGCGCGACCAGGGCAGCCGGTCGAGCCGGGCGGGGATGCTGGTGGTGATGGTCCGGCCGGTCGCGGCCTCCGCTGTGGCCATGGGCCCCCTCCTCGTCGAGGTGTCCCCCGTCGAGTCGTCAAGTGCCCCGGTCCGGCGTGGCTATGCCCCGAGCCCCCGCGAGACAGCGTAGATCAACAGGCCCGCCAGCGAGCCGACGACCGTGCCGTTGATCCGGATGAATTGCAGGTCGCGGCCGATGTGGGCCTCGATCTTGCGGGTGGTGTGCTCGGCGTCCCAGCCGGCCACGGTGTCGGTGATCAGGGAAGTGATCTCGGCGCGGTACGTCGTCACGACGTGCACGGCCGCACCCTCGACCCAGCTGTCGACCTTGTTCTGCACCTTCGGCTCGGTGGCCATCCGGGTGCCGAGCGAGAGCAGCGAGGCGCGGACCCGCATGCGCAGCTCGCTGTGCTCGTCCTCGGCGGCCGAGACGATCATGGACCGTACGGCGGTCCAGGCGGACGCGATCAGGTCCTGGACCTCGCCGCGGCCCAGCACGTCCGCCTTCAGGCGCTCGACCCGGGCGCGGGTGTCCGTGTCGGACTGGAGGTCGGTGGCGAAGTCGGTGAGGAAGCGGTCGAGGGCGCCGCGGGCCGGGTGGGAGGGCATGTCGCGGATCTCGGTGCAGAAGCGCAGCAGTTCCTTGTAGACGCGCTCGCCGACCTTTCTGTCGACGAAGCGCGGGGTCCAGCCGGGGGCGCCGCCCTGTACGGCGTCCATGACCTGGTCGTCGTGCAGCACGAGCCAGTCGTGGGCGCGGCCGACGACGAGGTCGACGACCCGTTTGTGGCCGCTGTCGGCGACGATCCGCTCCAGCAGTTTGCCGAGGCCGGGGGCGATCTCGCGGGTGTTGGCCCGGCGGGTGATCGCCTCGCCGACCACCGCCTGGACGTCGGAGTCCCGCATGACGGTGAGGGCGCCGCGCAGGGCCGTGGCCAGCTCGGCGGTGACCCGGTCCGCGTGTTCCGGTTCGGCCAGCCAGGTTCCCAGGCGGCTGCCGATGCCGACGGCGCGCAGTCGCTGCCGTACGACGTCCTCGGAGAGGAAGTTCTCGCCGACGAACTCGCCGAGCGAGACACCGAGCTGGTCCTTCTTGGTGGGGATGATCGCGGTGTGCGGGATGGGCAGGCCGAGGGGGTGGCGGAAGAGGGCGGTGACCGCGAACCAGTCGGCCAGGGCACCGACCATGCCGGCCTCGGCGGCCGCGGCCACGTAGTCCGCCCAGCCGCCCGCGCCCTGCCCGGAGGCCCACTTGGCCAGGACGTACACCAGCGCCACGAGGAGCAGCAGGCCGGTCGCGGTGAGTTTCATGCGCCGTACGCCGCGCTGCCGCTCCTGGTCGGCGGGCGTGAAGGCGGTCATGGTCCGGTAGGACGCGGCACCGCCGCCCCGGGGTGCCGCCGCCGGATCCGCTGCCTTTTCGGCTTCCGTACGTTCCATTCGCTCCACCCGTTTTGCTCCACCCGGTCGGTGATCCCGCACACATTGTCCCTTCCTGACCGACTCCCGGAACGGAACAGGAGTTCCCGGCGTCTCATGGAAAGGAGCTTTTCGGCAGGGTCCTGTCAGGCGTCCCGCATCCATGGCGCATCATGGACACAACAGGTTGGAGCCCGAGCTCCCCTTCCGAGGAGAACTGAACAAGCATGACCAGGCGTCGCGGTTACGCCCTGCTCAGCGCGCTCGTCGCGCTGGTGGTGGCCCTGTCCGCCGGCATCTACGGCGCGGTGGCGGCCGACAACGGCACACCGCCCTACATCACGGCCCAGAGCCGTACCCACCATGGTTCCGCCGCTCCCGCCTCCGCGGGCGACTGGGTGAGCGCCTGGTCCGCCTCCCCGGCGGGCGCCGAACCCGGCACCGAGACGAACGGCCTGGCGGGCCAGTCGATCCGCAACGTGGTGCACGTGGCCGTGGGCGGTACGAGCGCCCGCATCACACTGTCCAATCTCTACGGCCAGTCGCCGCTGACCATCACCCACGCCTCGATCGCGGTCGCGGCCGGCGACAACACGGCGGTGGCCGAGGCCCGGACCATGCGCCGGCTCAGCTTCGGCGGCGCCGCCGGAGTGGTCGTACCGGCCGGCGGCCAGATGGTGAGCGACGCCGTCCGCGTCACCGTCCGGCGCGACTCGGACATCCTCGTCACCACCTACTCCCCCACCCCGTCCGGACCCGTCACCTACCACCCGCGCGCACGGCAGGTGTCGTACATCGCGCAGGGCGACCACACCGAGGACGTGGCGGGCGGTCCGTACACCACGCGGACGCCGTACTGGCGCTATGTCACGGCCCTCGACCTGATGAGCGACGAATCGGACGGCACGGTCGTCGTGCTCGGCGACTCGATAACCGACGGAATCACCTCGACCACGGGCGCCAACCACCGCTGGACGGACGTCCTCTCGCAGCGGCTGCACAGCGCGCTCGCGGACGGCGCGGACCTGCCCCGCTACACCGTCGTCAACCAGGGCATCAGCGGCAACCAGATCCTCCGGGACGGCCTGGGCAGGCCCGCCGACAACCAGAGCGGCCTCGGCCGCTTCGGCCGGGACGTGCTCTCCCGCACGAACGTCAGGGCCGTCGTCATCGACCTCGGCATCAACGACGTCATCCGGGCGCCGCGGCTCCCCGACGCCGACCGCATCACCGACGGCCTGCGCACCCTGGTACGCCAGGCGCACGCCCGCGGCCTCAAGGTCGTCGGCGCCACCCTGATGCCCTTCGAGGGGCGCTCCCGCTGGACCCCCGCCCGCGAGGCGGTACGGCAGGAGATCAACGCCCGGATCCGCGCCGGAGAGGTCTACGACGCGGTGGCCGACTTCGACCGCGCCCTGCGCGACCCGTACGACCCGCGCAGGCTCAGCCCCGAGTACGACTCCGGCGACCACCTCCACCCCAGCGACGCCGGCTACCGCAAGATGGCCGAGGTCTTCGACCTGCGGACCCTGAAGGGTGCGGGGCAGGCAGACCTGTAGCGGACGGCGTGCCCGGCCGCGCGGCCGAGCACGCCGGGTCGTCGCGTACGGTCAGCGGCCGCGGCGTTCGTGGCGGTGCTCGCGGCGCTGCTCCCGGCGGTCGTGGCGGCGGTCCCGGTGGTTCTCCAGCATGTGGGGGCGGCCGTCGTGCGACCCGGTCCCCTCGTCCAGGGACTTCGCCGCCTTGCGCTCCAGCTTCTGCGCGCGGCGCTCCTCCTTCAGGCGCTGGCGCTCCGCCCGGGTGAGCTTGCGGTCGACGCCGACCCCGCCCCAGAAGGCGAAGCCCGTCACGATCACCCGGGGGCCGCCCGGCTCGCCCGGCACGCCCTCCTCGCGGTGGTCGAAGCCGCCCATCACGCCTATGCCGCGCACCACCACCTCGACACCGGGCGGCACGATCACCTGCATTCCGCCCATGATCGCAACGCAGTTGATCTCGACCTCACGGTCCGCGAAGTACGCCTCCCGCAGGTCGATCTCGCCGCCGCCCCAGAAGGCAAAGCAGTTGAACCGCTTCGGCACGGTCCAACGGCCCTTGCGCTCGAAGCCGGACATGACGGCGACCGCCCAGGAGGACGACCCTTCGCCACCGATGATCCGGTCGGCCCAACTGCCCTGCTCCACAGGCTCCTTGTGCAGCGAGACGGTGGGCAGGGCCACCCCGCCCGCCCCCGGCAGGTCCCGGGTGATCGGAGTCAACTCGCCGTAGGTCCGTGCCTTGTAGGTGGCCTCCAGCCGCTCCTCGAACTCCTCCATGTCGAGCCGCCCCTCCGCGAGGGCGTCCCGCAGTACCTCGGTGACTCGCTCACGGTCGGCGTCGGAGGCGCGCAGCTCCGGAGCACGGGCATCGTCGGTCATACGAATCAGCCTACGAGTTCCCGCCCCGGGGGACTACGAGGACTACGCGGTGGCCTTGTCCGCGTACATCTTCGCGATCACCGCCTCGATGTCGGGCTCCCGCACCGACAGGTCCATCAGCGGATACTCCGCCGCGATACGTGCCACCAGCGGCGCCGCCGACGCGGCCGCGGGGAAGGCCAGATACTGCCGGGGTCCTTCCACCCTGACCACCCGGGCCCCGGGCAACTCGATGGGCGGCAGCTCCCGTTCCAGGTCCACCACCAGGGTGCGTTCGCTGTCGCCCGCCTCGTGCAGCCCGGCGAGCGGACCGTCGTACATCAGCCGGCCGTGGTCGATCACCATCACCCGGGAGCACAACTGCTCGATGTCCTGGAGGTCGTGCGTGGTCAGCAGGACGGTGGTGCCCCGCTCGGTGTTCAGGTCCTTCAGGAAGCCGCGCACCTTCGCCTTGGAGATCACGTCCAGGCCGATCGTCGGCTCGTCCAGGTACAGGATCTCCGGGTCGTGCAGCAGGGCGGCCGCGATGTCACCCCGCATCCGCTGGCCGAGCGAGAGTTGCCGTACCGGCACGTCCAGCAGCTCGGCCAGCTCAAGCAGTTCGACACACCGGTCCAGGTTCTCGCGGTAACGCCGGTCCGGGATCCGGTACATGCGGTGCACCAGCCGGTACGAGTCGATCAGCGGCAGGTCCCACCACAGCGTGGTGCGCTGCCCGAACACCACACCGATCCGCTGCGCGAGGCGCACCCGCTCGCGGGACGGGTCGATCCCGGCCACGCGCAGCCGGCCGCCGCTCGGGGTCAGGATCCCCGTCAGCATCTTGATCGTCGTGGACTTGCCCGCGCCGTTCGGCCCGATGTAGCCGACCATCTCACCGCGCGCCACCCGGAAGGAGAGCCCGTCCACGGCCCGCACCTGCCGCCGCTCCCGCTTCAGGAACCCGGTCCTCCTGCGCACGTCGAAGACCTTCTCGACGCCGTCCAGCGCGATGAAGTCCGTGACGTCCGTGGCGCCCGTGACATCCGTGAGTTCCAAGAGTTCCTCAGCTCCCCGTACTCCGATAGGACCGCAGCCCGGCCCGCCAGGCCGCTCCGGACAGGGCACAGCACGCCACGGCCACCAGCGGCGGCAGGAACGCCGTCCACTCCGGCAGGCCGAGCGGACAGGGCCGCCCCAGCACATAGGACGCGGGCAGCCAGTTGACGAAGGCCAGCGGCAGCACGAACGTCACCCCGCGCACCAGGTCCGCCGCGAACACGGTGGGTGGGTACTGCAACAGCGTCGTACCGCCGTAGGTGAACGCGTTCTGCACCTCGGACGCGTCCTGCGCCACGAACTGGAAGGCCGCGCCCGCCACGAACACCGCGCAGAAGATCCCGGCGCCGCTGACCAGCATCACCGGCATCAGCAGCAGTTTGAGCGGGGTCCAGTCGACGTCCAGGACGGTGAGCGCGTAGCCGAGCACCAGCGCCCCCTGCGACACCCGGCCCAGACGGCGCAGCGCGAACCGGTCCGCCGCCATCTGGGCCAGTACCGGTGCGGGCCGGACGAGGAGGACGTCGAGGGTGCCGTCGCGCACCCGGCGGCCCAGCCGCTCCATCGAGCCGATCGCCAGGTCGGCCAGCCCGAAGGCGGTACTGGACAGCCCGTACAGGAAGGCGACCTCGGGCAGCCCGTAGCCGCCGAGCGCGTCCACCCGGGAGAACATCAGCAGGATCGTCACGAAGTCGAGGCCGGTCGCGAGGAAGCTGGCGATCGTGGTCACCACGAAGGAGGTGCGGTACGCCATCGTCGAGCGGATCCACATGGCGGCGATCAGCCGGTAGGCGCGCAGACCGTCCGCGACCCGGGCCGCCGCCCGGGTCACCGTGCCCGTGTCGGTCACCGTGCCCGTGTCAGCCACCCTGCACCACCACCCGTCGCGTCGCCGCCGACTGCATGAGTCTGCCCAGTGCCAGCAGCGCCACGGCCCACACCGCCTGGAAGGCGAAGACGCCCCACGGGTCGGCCCGGCCGAGCAGCACGTCCGCGGGGCCCTGGAGCAGCGACGACCAGGGCAGGGCCCGTACGATCTCGCCGATCGCGCCCGGGAAGACGTTCAGCGGGAGCACCATCCCGGAGCAGAAGTAGCCGGTGATCCAGGTGGCCTGCGCCACACCGCTGCCGTCCAGCAGCCAGAACGCGCTCAGCGCCACCAGGAAGCGGATGCCGAAGCCGACCAGCATCGCCAGCAGTACGGCGGCGAGGAAGGCGGCCCAGGTCGCCACGTCCGAGGGCAGCGCCACCGGGAAGAACAGGGCGCCGAACGTGAAGGGGGCCAGGCCACGGCCCAGCAGTTGGAACAGCGCCCTGCCCAAGTCGGCCGACATCCACCACAGTTGCAGATCGGCGGGACGGTAGAGGTCGATGGCGATGTCACCCGTGCGGATACGTTCCATGAGCTCGTCCTCGACACCACCGCCACCGATGGCGAGGGTGGACAGGAGGGCCTGTCCGATCCACACGTAGGTCACCGCCTGCGCCTGGTCGTATCCGCCGAGGTGCGGTTTCTCGTCCCACAGCGCCAGATACGTGTACACCAGGATCAGTCCGAACACGGTGTTGGTGAACACCCCTGCCGCGGTGGCCGTCCGATACGTGGCGTAACGTCGGAAACCCCCTGCGGCGACGGCCCCGTACAACCGGCCCGCACCCATGCCAGCCAACCTCCCGAACCGCCCGACACCGAAGCGCAGGAGCCTAGTCCGGGAACGAGGCGGCGGGCCACGCATTTTCCGCCCCGGACGCGCGGCGGAATCCGGGAACGGAACGCTTGGTGCGAGAGTCTTCATCAGGGGGCCCGGATGGCGTACGGGGACGTACGGGAACGTAAGAGGCGAAACAGGAGTCCGTGCAAGACATGAGCGACGAGCCGCAGCCGCAGCAGCCGAACCAGGGCGGCGAGCCGCCGACGGCCGGCGAGTCCGCCGCCGGATCCATGCCCGCCCAGCGCACTCCCCGGAGCCCCGGCTCCGACGACGCGAAGGCCACGGCGCCGGACGCGGACACCCCGGCCGACGCCAAAGGCCTGGTGAGGCAGCGCGAAGCCCAGGACACCGGCGCCGACGCGGCCGAGCCGGGGGCAGCCACCCCGGCGACCGCACGGGCCGCGGGAGGCCGTCAGGCCAAGGGAGCCGTGAACACCCCGGCCCGCACCGGCCGCGGCACCCCGGCCACCGACACCGACGGACCCGAGGCAGCCACCCCGGCGACCGCAGGGACCTCGGGAGGCCGTCAGGCCAAGGGAGCCGTGAACACCCCGGCCCGCACGGACCGCGGCACCCCGGCCACCGACACCGACGGACCCGAGGCAGCCACCCCGGCGACCGCGGGGACCTCGGAAGGCCGTCAGGCCAAGGGAGCCGTGAACACCCCGGCCCGCACGGACCGCAGCACCCCGGCCACCGACGACACCACCCGGCTGTCCCCCGTCAAGGAGACCCCCGGCGCCGCGGACACCACCCGGCTCGCCCCGGTCAAGGCAGCCCCCGGCGCCGCGGACACCACCCGGCTCGCCCCGGTCAAGGCAGCCCCCGGCGCCGCCGACACCACCCGGCTCGCCCCGGTCAAGGCAGCCCCCGGCGCCGCCGACACCACCCGGCTCGCCCCGGTCAAGGCAGCCCCCGGCGCCGACACCACCCGGCTGACCCCGGTCAAGTCGGCCCCCTCGGGCCCGGCCGCCCCGTCGGCCCCGGCCGGCAAGACGGACACCACCGCGACCGCCGCAGCCACCGCCGCCACCTCTGCCTCCGTTTCCGCTTCCGGCAAGAAGCCCAAGCGCCCCAAACGCACCGGCTGGCGCCGCCTCGTGCCGACCTGGCGGATGGTCCTCGGCACCTTCGTCATCGGCGTCATGCTGCTCATCGGGCTGTTCTTCCTCGGCTACTCACTGGTGCAGATCCCGTCGGCCAACGCGATGGCGGTCAAGCAGAGCAACGTCTACCTGTACGCGGACGGCTCGCAGTTGGCCCGTGACGGTGAGATCAACAGGGAGATCGTCTCCCTCGCGCAGATCTCCAAGGACGCGCAGCACGCCGTACTGGCCGCCGAGGACCGCGACTTCTACACGGAGTCGGCCATCGATCCGAAGGCGATGATCCGCGCGGGCTGGAACACCGCCACCGGCAAGGGCAAGCAGTCCGGCTCGACGATCACCCAGCAGTACGTGAAGAACTACTACCTGGCCCAGGAACAGACCGTCACCCGCAAGGTGAAGGAGTTCTTCATCTCGATCAAGCTGGACCGCACCGAGTCCAAGGACAAGATCCTGGAGGGCTACCTCAACACCAGCTACTTCGGCCGCAACGCCTACGGCATCCAGGCCGCCGCCCAGGCCTACTACGGCGTGGACGCCACCAACCTGGACCCGGCCCGCGCCGCCTACCTCGCCGCGCTGGTCAACGCGCCCAGCGAGTACGACGTCATCGCGCACCCGGAGAACAAGGCCGCGGCCGAGGCCCGCTGGAACTACGTCCTGGACGGCATGGTCAAGAAGGGCTGGCTGGGCCAGTCGGAGCGGGCCGGACTGAAGTTCCCGATGCCGAAGGAGCAGACCGTCTCCACGGGCCTGTCCGGGCAGCGCGGCTACATCGTCGAAGCGGTCAAGCACTACCTGGTCAAGAACGAGATCATCGACGCGGACGACCTGGCGGCCGGTGGCTACCGCATCACCACCACCCTCCAGAAGGGCAAGCAGAACGCCTTCGTCAAGGCGGTGAACGACCAGCTGATCGACAAACTGGACAAGAAGAACCGCAAGGTCGACAACTACGTCCGCGCGGGCGGCGCCTCGGTCGACCCGAAGACCGGCGAGGTCGTCGCGATGTACGGCGGCATCGACTACGTGAAGCAGTACACGAACGGCGCGACCCGCGGCGACTTCCAGGTCGGCTCCACCTTCAAGCCGTTCGTGTTCACCTCGGCCGTGGAGAACAGCTCCGTCACGCAGGACAGCGATCCCATCACACCGAACACCTACTACGACGGCACCAACAAGCGCCCGGTGCGCGGCTGGTCGGGCGGCCCCTACGCCCCCGAGAACGAGGACGGAAGGTCGTACGGCGAGATCACCGTGCGCGAGGCCACCGACAAGTCGGTGAACTCGGTGTACGCGCAGATGGCCGTCGACGTGGGCCCGGCGAAGGTCAAGCAGACCGCGATCAAACTGGGCATCCCGGCGAGCACCAAGGACCTCCAGCCCTATCCGTCCATCGCCCTCGGCACCGCCACCGCCAGCGTCCTCGACATGGCGGAGGCCTACGCGACCCTCGCCAACCACGGCAAGCACGGCACGTACACGATGATCAAACGGATCACCAGGAACGGCACCCAGGAGATCGAGCTTCCCTCGAAGGGGACCCGGCAGGCCGTCAGCCGTGAGGCCGCGGACACCACGACCTCGATCCTGCAGAGCGTCGTACAGACCGGTACCGCGACCGCGGCCAAGAACGCGGGCCGTCCGGCGGCGGGCAAGACCGGTACCGCCGAGGAGGACACGGCGGCCTGGTTCGCGGGCTACACCCCGGACCTGGCCACGGTGGTCTCGGTGATGGGCCAGGACCCGGACACCGCCGCCCACAAGTCGCTGTACCACGTCATGGGCCTGGACCGCATCAACGGCGGCGGGGCGCCCACCGAGATCTGGGCGCAGTACACCAGGAACGCGCTGAAGGGTAAGCCGGTCTCCGACTTCGACCTCGAACTCCAGCCGGGCGCCGAGGTCCAGGCCCCGGCGAGCCAGCGGCCGACCCGGCCCGGCACCACCGGCGACGAGGACAACGGCGGCACCACCGGTGACGAGGACGACGGCGGCACCACCGGTGACGAGGACCGGGGGCGGACCCAGGGACAGACCGCGGGCGAGGACAACGGCGGAACAGGGACGACGGAAGGCACCACCGACGGGAACGCCGACGGCGGCCCGACCCAGGGCACCGACGACGGCGGCCTGACCCAGGGCACCGGCGACGCGGGCGGCGCGGCGGGCACCACCGACGGGACCACCGCGGGCACGACCGACGGCACGACCACGGGCACGGGCACCACGGACGGCACCACGACCGGGACCACCGCGGGTCCCGGCGGCCCGCCCACCCCACCACGCCGGAGGTAACGGCCGGCCGCACGGCAGGCCGGAACGCGACGAGAGGGCCGGTGACCACAGTCACCGGCCCTCTCGTGCGCAGGTCGTACAGAGGTTCAGAGATACAGACCGGTGGAGTCCTCCGACCCCTCGAACCGGTCCGCCGCCACGGCGTGCAGATCCCGCTCGCGCATGAGCACGTACGCGGTACCGCGCACCTCCACCTCGGCCCGGTCCTCCGGGTCGTACAGGACGCGGTCGCCGGGCTCGACGGTACGCACGTTCTGTCCGACCGCGACGACCACGGCCCAGGCCAGCCGCCGCCCGACCGCCGCCGTGGCGGGGATCAGAATGCCCCCGCCCGACCGCCGCTCGCCCTCGCTGGTGTCCTGCCGCACGAGCACACGGTCGTGCAGCATGCGGATGGGCAGCTTGTCGTGCTGGCTGCTGTGCTCATTTCTGTTGACGCTCACGCCTCGAACCTACCTGCCTTTGACATGTCCGTTCGACCAGGTCAGCGCTTGCGGCGGCGGGAGCCCAGCGTGAGCAGCCCGACCACCCCGACGGCGAGGAGCGCGACCGGCACGATGCGCTCCACGCGGGGCGCGCCGTCCTCGTCCGTGAACTGGGCGCGCACCTCGCTCACCGCGCGGTTGACCTTCACGTACGCCTGCCCGAGGGTGTGGTCGATGCCGGCGGCGACCTTCGCCTTGGCATCCCCGACGATGGTCTTCGGGTGCACCCGCACCCCGATCTCGTCCAGCGTCTCGGCCAGCACCTCGCGACGGCGCTTGATGTCCGCCTCGATCTGCGCCGGGGTTCTCGTGTCCGACGTCTCCGCCACCGTACGGCCTCCGAAGTCTCCTGATGCTGTTCCGGACAGTCTGTCAGCTTCGCGGGGCGCCGCACTCTCAGGACCCCCCGTTACTCTGGTCCGATGAGCGAGCGACTCCAGCCCGGGGATGTGGCCCCGGACTTCACCCTGCCGGACGCCGACGGGAACGAGGTGTCCCTGGCCGACCGCAAGGGCCGCAAGGTCATCGTCTACTTCTACCCCGCCGCCCTCACTCCAGGCTGCACCAAGCAGGCCTGTGACTTCACGGACAACCTGGACGTCCTGGCCGGCGCGGGCTACGACGTGATCGGCATCTCCCCCGACAAGCCCGAGAAACTGGCGAAGTTCCGCGAGAAGGAGTCCCTGAAGGTCACCCTGCTCGCCGACCCGGACAAGAAGGTGCTGGAGGCGTACGGCGCCTTCGGCGAGAAGAAGCTCTACGGCAAGACGGTCGTCGGCGTCATCCGCTCCACGATGGTCGTGGACGAGGAGGGCAGGATCGAACGCGCCCTCTACAACGTCAAGGCGACCGGTCACGTGGCGAAGATCATCAAGGACCTCGGCGTCTGACGCCCCCCTCCCCGCCACCGCGGCCCGCACCGGCACCCCCGGTACGGGCCGCTTCGCGTTCCGCGTGACCGCCCGACAACCGGTTCGCTACTCCGTACGGGCCACGAACGTGTGACCGGAGACGGAGGGGAACCGATGGGGGCAAGCGCCTACACCAAGGAACGCCTGGAGGAGGCGGCTCGGGGGGCTCGGGCGTTGTCGGAGGCGCTGGAGCGGCTGGGGGTGGATCCGAAGAGTTCCACGCGTCGATACATCTGGGAGCGGATGAAGAAGCTGGGCGTGGACACGACCCATTTCGAGCGTGCGGGAGTCAGGTGGACCGAGGAGGTCCTCCAGGCGGCGGTGTCTGCCTCGACGAACATGTGCGAGTTTCTGCGTCGGCTCGGACTTGAGGTGGTCGGCGGACACCACACGCACATCAGCCGAAGGATCAAGGCGTACGGCATCGACACCTCGCACTTCCGGAGGCCGACCCGGCGGGACAGGCCGTGGCGTCCACGGACACCCGAAGCCCTGCTCGTCGAGCAGCCGCCCGACCGGGCCCGCCGCATCCAGGGCGACCGGCTCAAGCGGGCGAGGACGGCCTCGGGGATGCAGGAGCGGTGTGCCCTGTGCGGCACTGCGGCGATCCGGCAGGGCTGCCCCCTGCCGCTGGAGGTCGACCACATCGACGGCGACTGGCGCGACAACCGCATCGAGAACCTGCGGTTCCTGTGCCCCAACTGCCACTCCACGACGGACAGTTACCGAGGACGGGGCAAGCGGCGCGCCAGCGGTGGCGTCGCGTGAGCAACGGTCGGCGGTAGCAGGAGTGGCAGAGGAGTGTGCCGAATGCGGTGTCGGTCCCGAGTGGCTCGGCAGGCCCATGACGTTGGAGATCGACCACGTCAACGGGGACTGGAGCGATGACCGGCGCGAGAACCTTCGGCTACTGTGCCCGAACTGCCATGCGGTCACCACAACCTGGTGCCGAGGCGGTCAGCGACGGCATACTCTCTCCCGGTAATGTGGGACCGTGCCCAGCGTCCGTACGCCAATTGGCCGAGCGGCGACTTTTAGGTGGTCGTGTTTGTCGGTTCGAGTCCGACCGGGCGCACACAAATGAACAGAGCCCCACACCCCCTCGATGCGCGGGTGTGGGGTTCTTTCGTCAGGTCAGCCCACCAACTCCCGCACCACCGCCACCAGCCCCCGAAACGCCTCCCCCCGATGGCTGATGGCGTTCTTCTCCTCCGCGCTCAGTTCCGCGCACGTCCGTGACTCGCCCAGTGGCTGGAGGATCGGGTCGTAGCCGAAGCCGCCCGTGCCGGACGGGGTGTGGCGGAGGGTGCCGCGCAGGCGGCCTTCCACGACGCGTTCGGTGCCGTCGGGCAGGGCGAGGGCGGCGGCGCAGGCGAAGTGGGCGCCGCGGTGTTCGTCGGCGATGTCCCCGATCTGAGCGAGGAGCAGGTCCAGGTTGGCCTTGTCGTCGCCGTGCCGGCCCGCCCAGCGGGCGGAGAAGATGCCGGGGGCCCCGTTCAGGACGTCCACGCACAGGCCGGAGTCGTCGGCGACGGCGGGCAGGCCGGTGGCCTGGGCGAGGGCGTGGGCCTTGAGGAGGGCGTTCTCGGCGAAGGTGACGCCGGTTTCCCGGACATCGGGGATGTCGGGGTAGGCGTCCGCGCCGACGAGTTCATGGGACAGTCCCGCGTCGGCGAGGATCGCGTGCAGCTCGGTGAGCTTTCCGGCATTGCGGGTGGCGAGGATCAGGCGGGTCATGGCGCCAGTATCCCCCGGCCGTCTCGGCCACCCCTCGCCGGGAGTTACGGGGTGCAGACCTTGGTCAGCTCGCCCGCCGCGTCGGTGACCGGGCTGATGTCCGGGGTCTTGTCCCCGTTCTTGATCGCCGTACGGACGTTGGCGACGGCCGTGCGGAGGTGGTCGACCGCCTTGTCTATGTCGGCGTTGTCCGTCTGGTCGTCGATCTTGTCCAGGTTCTGCTGGATCGAGTTCAGGGACGCGTCGGCCTGGGTGGGGTCGTTCACCGTGTTCTCCACCGCCTGCTGGAGGTCGGTGACGCTGTCGGCGATGGAGTCGGCGGTCCGGACGCAGTCCAGGGCCTTGTTGACGCTGTCGCAGCCGGCGACGAGGCCGGTGGTCAGTGCGACGGCCGCCACGGCGGTGGCAACGGCGGTGATACGGGCGCGACGTGGTCGCCGGCTCGCGGCCATGGTGATGGTCCTCCCCCTGGGTCGGTCGGGCGCACGGCGGTGTGCCGCGCGCCCGTACCCATGGGGACGCGCGAAGGGGCGGCCGGGTTGCCGTCCACCGCCGCCTCTTTTGGAGTTCCCTTTACTTCTCCGGGACTACTTCTCGAGGGTCTTCTCCAGGGCGGCCCGCTGGAGCCCGGTGAGTTCGGCGCAGCCGCCCACGGCGAGGTCGAGCAGGGAGTTCAGCTCGTCGCGGGCGAAGGGTGCGGCCTCGGCGGTGCCCTGGACCTCGACGAAGCGGCCGTCGCCGGTGCAGACGACGTTCATGTCGGTCTCGGCCCGGACGTCCTCCTCGTAGCAGAGGTCGAGGAGCGGCACTCCGCCGACGATGCCGACCGAGACGGCGCCGACGGTGCCGGTGAGCGGCTGGCGGCCGGCCTTGATCAGCTTGCGGCCCTGGGCCCAGGCGACGGCGTCGGCGAGGGCCACGTAGGCGCCGGTGATGGCCGCCGTGCGGGTGCCGCCGTCGGCCTGGAGGACGTCGCAGTCGAGGACGATGGTGTTCTCGCCGAGGGCCTTGTAGTCGATGACCGCGCGCAGGGAGCGGCCGATGAGACGGGAGATCTCGTGGGTGCGGCCGCCGATCTTGCCCCTGACGGACTCGCGGTCGCCGCGGGTGTTGGTGGCGCGGGGGAGCATGGAGTATTCGGCGGTGACCCAGCCTTCGCCGCTGCCCTTGCGCCAGCGGGGGACGCCTTCGGTGACGGAGGCGGTGCAGAAGACCTTGGTGTCTCCGAAGGAGATGAGGACGGAGCCCTCGGCGTGCTTGCTCCAACCGCGTTCGATGGTGACCGGGCGGAGCTGATCGGGCGTACGGCCGTCGATTCGAGACATGGCGACGAGCCTAGCCGGACATGGCGAGGGGGCTCCTCCCGCGTCGGGAAGAGCCCCTTTCAGGTGAGTCTTCGCGGTTCACATCATGTCTTCGATCTCCGCGGCGATCGGGTCGGCGTCGGTGCCGATGACGACCTGGATGGCGGTGCCCATCTTGACGACGCCGTGGGCGCCGGCGGCCTTCAGGGCGGTCTCGTCGACCAGTGAGGGGTCGGAGACCTCGGTGCGCAGCCGGGTGATGCAGCCCTCGATCTCCTCGATGTTGTCGATGCCGCCGAGCCCGGCGACGATCTTCTCAGCCTTGGTGGCCATGATCCTTCTCCCTGATCCGTACTGATCCGTACCTGATCCGAACCGCTCTGATCCACAGTTGGCCCAGCTTCGCGAGCACCCGGCGATGACGTGTCGAATGATGGCGTTCACGAATGCGAGCCGTCCGCCGACTGGTCTACACCACCCGGCGCGCGGTCGCCAACCCGCCTCGCAAGCCGAGCGGCCCGGAGGACGCCATGAGCGCCGACAGCAGTGCGGACGGCACGGTCAGTCCCGCGCGCGCCCGCTGGAACTCCCTGTTCCAGGGCTTGCAGAAGATGGGCCGCAGTCTTCAGCTGCCGATCGCGGTACTGCCGGCCGCGGGCCTGCTCATCGCGCTGAGCCAGCCGGGGGTGCTGGGCGAGAAAGGGCTCGGCTGGACGCCGGTCGCGAAGGTGATGAGCGGTGCGGGCGGCGCGCTGCTCGACGGCTCCCTGGGTCTGCCGCTGCTGTTCTGCGTGGGCGTGTCGATCGGTATGGCCAAGAAGGCGGACGGGTCGACGGCGCTGGCGGCGGTGGCCGGCTTCCTCGTCTACTACGGCGTGCTGCGCCAGTTCCCCGAGGACTGCGCCGAGGGCTCGCGGGCGGTGGCGACCGGCTGTCTGGTGAAGGACGGGACGGTGGCCGCCTTCACGTACCAGAATCCGGGTGTCTTCGGGGGCATCGTCATCGGGCTGATGGCGGCCTTCCTGTGGGTGCGTTTCCATCGCACCCGGCTGGCGGACTGGCTCGGCTTCTTCAACGGCCGTCGGCTGGTGCCGATCCTGATGGCCTTCGCCTCGCTCGTCTTCGCGGTGCTGTGTCTGTGGGTCTGGCCGCCGGTCGGTGGTGCGCTGGAGAGTTTCAGCGACTGGCTGAGCGGGCTGGGCGCGTGGGGTGCGGGCGCCTTCGGTCTGACCAACCGGGCGCTACTGGTGATCGGGCTGCACCAGTTCCTGAACGTGCCCATCTGGTTCCAGTTCGGCAGCTACACCAAGCCGGACGGCCAGGTGGTGCACGGCGACATCAACATGTTCCTGGCGGGCGACCCGAACGCGGGCCAGTTCACCTCGGGCTTCTTCCCCATCATGATGTTCGCGCTGCCGGCGGCCGCGCTGGCCATCACCCACTGCGCGAGGCCGCACCGCCGCAAGGAGGTCGGCGGTCTGATGCTGTCGGTGGCGCTGACGTCGTTCGTCACCGGTATCACCGAGCCGCTGGAGTACTCGTTCCTGTTCGTCGCCCCCGCGCTGTACGCGGTGCACGCGCTGCTCACCGGTGTGTCGATGGCGGTGACCTGGGGGCTCGGGGTGCACGACGGCTTCACCTTCTCCGCGGGTCTCATCGACTACGTCATCAACTGGCATCTCGCGACCAGGCCGTGGGCGGTCATCCCGATCGGTCTGTGTTTCGCCGCGGTCTACTACGCGGTGTTCCGCTTCGCGATCACGCGGTTCGATCTGCCGACGCCGGGGCGGGAGCGCGAGGACGAGGTCGAGGACACCACGAAGGCGTGAAACCCGTGGGAATCGTGGGTTCCTCATGCGGTGGTCAGCGTGCTAGAAACAGGTCTACACCACTCAGTGGTTTAGACCAGCGACGCCGCCGTCCCCTTCCCCTTTCCTGTCCCGGGCGGCGCCATGCCCCCAGGAGGAAGTTGTGACCACGGCCAGCGCCGCTCCCGCGGCCGACACGAAGAAGAAGGGCTCCGGCGCGATGGCTGTCATGCAGCGCATCGGCCGCAGCCTGATGCTGCCGGTGGCGGTCCTGCCCGCCGCGGCCCTCCTGGTCCGCCTCGGCAACCCGGACATGCTGGGGCGCCCGTCGTTCCCGGCGTTCCTGACGAAGATCGCGACCTTCATGGCGGCCGGCGGCAACGCGATCCTGGACAACATGGCGCTGCTGTTCGCCGTGGGCATCGCGATCGGCTTCGCCAAGAAGTCGGACGGCTCGACCGCGCTGGCCGCGGTGGTCGGCTACCTGGTCTTCAAGAGCGTCCTGGGCACGTTCACCGACAAGAACCTGCCGAAGGTCGCGACAGCCGTGGACGGCAAGGTCGTCATGGTTGACGCCCCGGTGGACGCCAAGGTGCTCGGCGGTGTGGTGATGGGCATCGTGGTCGCCCTGCTCTACCAGCGCTTCCACCGCACCAAGCTGCCGGACTGGGCGGGCTTCTTCGGCGGCCGCCGGCTCGTCCCGATCGTGTCCGCCCTCGCGGGCCTGGTCATCGGCATAGTCTTCGGCTACATCTGGCCGGTCCTCGGCTCCGGTCTGCACAGCTTCGGTGAGAAGCTCGTCGGCTCGGGAGCCGTCGGCGCCGGCATCTTCGGTGTCGCCAACCGGGCGCTGATCCCGGTCGGCATGCACCACCTGCTGAACTCGTTCCCCTGGTTCCAGGCGGGCGACTACCACGGCAAGAGCGGCGACATCGGCCGCTTCCTGGCCGGCGACCCCACCGCGGGCCAGTTCATGACCGGCTTCTTCCCGATCATGATGTTCGGTCTTCCCGCGGCCTGTCTGGCGATGGTGCACTGCGCCCGCCCGGAGCGCCGCAAGGTGGTCGGCGGCATGATGCTCTCGATCGCGCTGACCTCGTTCGTCACGGGTGTGACCGAGCCGATCGAGTTCACCTTCATGTTCATCGCCCCGGTGCTGTACGCGATCCACGCGGTGCTGACCGGTGTCTCGCTGGCGCTGACCTGGGCGCTCGGCATGAAGGACGGCTTCGGTTTCTCGGCCGGCGCGATCGACTTCGGACTGAACCTCGGCATCGCGTCCAACCCGTGGGGACTGGCCCTGGTGGGCCTGTGCTTCGGGGCGGTCTACTACGCGGTGTTCCGGTTCGCGATCGTCAGGTTCAACCTGCCGACACCGGGCCGCGAGTCCGACGAGGAACTGGCCGAGTTGCAGAAGGCCGAGGCCAAGTAGAAGGCCCCGGCCCGCGCGGCGGTCGACGCGGCGGTCAGATCTCGTACGTCGCCCTCGGCGCCGCCAGCTCCACCGGGCCGTCGAAGACCTCGCGCGCGTCGGCGAGGTTCACCTGGGGGTCGGTCCACGGCGGGATGTGGGTGAGGACGAGACGGCGGGCGCCCGCGCGGGCCGCCGTCTCGCCCGCCTCGCGGCCGTTGAGGTGCAGGTCGGGGATGCTCTCCTTGCCGTACGTGAACGCGGCTTCGCACAGGAACAGATCCGCGTCCCGGGCCAGGATGTCGAGCGCCTCGGTGACTCCCGTGTCGCCGGAGTACGTAAGGGATTTCCCGCCGTGCTCGATGCGGATGGCGTACGCCTCGACCGGGTGGCGGACCTTCTCGGTGTGCACCGTGAACGGGCCGATCTCGAACGTGGACGGCTTGACCGTGTGGAAGTCGAAGACCTCGCTCATGGACGACGCCGTGGGGGTGTCCGCGTAGGCGGTGGTCAGCCGGTGTTCCGTGCCTTCGGGGCCGTAGACGGGGATCGGCTCCGCCCGTCCGCCGTCGTGCCGGTAGTAGCGCGCCACGAAGTAGGCGCACATGTCGATGCAGTGATCGGCGTGCAGATGGCTGAGGAAGATCGCGTCGAGGTCGTAGAGACCGCAGTGGCGCTGCAACTCGCCCAGGGCGCCGTTGCCCATGTCGAGCAGCAGCCGGAAGCCGTCGGCCTCGACGAGGTAGCTCGAACAGGCCGAATCCGCGGACGGAAACGACCCCGAGCAGCCGACGACGGTGAGCTTCATGAAGCGGGAACCTCCGTTGGCGACATCCGGAAGTCCGGTGGGACCGGAAGGAGACGGAAGGAGACTGAAGGGGGACGGGCGAAGACGGAGCAGGGTACGGAGAGGGGTCGTGCGGTCCGTCGAGCGTAAGGCGCAAAAGGGCCGGTCGCTCCTCCGCCAGGGGCCGTTGTGGGCGAACTCACCTGTGCTGTCACCGGTTCGGCTGGACTGGGGGTGAAACAGGATTGAGAGAGGGCGCGCGATGCTGATCGCGCGCCGGTAACGTCGTCGTATGGACACGTCCTGGTGGCTGGCGCTCGCGGCGGTGGTACTGCTCGCGCTGGTCGCCACGCTCGTCGACGGCTGGGGGCGCGGGCACCGCCCGGCGCGGCGCAGGACACGGCCGCCGGGCCGCCGGGAGCGGGGCCCGGGCAAGGCCGCAGGTCCGCATCCCGGGGACATCTGGTGGGCGAACGTGCCGTACGAGGAGCGAACGGAGCGGGCCGGGTCCAAGGACCGGCCGTGCCTGGTCCTCGCCGTGCGCGGCAACCGGGCGACGGTCGCGAAGATCACCAGCAAGTACCACGACGAGCGCTCCGGAGTGATCCCGATGCCGCCGGGCTCGGTCGGCGACGCCCTCGGTCGGCCGAGCTTCCTGGAGACCGACGAACTGCGCCAGGTCCCGGTGCGGGACTTCCGGCGCCGGGTGGGCGTGGTCGACCCGGTCCTGTGGGACCAGGTCCGTCACCTGGCCCACTGACCCCCTAGCGCACCACGACGGTGACCGCCCACTGTGCGGCGCCCTCGGACGGCGGGCGGGACGAGGTGAGCCGGACGGTTCCCGGGGTCATCGCGTCGTAGGCGGCGACTGCGTCGCCGGGGAGGACGACGAAGCCAGGGTTGGCGGCCTTCAGCACGTGGCCTCCGGCCGCGACCGGCTTCCAGGGCCGTTCCCTGGTGCCGTCCAGGGTCAGCCTGATCCGACCGCCCTTGACCACGCAGACGGTGCGGCCGTTGTCGGCGACGGCCAGCTGGGCGTTGCGCACACAGTCCGCCGCGTTTCCGGACGCGCCCCCGGACCTGCTCGGGGACGCGTCGCCGGACGGTGACACCTTGTCGCCGCTGCCCGCGCCCGATGCCCCGTCCTGCGAGCCGCAGCCCGTCAGAAGGAGCGCTGCCGCCGCGAGAGCGGTGGCCGTCGTGCCGTGGAGCGTCGTACGACGCATGGTGACCGCCTTTCCACCGGGTCCGCGTCCGGATCCTGTCCGGACGCCTGTACGGCTATGACGTTCCCCGTGCGTATCCGGATCCCCTCAGGCCCAGAGCTGTCCCTGGAGTGTCTCGATGGCCTCCTCCGTGGTGGCGGCCGTGTAGACGCCCGTGGAGAGGTACTTCCAGCCGCCGTCGGCCACGACGAAGACGATGTCGGCGCTCTCGCCCGCCGTGACCGCCTTGCGGCCGACGCCGATCGCCGCGTGCAGGGCGGCGCCCGTCGAGACCCCCGCGAAGATGCCCTCCTGCTGCAGGAGTTCACGGGTGCGGGTGACCGCGTCGGCCGAGCCGACGGAGAAGCGGGTGGTGAGCACGGAGGCGTCGTACAGCTCCGGTACGAAGCCCTCGTCGAGGTTGCGCAGGCCGTAGACCAGGTCGTCGTAGCGCGGTTCGGCGGCGACGATCTTCACGTCGGGCTTGTGCTCGCGCAGATAGCGGCCGACGCCCATCAGGGTGCCGGTGGTGCCGAGACCGGCCACGAAGTGGGTGACCGACGGCAGGTCGGCGAGGATCTCCGGGCCGGTCGTCGCGTAGTGCGCACCCGCGTTGTCCGGGTTGCCGTACTGGTAGAGCATCACCCAGTCGGGGTGCTCGGCGGCCAGCTCCTTGGCCATGCGTACGGCGGTGTTGGAGCCGCCCGCGGCCGGGCTGGGGATGATCTCGGCGCCCCACATGGCGAGCAGGTCCCGGCGTTCCTGCGAGGTGTTCTCGGGCATCACGCACACCATGCGGTAGCCCTTGAGCCTGGCCGCCATGGCCAGCGAGATGCCGGTGTTGCCGGACGTCGGCTCCAGGATCGTGCAGCCCGGGGTCAGCCTGCCGTCCTTCTCCGCCTGCTCGATCATGTGCAGGGCCGGGCGGTCCTTGACCGAGCCGGTCGGGTTGCGGTCCTCCAGCTTGGCCCAGATCCGGACCTCGGGGGACGGCGAGAGCCGCAGCAGGCGCACCAGGGGGGTGTTGCCCACCGCGGCCAGCGGGGAGTCGTAACGCATCGCTGGTCAGCGGCCGATCAGACCATGCCGCCGGCGACGGCGGGCAGGATCGTCACCGTGTCGCCGTCGCCGAGCTTGGTGTCGATGTTGTCGAGGAAGCGGACGTCCTCGTCGTTGAGGTAGACGTTGACGAAGCGGCGCAGCTTGCCCTCGTCGACGATCCGGGCCTGGATGCCCGCGTGCCGGGTCTCGAGGTCGGCGAACAGCTCGGCGAGGGTCTCCCCGGCGCCCTCGACGGCCTTCTGGCCGTCGGTGTACTGGCGGAGGATGGTGGGGATGCGGACCTCGATGGCCATGGTTGCGGGCTCCTGTCGGAAAAAGGGGTTCGTCGATTCGGGGTGCGTCGGGGTGCGCGCCGCTCGGATGCGCGGCGGCACGCCGCGGCTCACGGCCGTGCGGTGGAGCGGTACGTCAACAGATGGCGCTGTTCAGTCTGCACAGGTCGACGTGCAGCCGCGCCACGAGCAGAGCGCCCGGCGTCTTGTCGCACACGTCGTTCAGAACCATGGGCTCATCGTATCGATTCCCGGTCCGGGTCCCGGAATGTGATCCCACATGACGGACGGCTACCGACCGAGGGCTGAGATCAGTGGGCGGCGACGACCGTGACCTCTTCCTCCGTGACCTCGCCGTCGACGATCCGGAAGGAGCGGAACTGGAAGTCCCCGAGGCCGTCGGTGTCCGCCGTGGAGACCAGAACGTAGTGGGCGCCGGGCTCGTTGGCGTAGGAGATGTCGGTGCGGGACGGGTAGGCCTCGGTCGCGGTGTGGGAGTGGTAGATGATCACCGGCTCCTCGTCCCGGTCGTCCAGGTCGCGGTAGAGCCGGAGCAGATCGCCCGAGTCGAACTCGTAGAACGTGGGTGACATGGCCGCGTTCAGCATGGGGACGAACCGCTCGGGGCGGTCCGTGCCCGCGGGGCCCGCGACGACACCGCACGCCTCGTCGGGGTGGTCCTTGCGGGCGTGGGCGACGATCTGGTCGTGCAGGTCCTGGGTGATGGTCAGCATGCGGGCCAGGATAAGCAAAGGGGCCGTCCCGTACCGGTGTGTGGTACGGGACGGCCCACATGGTGGACGTCCTGAGCGGCGGCCGCGAAGGGTGCCACGAGTACTCTCCGCGGCCGGACGTCCTGGGGCGGGTGGTCAGCCCACGTTTTCCAGCTCCGTCTCGCGGCGCTCGGTGACCTGCGGGTTCCTGGCCTTGAGGATCATCCAGCCGATGCCCAGGGCGGCGGCCCATCCTGCCATCACGTACAGGCAGACGCGGGAGTCGGCGTCGTAGGCGATCAGGCCGGTGACGAAGAGCAGGAACACGATGGCGATCCAGCTGCACACCGAGCCGCCGGGCGCCGGGAAGGACGAGGCGGGCAGCCGGCCCGCGACGACCGCGCGGCGGTAGAGGACGTGGCTGATCAGGATCATCAGCCAGGTCCAGATGCCGGCCGCGGTGGCGACGGAGGTGACGTAGCCGAAGGCCTTCTCCGGGACCAGGTAGTTCAGGACCACACCGATGCCCATGAAGAGGACGGAGATGGTGACGCCGAAGGCGGGCGTCTTGGTGGACGACAGCCTGCTGAAGACTCGGGGGGCCTCGCCGTTGTCGGCCAGGTTGCGCAGCATGCGGCCGGTGGAGTACATGCCCGAGTTGCAGGACGACAGGGCGGCGGTGAGCACGACGAAGTTGACGATGCCCGCTCCGGCCGGGATGCCGATCATGGCGAACGCCTTCACGAAGGGGCTGACGCCCTCCGCGAACTCGGTCCACTTCACGACGCACAGGATGACGGTGAGGGCACCGACGTAGAACAGGGCGATGCGCCAGGGCAGCGTGTTGATCGCCTTGGGGAGCGTCTTCTCCGGGTTCTCGGACTCACCGGCGGTGACGCCGACGAGCTCGACGGCGAGGTAGGCGAACATGACGCCCTGGAGGGTCATCAGGGACGAGCCGACACCCTTGGGGAAGAAGCCGTCGAAGGCCCACAGGTTGGAGACCGCGGCGGTGTCGCCGGCCTGGCTGAAGCCGAAGGTCAGCACGCCGAGGCCGATCACGATCATGCCGATGAGGGCGGTCACCTTGACCATGGAGAACCAGAACTCCAGCTCACCGAAGAGCTTCACGGAGATCAGGTTGACCCCGAACAGGATCACCAGGAAGACCAGCGCCGTCACCCACTGCGGGACGGACGGGAACCAGTAGTGGACGTAGATCGCGGCGGCCGTCAGTTCGGCCATGCCGGTCACGACCCACATCAGCCAGTACGTCCAGCCGGTGAAGTATCCGAAGAACGGGCCGAGGAACTCCCGCGAGTACTCCGCGAAGGAGCCCGAGACCGGGCGGTACAGCAGCAGCTCGCCGAGCGCGCGCATGATGAAGAAGACGATGGCGCCGGCGAGGGCGTACATCAGGATGAGGCTGGGACCGGCCTTGGCGATGTTCGCGCCGGCGCCCAGGAAGAGCCCGACGCCGATGGCGCCGCCGATCGCGATCATCTGTACCTGGCGGCTGCCGAGTCCACGCTCGTAGCCCTCTTCGGGGGTACCGGAGGACTTCTCCGTGTCGACCTGAGCGGAGGTCATGTGTCGTGTGCGCCTTTCTCCATGCCGAACCGTGCCGTTCGTCGGCCTCGGATCGGGTTTCGATCCCCCCGGATTGCTGGAGCTGGACCGGCTTGGCGAGTCGGCCCGTGCCTGGCCGACGGTCGCCGGCTCGGTGGCGCACCCGGCCGAACGTGGGTGGTGTTCGCCGGGCGGTCGTGAAGATTTATCACGGCGGCACCATTGATCGACTGGGCCGCTTGTGGCGCACGACACAGGAAGAAGCGGACAAAGAGCACTCGTTGGGTGTATATCCGGCCGGATTGGTGACGGGATCGTTATCCGGATTTGAGCGTCCTCTGAGCGAACGCACCATGCGGACGAAACCGGATATAAGGGGATGGGTCGGTCGCGAATCAGGACATCAGGTCATGAGTGTGGCGACGAGGGTCTCCTGAAGGCCGCCCAACCACAGATAGGCCATCACCATCGGCTTGCGCTCGTCCTCGTCCGGCAGCCGGTAGAGCAGGTCCGTGTCGTCCTCGTCCGTGATGCTCAGCCGGGAGCCGATCGCGAGGCGCAGGTCGTTGAGCGCACCGAGCCACTGCCGGGACTCCCCGGGGGTGAGCTTGAGGACGGCACCCTCCTCGCCCACCGGGGACAACGCGTCCAGGGTGCCGATCACCGCGAGGGCGTTCTCCCGCTTGCCGGCCCGCAGGTCGTTCTCGGTGTAGCGGCGGAACTCGGCGGAGTGCGCCTCCCGCTCCGCGGCTTCCTGCGGCGAGTCCGGGACCAGCCGGGGATCGCAGTAGGCGTCCGGGAAGAGGCGGCGCAGCACCGGGTCACTGGGCGGCTCGCTCGGCCCCTCGGCGAACAGCTCGGCGAGTGGGTCGTCCGGGGCGTCCTCGGCGGGTCCCGGCCCGATCAGCTCCAGGAGCTGGACGGCCAGCGACCGGATGATGGAGATCTCGACGTCGTCGAGGGCGACGGCCGCGCCGCCGCCGGGGGTCGGTTCGAAGGTTCCGGGCATGAAGGAGATTCGCTACTTCCGGTCCTGCTGGAGGGTGGCCCACAGTCCGTATCCGTGCATGGCCTGCACGTCGCGTTCCATCTCCTCGCGACTTCCGCTGGATACGACCGCGCGGCCCTTGTGGTGGACGTCGAGCATGAGCTTGGTGGCCTTGTCCTTGCTGTAGCCGAAGTACGACTGGAAGACGTAGGTCACGTAGCTCATGAGGTTGACCGGGTCGTTGTGGACGAGCGTGATCCACGGGACGTCGGGTTCGGGTACGGCGAAGACCTCCTCCGCCGACTCGGTGCGTTCGATCTCTGCGGGCGCGGGTGACGTCACATGGCCCATGCTGCCACGCTCCGCAGAAATCGTCACACTGACGAAATGGGAGTACGATTCCTTGCCATGAACACAGCGGACCTTGGGCTGCCGGTGGACGTCCCCTCGACAGCGCTCTTCACGGACCAGTACGAGCTGACGATGCTTCGGGCCGCCCTCAAAGCGGGTACCGCCGAACGGCGCAGCGTGTTCGAGGTCTTCACCCGGCGACTGCCGGACGGCCGCCGTTACGGCGTGGTGGCGGGCACCGGGCGGGTGCTGGACGCCGTCCAGAACCTCCGCTTCGACGCGGACGTCCTCGGCTTCCTGCGCGAGCGGCAGATCGTCGACCAGGAGACCCTCGAATGGCTGGCCGACTACCGGTTCGGCGGGGACATCTGGGGCTACCCGGAGGGCGAGGTGTACTTCCCGGGCTCGCCCATCCTGCGGGTGGAGGGCTCCTTCGCCGAGTGCGTGCTCCTGGAGACGGTGGTCCTCTCCATCCTCAACCACGACTCCGCCATCGCCGCCGCGGCCTCCCGGATGTCGTCCGCGGCGGGCGGCCGGCCGCTGATCGAGATGGGCGCCCGACGCACCCACGAGCTGGCCGCGGTGGCCGCCGCGCGGGCCGCCTACGTGGGCGGCTTCGCGACCACCTCGGACCTGGCGGCGGGGTTCCGGTACGGCATTCCGACCGTCGGCACCTCCGCGCACGCCTTCACCCTGCTGCACGACCGTGAGCGGGACGCCTTCCGGGCCCAGGTGGACTCGCTGGGCCGGGGCACCACGCTGCTCGTGGACACGTACGACGTCGCCGAGGCGGTGCGTACGGCCGTGGAGGTGGCGGGTCCCGAGCTGGGCGCGGTGCGGATCGACTCCGGGGACCTGCTGCTGGTCGCTCACCGTGTGCGGCACCAGCTGGACTCGCTGGGCGCCACCGGTACGAAGATCGTCGTCACCTCGGACCTGGACGAGTACGCCATCGCCTCGCTGGCGGCGGCGCCGGTGGACGCGTACGGCGTCGGCACCCAGCTGGTGACCGGTTCCGGGCATCCGACCTGCGCGATGGTCTACAAGCTGGTGGCCCGCGCGGAGTCCGCCGACCCGGCGGCGCCACTGGTGCCGGTGGCGAAGCGGTCGAGCGGCGGCAAGACCTCCGTCGGCGGCCGCAAGTGGGCCGCGCGGCGGCTGGACGCGGACGGGGTGGCCGAGGCCGAGGTGGTCGGCACCGGTCCGGTGCCGGACGCGCTGGTGGACCGGCAGCTGCTCGTGGAGCTGGTGAAGGGCGGTGAGGTCGTGGCGCGTGAGCCGCTGGACGCGGCGCGTGACCGGCACACGGCCGCGCTCGCGGGGCTGCCGCTGTCCGCCACGCAGCTCTCCCGAGGGGAACCCGTGCTTCCGACGGAGTACGTGCACGAGGGCTCGGGTAGCTAGAGCAGGTGCCCGCTCTCCCTCTCCCCCTCCCCTACCGCCGCGGAAGTCTCTACGCTCGTAAGTTCACACTCAGTCGAATGGACACCGACCATGCGCCGCGCCTTGATCGTCGTTGACGTGCAGAACGACTTCTGTGAGGGGGGCAGCCTCGCGGTGGCCGGAGGCGCCGATGTGGCCGCCGCGATCACCGAGCTGATCGGGCAGGCCCCCGCCGGGTACCGGCATGTCGTGGCCACCCGGGACCACCACATCGCACCCGGCGGACACTTCGCCGACGACCCCGACTACGTCCGCTCCTGGCCCGCGCACTGTGTCGCCGGCACCGAGGGGGTGGGCTTCCACCCGAACTTCGCCCCCGCCGTCGCCTCCGGCGCGGTCGACGCCGTCTTCGACAAGGGGTCCTACGCGGCCGCCTACAGCGGCTTCGAGGGCGTCGACGAGAACGGCGTACAGCTCGGCGACTGGCTGCGCGACCGCCGGATCGGCGAGGTGGACGTGGTCGGCATCGCCACGGACCACTGCGTACGGGCGACGGCCCTGGACGCCATACGCGAGGGCTTCCGCACCAACGTCCTGCTCGACCTCACGGCCGGAGTGGCCGAGGAGACCACCGAGCGTGCGCTGGAGGAGCTGCGGGAGGCGGGCGTGGAACTCTCGGGCAAGCCGGTGGTCTGACACCGACAGCGGAGACCGGGACCTACGCCCGGGCCACCGGAGGCCTGAGCAGGCTTCGGATCGGGCGCCACAGCTCCATGGGCTCCAGGGCCGGTAGCTCGTCGCAGGGCGCCGTACGCCATATCAGGCCGTCGGGGTGGTGCAGGACGGCGGTGATCTCGTCCGGGGTCGGTGGGGCGGCGTTGCCGCGCAGGTACACCGCGCGCATGCCGAGGTTGCGCAGCCTGGTCAGGGCGCGCGCCCGGTTGTGGGCGTGCACGATCACGCGCACGCTTCCTGAGCCTGCGGCGGTCGGGCGGGGCAGGTTGAGTGCCACCACCACCTTGCCGTTCGGCAGTCTGCTGAAGCCTCCTGCGGCCATACGGTCACACCCCCGTGTGCATCGGTGTCAATAAGAGAACCACAGGACGCACCTAAACACGATCGGCGGCGACCCGCCAAGGGGCCGCCGCCGATACGCTTCTGACCTGCGGAAATGCTATTTACTTGACCGCTGGACCAACCTGGATGTTGATCGTGGAGCCGTTCTTGGCCTCCTTGACGATCTTGATCTTGGTGTTGGTGTCAGTGATCTTGACGCCGCCGGTCGGGTTCGACTCGTCGTAGTAGGTGCTCGTGTGGTCGTTGAAGACCGAGACACCCTTCGACGACTTGATCTTGGTCGCGGCGTCCGCGTTGTGCAGCGTCATGCCGTCCGTGCAGTACAGGCTGAACGGCGAGTCGTAGGCCTGGATGCGGTTGCGCATCAGCGTGCCGTCGGACCACTTCATCGCCGTCGGGTGCGAGTCCACCGGCAGGACCAGGCCGACACCCGGGTGCTGGCTGGTGTTGTTGTCCGCCTGGGAGGTGTCCCACTTCCAGATCAGCAGGCCGTTCTGGTACGGGTAGTGCTCCACCCAGCTCGGACGGGTCTTCGAGAAGCCGAAGTTGTACGGGCCGACCGCGAGGGTCTTGTCGTACGACACGTACTGGCGGTTCTCCGCGATGTAGTACTGCGCGTAGTCCTTGGTGAAGGACGCGCCGATGCGGGAGAAGCCGGTCGCCGTCCAGGCGGCGTCCGCGGACTCGGCGTTGTCGGAGAACACGGTCGCGCCGTCGGCGGTCAGCGTGATCTCGTCGGCCGCGAAGCCCTTCTGGGCCACGCCACCGTCGGTCGCGTAGCGGAAGCGGACGTCGATCTTCTTGCCCGCGTAGGCGTCCAGCGAGTACGACAGCTTCTTGTAGGCGTCGACCGTACCGGTCAGCGCCGGGGCGCCGCTGGCGTCGCGCGGGATGGCCTGGCCGTCCACCGTGCCGTCGATCGCGGTCCAGTTGGCGCCGCCGTCGGTCGACACCTCGGTGTAGAGGTAGTCGTAGTTGGCCTCGATGTCGTACCAGCCGTCCAGGGACAGCGCGGCCGAGGACTTGCCGGTGAGGTCGATGGACCGGGTCAGGGTGTTCTTGAGGTTGTCACCGCTGCCGCTCCACCACTGGTTCGCACCCTGGGCCGGGGCCACGATGGTCGTGGTGACCGCCTTGTCCGGCAGGTTGACCACGAGGGCCTGCTTGTCCCAGGTGTTGTACTCGGCGACACCCAGCTTGTGCGTGGACTGCTTGCCGGCCTTGGCCGTGTCGTAGTTCAGCCAGCCCAGCTGGAGCTTGTCCCAGGCGCTGAAGTCGCCCGGCAGGTCACCGATGTTGTCCTTGCCCCGGCCGAGCCAGGAACCGGACGACATCAGCGTCCAGAAGCCGGTGGAGTTGTCGCCGCCGGCCGTGTCGTAGTGGTCCGGCAGACCGAGGTCGTGGCCGTACTCGTGGGCGAAGACACCGAGGCCGCCGTTCTCCGGCTGGATGGTGTAGTCGCCGACCCAGATGCCGGTGCTGCCGATCTGCGCGCCGCCCAGCTTGTTGCCCGTGGGGCCGGTGGCGCCGGCGTCGGTGCCGAAGGCGTACCAGCGGTGGGCCCAGATCGCGTCCTTGCCCTGGGCGCCGCCGCCCGCGGACTCGTCCTCACCGGCGTGGACGATCTGGAAGTGGTCGATGTAGCCGTCGGGCTCGTTGAAGTTGCCGTCGCCGTCGAAGTCGTAGCGGTCCCACTGGTCGAACTTCGCGACGTCCGCCTTGACCTGCGCGTCGGTGCGGCCGGCCTTCTTCTGCCCGGCGACCCAGGAGTTCAGACCGTCGCTGACGACGTTCCACACGCTCGGGCAGTTGGTGGAGCCACAGGCGTTGTTGCCGTAGCGGGCCTCGTTGTACGGGACCTTGACCCAGTCGGCGACCTCGCCGTCGACCGAGTAACGGCCGGAGGACTCCTTCTCGTAGAACTTCTTCATCGACTCGACGTTCTTGCCGGTGCCGAAGTAGAGGTCCTGGAAGTGCTTCTGGTTGTAGTCCTTCTGCCAGGCCGTGCTGTTGTCCTTCTTGCGGTCCGGCGCGGCGATCTTGTTGTGCAGCGGACCCGCGGTGCCGCCGAACTTCGGATCGGTCTGGTCGCCGAACTCGACGAGGATCGTGAAGATCTTGTCCGTCTTCTCGCGGCCGAGCTCGACATACTTGCCGGCGCCCTTGCGGCTCTTGAGCTGGACGACCTTCGAACCGTCACGGTCCTTGACCTGGGCCGCGCCGGATATGACCTGGTCCAGGGCCTCCTGACGCTGAGCGTCCTGGGTCTTGCTGAGCGGACCGTCCAGGTCGTGGTCGGTCTGCTTCACCGGCGCCGGGTCATGCCGGTTGGCGGCGGCGGAGTGGGGGGCCGTACCGGCCTCTGCCACGGCGAAGGTAGAGAACGTGGCGGTGGCCGCCGCGAGCGCCACACCTATCGCGGCTGCTCTGAACGTCCAGGGTCTGCTGGTCACTTGCTTCCTCCCCAGCGTCCGGGCACACGGAAGGGGGGTCCCTGGTCATGGAAGTCCGTGCGCGCCTGGTCAACGCGTGTAGTCAAGTGACGACATTTGACTAGAGGTTTAGAAGAAAAGACAGACCTTGACTTGAGCAGGTCAACTGCACTATGCGGAAGTGACGTCCGCTTTACGAACGTGCTCGCATACGACTTGACAGGCGCGTGAACCGTCCACCTGCCGGACACCGTGCGTCCGTGCGCCCCTCGTGCACCTGTACCGTGGGTTAGGTCACGCTTACCGGTCGTCCCGTTCGGGCATGCACGCGGAGAGAGTCCGATGGTGGAACGCCCGGAAGTCGGCGGAAAGCCAGGCCGGTTACCCGTCTCGCACCCAACATCATCCGAGGACACGATTGCCATGCCTCGTCCGACTGCCGCACAGCTCGCCTACGGTTCGTGCACCGTGATCTTCTCGACGCTCGCCATGCTGCTGCTGTCTCAGACGAGTTCGGGCGTCGGGATCGCGGTGATCGCGCTCGCCGCACTCGCCCTGGGGCTGCTGGTCGCCATGACCGTGCCCCTGCCCCGTAACCGCACGGCCGGCGAACCGGCCGCCACTGTGGCGGCCGAGGAGCGGGTGCCCGTCACCCGGTACTGACCACCACCGTCTTGGCCGCCTTGTCGTGCAGGCCCTGCTTGTACGGCCGGTCGAAGTAGCTCCAGCCGCCGGCGATCGCGGTCCAGATGCAGGCGCAGCAGAAGGCGAACGGGATCCACAGGACCAGCGCGCGGACCAGGGAGGTCTGGCCGCTGGGCGTGGAGCCGTCGTGGAGGTTGGCGACCCGCATGTGCAGCCACCTCATGGCGAGGGTCTGCCCCGAGCGGGCGATCAGCACGGCGTCGTAGGCGACGTAGCAGACCGCCGCGATGAGCGACTGCACGAACGACTTGCCGGCCTCGAACCTGTCACCGCTGATCTCGTACTCGCGCACCCCGAAGGCCAGGGTGAGCAGATAGACGACGATGCCCACCAGGATCATGTCGATGATGCGGGCGAGCGTGCGCTTGCCGCTGTCGGCGAGCGGGGGCATACCCGCGAGCGGGTCGGTGGAGTAGTCGCCGCCGCCACCGCCGTAGGGCGGCATACCGCCACCGTGCGGTCCGCCGCCGTAGGGGCCGCCGCCACCGTGCGGCCCACCGCCGTAGGGGCCACCACCACCCTGCGGTCCGCCGCCGTACGGCCCGCCGCCGCCGGGCGGGGCGTCGTACGGCGAGCCCGAACCCGACCCCGACGGGGGCGGCTTCCTGAACGGGTCGTCGTCCGGTGGCTGCTGTCCGGAGCCGGGGGGCGGTTCGGTGCTCATGGCCCGAGTCGATCGCGAGCGGACCGGGTTCGCATCCGGCGGGCGGCCGTCCGGGCGACGGGCCCCGTGGTTCAGCCCGCGACGAAGGTGTGCGCCGCCTTGTCGTGCCAGCACTGACGCCACGGCCGGTCGAACAGGCACCAGAGGACGCCGAGGACGCCGATGCCCAGCAGGCCGGGAAGGACGTAGACCAGCCAGCGGCGCAGCGCCGCCCCGAACTCCGGGGGCTCGTGGGCCTCGATGTCCCGGACCTCCAGACCGCACAGCCGCTTGCCCAGGGTGCGGCCCCACTTGGCGGTGGGCAGCACCTCGTACAGGATCCCGGCGACGAGCAGCACGCCCAGGACGATGCCGAGGTAGGCCCCCGTCGTCCCGTCGAGCAGCCAGACGGTGACCGTGCGGCCGGACTGCTCGGCCGCGTCGACCTTCTGCTGGATGTGGTCGGCCGCCCTGACGCCGAGCGGTACGGCGGCCGCGGCCGTCAGCGCGCCGACGACCAGGGTGTCGAACAGCCGCGCCGCGAGCCGCCTGCCCAGTCCGGCGGGGCGCGCCGCCGACTGCCGCCGGGCCGCCGCCAGGAACGGGTCCTCCACCGGCGGCTTCCACGGCGCCACGGGCTGTTCACCGCCCGCGCCCGCGAGTTGGTGCACCTGCTGCGCCCAGGAGGACTGGCCACCACCGGTTCCGCTCGCCATGGGCGCGCCGGAGCCCTGCTGCTGGGGCAGGGAGGGCGCGGCGGCAACGGGCGGCTGGGCGCCCCCGGCGGACGGCTGCGCGACGGCCCCGGCCGACTGCGCCGACGCCGCTTGGCTCATCCCCGGGCGCCCGGACACTGCCTGGCCAATCCCCGCATGCCCCGGGCCTGCTTGGCCCAGCCCTGCTTGACCCGTGCCTGCGTGACCCGTGCCTGCGTGGCCCGCGCCTGCTTGACCCAGCCCCGCTTGGCCCGACCCCGCGTGCCCCGGCCCTGCTTGGCCAAGCCCTGCCTGACCCATGTCTGCTTGGCCCGTTCCTGCCTGACCCATGCCTGCCTGACCCGGCCCGGCTTGGCCCAGCCCCGCTTGGCCCGACCCGGCGTGACCCATACCCGCCTGACCCGACCCGGCGTGACCCATGCCTGCCTGACCCGACCCCGCGTGACCCAGCCCCGCCTGACCCGGCCCCGTCTGCGCCTGACCCGGTCCCGTCTGTGCCGCGGCGGCGCGCGCTGCCGCGGCTTTTCCGGCGCCGAAGCCGGGGCGGCCGGAGCCGCTCTCGGCGGGTCCGGCGCCGCCGGTGCCCGGAGCCGAGGTGGGCCTGCGGAGCGTGAACGTGCCCTCCGGCGGCCCGTCGGACCGGTCCGCCGGGCCGTCGGCAGGTGCGGGCGCGCTGTCCTGCCACACCGGGGTGTCCGCGGGCATCCCCGGGTCGGCGCCCCAGGTGACCCGGCGGTCCTGCTCGCCGCCGAACCCGGACTGCTGGGCCGGGTCGGCTCCCCACGCGGGCGTGGGCTGCGGGTCCTCGTCGAAGAAGTGCGGGCCGGTCTCCTCCACGGCGGGCGGCGCCGGGAGCACGCCGCGTGGCGCGATGAGCGGTTCGCCGTCCCGCGGCGCCGGCCGGCTGGTGCCGGGCACCCAGGCCGCGCCGTTCCAGTACCGGACATATCCAGGAATGGACGGGTCCGGGTAATACCCTTCGCGGGGCCTGTCGTCGCCGGGGCCCGGAGTTGGGGCGCTCATGTCCGTCGTCCCGTATCTGCTCGGGGGTCGTATGGAGCCTCCACGCCTAGACACGGAAACTCCTGTATGGAGGCTCCACATCTATCAGACGCGCGCAGCGCCCACCGCGAGTCCCGCCGGACCCACCCCCATCCGGGCAACACCGGGCGCCCGCTTCACGGGTTCGGAGGAAAATTATCCGGTACCCGCGTAATGGCCGTGCCCGCTCTTCCTCTCCCGTGGTACGGGGCGGACACAAGGCCCCGGGCACCGCCCGCGACCCTAGAGAGGAACGCCGCCATGCACTGCACCGTGGTGGAACGCGAACTGGAGGTCAGGCTCGTCCTGTCGCCCGAGCACAGCGTCCCGGTCCCGGCCCGGCTCGGCTACCGCACCGCCGACCCGTACGCCGTACAGGTCACCTTTCACGTCAACTCCGCGCAACCGGTGAACTGGACGTTCGCGCGCGAGCTCCTGGTGGAGGGGGTGTTCCGGGAGTGCGGTCAGGGGGACGTCCGGGTGTGGCCGGCGAGGGTGGCGGGCCGGGGCGTCATAGTGATGGCGCTCAGCTCCCCGGACGGCGAGGCCCTGCTGGAGGCGCCCTCCGCTCAGGTGTCCGCGTGGCTGGAACGGACGCTGCGCGTGGTGCCGCCGGGCACGGAGGGCGAGCGGCTGGGGATGGACGACGCCCTCGACCAGCTGCTCGCCCCGTAGACGTCAGAACACCTTGCCCGGGTTGAGGATGCCCAGCGGGTCGAAGACCTGTTTCACCGCCCGCTGCATCTCCAGCCCGACCGGGCCGATCTCCCGGGCCAGCCACTCCTTCTTCAGCACGCCCACGCCGTGCTCGCCGGTGATGGTGCCGCCGAGTTCCAGCCCGAGCGCCATGATCTCGTCGAAGGACTCGCGCGCCCGACGGGACTCGTCGGCGTCCTGGGCGTCGAAGCAGACGGTGGGATGGGTGTTGCCGTCCCCGGCGTGGGCGCAGAGGCCGATCGTCAGGCCGTACTTCGCGGCGATCCGCTCGACTCCTTCGAGCATCTCGCCGAGTCTGGACCGGGGCACGCACACGTCGTCGATCATCGTCGTGCCCTTGACCGCCTCGAGCGCGGTGAGGGACAGCCGGCGTGCCTGGAGCAGGAGTTCGGACTCGGCGGCGTCCTCGGCGGGGACCACCTGGGTGGCTCCGGCGGCCTCGCACAGCGCGCCGACGGCGGCCAGGTCGGGGGCCGGGTCCGGGGTGTCGAAGGCGGCCAGGAGCAGGGCCTCGGTGGTCTCCGGCAGGCCCATGTTCGCGAAGGCGTTGACCGCCTTGACGGTCGTGCGGTCCATGAGTTCCAGCAGGGACGGCACATGGCCGCCGGTCATGATCCGGCACACCGCGTCGCAGGCGTCGGCCGCGGAGGCGAACTCGGCGGCCAGTACCAGCTGGCGGGGCGGCTTGGGCCGTAGCGCGAGGACGGCTCGTACGACGATGCCGAGCGAGCCCTCGGAGCCGACGAAGAGCCGGGTCAGGTCGTATCCGGCCACGCCCTTCGCGGTGCGGCGGCCGGTGGACATCAGGCGGCCGTCGGCCAGGACGACGTCGAGGCCGAGGACGTACTCGGCCGTCACGCCGTACTTGACGCAGCACAGCCCGCCGGAGGCGGTGCCGATGTTGCCGCCGATGGTGCACGTCTCCCAGCTGGAGGGGTCCGGCGGGTAGTAGAGGCCGTGTTCCTCGACCGCGCGGGAGAGGGCGGCGTTGACGACGCCCGGTTCGACCACGGCGACACGGTCGACGGGGTTGATCTCCAGGATGTGGTTCATCCGGGTGAGGGACAGTACGACGCAGCCCTCGGAGGCGTTGGCGCCGCCGGACAGGCCGGTGCGGGCGCCCTGCGGAACGACGGGGACGCGCAGTTCGGTGGCGACGCGCATGACGTGCTGGACTTCCGCGACGGTGCGCGGCAGGACCACGGCGGCGGGGATTCCCGCCGGGCAGAAGCTCGCCATGTCGTTGGCGTAGGCCGCCGTCACGTCGGGGTCGAGGAGGACCGCGTCGGCCGGCAGGCCCGCGCGGAGCCGGTCGCCGAGGTCGCCGTGGACGGGGTCGGGTGCGGCTTGGATACGGCTCATGATCACAGCGTCGCACCCGGGGCCATCGGTGTGAACCCCGTCCGGCACGCGCCGGAGGCTCACCAGTATGACCGTCATATTGACGCACAGTGAGCGACATGGAGAACGCACAGTCCGGCCCTGGTACGCCCCCGGTCCCGGAGCAGCCGCCGCGCCGTCGGCGGCTGTGGCGCGCGCTGGCCATCTCCCTCGTGGCGGGAGTGGTGGCCGGGGCCGCGGTCGGCGGGGCACTGACACTGCTGCCGTCGGTCGAGCACCACCTCAAGCCACCCGCGCGCGGCGCCGGGCCGCAGGCACTGACCGAGGTCAGGGCCGGGGTACCGGCCGCGCTGCCCGCGCTCACGGCGCTGATCGGGGACCGGGAACGGTATCTGCGGGCTCATCCGCAGGACGCGCGGGCGTGGGCGGTACTGGGCACGGCCTATGTGGAACAGGGCCGCAGGAGCGCCGACGCCGCCGTGTACCCGAAGGCCGAAGAGGCACTGCGCACCTCGCTGCGCCGGGTGGAGGAGAAGACGAGCGCCGGGAGCGCGCCGGAAACGGTCGCCACGGCGAACGCGGCGGCCCTGGACGGGCTGGCCGCGCTGGCCTCGGCGCGCCGTGACTTCGCCGAGGCCAAGCGGTGGGCGGAGCAGGCGGTACAGGCGGAGCCGCAGCGTTGGAGCGCATACCCGCAGCTGATCGACGCGTACAACGGGCTCGGCGACTACAAGGCGGCCCGCAGCACCCTGGAGAAACTGACGGCGCTGAAGGCGCAGGGCGCCGCCCGGCCTGCCGTGATGGCGCAGGCGGCCGCCGTCTACCGGGACCGGGGCTGGCGCGAGGACGCGGCGGCGCAGCTGGCGGACGCCGCGGCGGCCGCGCGCACGCCCGCCGAGCAGGCGCTCTACCTGGAGCGCACGGGTCAGCTGTCCTGGGAGCGCGGGGACCGGGAGGACGCGTTGCGTCACTACGAAGAGGCTCTGCTCCTGGATCCCGGGCAGCCGGCGGCGCTGGCCGGGAAGGGGAGGGCGCTGGCCGCGCTGGGCCGCACCGACGAGGCCCTGACCGCCTATCAGGACGCGCTGGCCGCGCAGCCGAGCCCGCAGTACATGCTGGAGCTGGGCGAGTTGCACGAGGCGCTGGGACAGCGGTCGGAGGCGCGCACGCAGTACGACCTGCTGCGGGTGCGGGTGGCCCAGGACACGGCGGGCGGGGTGGACGACGAGCTGGTGCTCGGCCAGTTCGAGGCGGACCACGGGGACGCCCGGGACGCCGTGGCCCGGCTGACGGCGGAGTGGGAGCGGCAGCCGGGGATCGAGGTGGCCGACGCGCTGGGCTGGGCGCTGCACCGGGCGGGCGACAACGAGGGGGCGCTGAAGTACGCGAAGACCGCCACCGACAAGGAGCACGGGGGCGGGGTGCGCAGCGCGCTGTACATGTACCACCTGGGCGTGATCGAGCAGGCGCTGGACGACACCGGGCCCGCCCGGCGTCATCTGGAGGAGGCCCTGCGGATCAACCCGTACTTCTCACCGACGCGGGTGACCCAGGCGCGGGAGGCGCTGCGGACGCTGGGGGCACCGGCCGACGCGGACACGCCAGCGGACATCGAGCTCGCGAAGGTGCGGTGAGCCGAGGCCGGTGAACGGAGGAGCCGGTGAGCCGACGGGACGCCGGCTCACCGGGTGGCCTCAGAGGTTGCCGCGCTTGTCCTGCTCCCGCTCGATCGCCTCGAACAGGGCCTTGAAGTTGCCCTTGCCGAAGCCCATCGAGCCGTGCCGCTCGATGATCTCGAAGAAGACGGTCGGCCGGTCCTGGACCGGCTTGGTGAAGATCTGCAGCAGATAGCCGTCCTCGTCACGGTCGGCGAGGATCTTCAGCTCCCGCAGGGTGTCGATCGGGACACGGGTGTCGCCGACCCACTCGCCGAGCGTGTCGTAGTACGAGTCCGGGGTGTTCAGGAACTCGACGCCGGCCGCGCGCATGGCACGCACCGTGGCGACGATGTCGTTGCTGTTGAGCGCGATGTGCTGGACGCCCGCGCCGCCGTAGAACTCCAGGTACTCGTCGATCTGGGACTTCTTCTTGGCGACGGCGGGCTCGTTGATCGGGAACTTGACCTTCAGGGTCCCGTCGGCCACCACCTTCGACATCAGTGCGCTGTACTCGGTCGCGATGTCGTCGCCCACGAACTCCTTCATGTTCGTGAAGCCCATGACCTTGTTGTAGAAGCCGACCCACTCGTTCATCCGGCCGAGTTCGACGTTGCCGACGCAGTGGTCGATGGCCTGGAAGGTGCGCTGGGCGGGCGGCTCCACGATCGGGGCGGCCGCGGCGTAGCCGGGCAGGTAGGGGCCGTCGTAGCCGGAGCGGTCGACCAGGGTGTGGCGGGTCTCGCCGTAGGTGGCGATGGCGGCGAGGACGACCGTGCCGTGCTCGTCCTTCAGCTCGTACGGCTCGGCCACCGAAGTGGCGCCCTGCTCGATCGCGTAGGCGTAGGCACGGCGGGCGTCCGGGACCTCGATGGCCAGGTCGATGACGCCGTCGCCGTGCTCGGCCACGTGCCGGTCGAGGAACTGGCCCCAGGGGGTGGCGGCCTTGACGACCGAGGTGAACACGAACCGGGCGGAGCCGTTCTCCAGGACATAGCTCGCGGTCTCACGGCTGCCGGTCTCCGGACCCGAGTAGGCGACCAGCTTCATACCGAAGGCGGTGGAGTAGAAGTGCGCCGCCTGCTTGGCGTTGCCCACGGCGAAGACGACCGCGTCCATTCCCTTGACCGGGAAGGGGTCGGCCTGCCGCGCGGTGTCGGGGGTGTGGTGTGTGGTCTGCGTCATGGCGGAAGCCTGGCCCCGCTCCACAAGGTGCGCAATAGTTTGCGTGTCCGCTGGGCAATCTGCTCACCGATATGGCCGTACCGGCGGACTTTCTGTACAGGATGACCACCTTGGGAGGCACGGCATGGCGATCGACCGGCTGGACGGACGGATCATCGTGCTGCTGGCCCGGGAGCCGCGTGTCGGCGTGCTGGAGATGTCCCGGCGGCTCGGCGTGGCGCGGGGCACGGTGCAGGCGCGGCTCGACCGGCTTCAGTCGAACGGAGTCATCCGCGGGTTCGGCCCCCAGGTGGATCCGGCGGCGCTCGGCTACCCGGTCACCGCGTTCGCCACGCTCCAGATCCGGCAGGGCCAAGGAACCGACGTGCGGGCGCACTTGGCGACCGTGCCGGAGGTGCTGGAGCTGCTCACCACCACCGGCAGCGGGGACATGCTGTGCCGTCTGGTGGCCCGCTCGAACGCGGATCTCCAGCGGGTGATCGACCGGGTCGTCGGTTTTGATGGGATCGTCCGGGCCTCCACGGCGATCGTCATGGAGAACCCCGTCCCGCTGCGGATCATCCCGCTGGTGGAACAGGCGGCGGAGGATCCGGAAGGAACCTGACCGACCAGGGGTGAGTGCGCGTGGGCTTCTGGGAGTACGTGGGCGAACGCCATCAGCAGCTGCTCACGGACGCCTGGCAGCACGCCAGTGTCGTCTTCCAGTGCATGGTCGTGGCTAGCCTGCTCGGGGTGCTGACCGGGATCGTCACCTACCGCCGCGGCTGGGCGGGCGACCTCGCCACCACGGTCACCGCCACCCTGCTCACCGTGCCGTCGCTGGCCCTGCTCGGTCTGCTGATCCCGGCCGTGGGTCTCGGCGTGCCGCCGACGGTGATCGCGCTGACGCTGTACGGGCTGCTGCCGGTCGTACGGAACGCGGTGGTGGGGCTGCGCGGGGTCGATCCGGACCTGGTGGACGCGGCGCGCGGCATCGGTATGTCCCGGTCGGCGCTGCTGCTGCGGGTGGAGCTGCCGCTCGCCTGGCCGCCGATCCTGACCGGCATCCGGATCTCCACCCAGATGCTGATGGGGATCGCGGCCGTGGCCGCCTTCGCCTCCGGGCCCGGCCTCGGCAACGAGATCTTCCGCGGGATCGCCTCGCTGGGAAGCCACAACGCGCTCAACCAGGTGCTCGCGGGCACGCTCGGGATCATCGTCCTGGCCCTGCTGTTCGACGCCGCGTACGTGCTGCTCGGGCGGCTGACGATCTCCAGCGGGATCCGTGGTGGCTGACGGCGGGGACGGGCACGACAGGGCCGGGCACGGCGCCTCGATCGAGCTGGAGAACCTGAGCAAGCGCTACCCCGGCAGCGCGGAGGCCGCCGTGGACGGCGTGAACATGAGCATCCGGGCCGGCGAGACGGTGGTCCTTGTCGGTCCCTCCGGGTGCGGCAAGTCGACCACACTGAAGATGATCAACCGGCTGATCGAGCCGACCGGCGGGCGCATCCGGATCGACGGCGAGGACGTCACGGGCATCAACCCGGTACGGCTGCGCCGCGAGGTGGGGTACGCGATCCAGTCCTCGGGGCTGTTCCCGCACATGACCGTCGCCCAGAACATCGGCCTCGTACCGAGGATGCTCGGCTGGTCCAGGGCGCGGACCGGGGAACGAGTGGAGGAGATGCTCCACCTGGTCGGTCTGGACCCCGGCGAGTTCCGCGGCCGCTATCCGCGCCGGCTCTCCGGCGGCCAGCAGCAGCGGGTGGGCGTGGCGCGGGCGCTGGCGGCGGATCCGCCGGTGCTGCTGATGGACGAGCCCTTCGGCGCGGTGGATCCGATCACCCGGGAACGGCTCCAGGACGAGTTGCTGCGGCTCCAGAGGGAACTGCGCAAGACGATCGTCTTCGTCACCCATGACTTCGACGAGGCGGTGAAACTCGGCGACCGGATCGCGGTACTGCGCGAGCGCTCGCACATCGCCCAGTTCGACACCCCGGAGGCGATCCTCACCGGCCCGGCCGACGGCTTCGTGTCCGGGTTCGTCGGGGCGGGCGCCGCGCTGAAGCGGCTGAACCTGACCCAGGTGCGGGACATCCGGCTCGGCGCGTGTCCCACGGTCGCCGAGGACGCTCCACGACACGAGATCCTGGACCGGCTGCGGGACAGCGGCGCGCGCGAGGTCCTGCTCCTCGACGCACACCGCCGTCCCGTCGGCTGGCTGCGCGAGGGGGACCTTGCCCGGTCGCCGGTGCGCCGCACGGTGCGCGCGGACGCGACGCTGCGGGACGCGCTGGAGGCGGTGCTGGCGGACCGTGCGGGGCGGGTCCCGGTGACCGGGCCCGACGGGGCGTACGCGGGGGTCGTGGACGTGGGGACCCTGATGGACTCCGCGCACGCACTGCTGGCGGACCGGACATGACCGCGGCCGGGCCGGCGGTGAACCAGGCGGCGAGGAGTACGGCTCCCGCGCCACCGCGCCGGCTGACCTGGCGGCGGCTGACCGTACTGCCCGCCGTCCTCGCGCTGGTCCTGCTGCTGACCTGGCTGTGGCTGCGCCACGCCGACCTGGACGAGGTCTCCCGCAACGCGCTGTCCGGCGGCCAGGTGTCCAAGGCGCTGCGGCAGCATGTCGAACTCACCGTGTTCTCCGCCTTCTTCGTGGTGGTCATCGCGATCCCGCTGGGCGTTCTGCTGACCCGCGCGCCGTTGCGCAGGACGACCGGCGCGGTCATGGCGGTCGCCAACGCGGGCCAGGCGACCCCGGCCATCGGCCTGCTCGCCCTGCTGGTGATCTGGCTCGGCACCGGTATGCGGGCGGCGCTGATCGGCATCACCGCGTACGCCGTACTTCCGGTGCTGTCCAACACCGTGGCGGGCCTGCGGGCGAACGACCCGACCCTGCTTGAGGCGGCCCGCGGCATCGGCATGTCACCGGCGGGCGTACTGGCCCGCGTGGAACTCCCCCTGGCCGTGCCGCTCATCCTGGCGGGCGTCCGCACGGCTCTGGTCCTGTGCGTCGGCACGGCGACGCTGGCCGCGTTCGGCGGGGGCGGCGGTCTGGGCGTCCTGATCACGGCGGGCATCACCAACCAGCGCATGCCGGTGCTGATCCTGGGTTCCGTCCTCACCGTGGTCCTGGCCCTCCTGATCGACTGGCTGGCCTCCCTGGCGGAACTGCTGCTGCGGCCCCGGGGGCTGGAGGCGGGCCCATGACCGCCGCGCCCCGGGCCGTCGTCGCGGCGGCGCTGGTCCTGGTCGCGGCCGGATGCGGGCTGCGCAGCGGGTCCCCGATGGCCGACGACGTCAAGCCCGGATCGATCGGTCGGGGGGAACCACTCAAGGGCGCTCATCTGACCGTGACGTCCAAGGCGGACACGGAGAGTCTCATCCTCGGCGCGATGATGGGCATCGTCTTCCAGGCGGCCGGAGCCGACGTGATCGACCGGACCGGCATCCAGGGGTCCATCGGGTCACGGGAGGCGGTCAGGAGCGGGGAGGCGGACGCCATGTACGAGTACACGGGCACCGCCTGGATCACCTACCTGGGCCACAGCACCCCGATCCCCGACCCGCACCGGCAGTGGCAGGCCGTGCGGGACGCCGATCTGCGGAACGGGCTGACCTGGCTGCCGCCGTCACGGCTGAACAACACCTACGCCCTGGCCATGAACCGGGCCAATCTCAGGAAGTACGGCACCCGAACCCTGTCGCAGGTGGCCGCGCTCAGCAAGTCCGACCCCGGGGCGGTGACGCTGTGCGTGGAGGGCGAGTTCGCCAACCGGGCCGACGGGCTGCGCGGGATGGAGAAGGCGTACGGGATGAGGATCCCCGCCGCGCATGTCACCCAGATGGACACCGGGATCGTCTACACCGAGACGGCCAAGGGCAGTTGCACCTACGGCGAGGTGTACACCACCGACGGGCGGATCACGTCCATGGACCTGACGGTGATGGCGGACGACCGTAAGTTCTTCCCCGACTACAATGCCGCCCCCGAGATCAACTCCAGGACCTTCAAGAAGTGGCCGGCCATCGCCTCCGTACTCGACCCCGTCACGGCGAAGCTCGACAACTCCGTGGCACAGACCCTCAACGCGAAGGTGGATGTCGACGGGGAGGACCCGCACCAGGTGGCGCTGGACTGGATGCGGCAGCAGGGCTTCGTGAAGTAGGGCCGCGGCAGGTGACCGCCTAGCAGCTCGGGACGGTTCCCTTGCCCGTCTGCAGGGCCGCCAGGGAGTCCACCGCCCCCTTCAGGGTGGTCACGGGGATCAGCCGCAGCCCCTTGGGGAGCTCCGACTTCGCCTCGCCGCACTCGGCCTTCGGCACCAGGAAGACGGTGGCGCCGTCCCGCCGCGCGGCCTGCGTCTTCAGGCCCACTCCCCCGACCGCGCCGACCGTTCCGACGCCGTCGATGGTCCCCGTGCCGGCGATCGTGCGGCCGCCGGTGAGGTCGCCGCCGCGGCCGTCGCCGTCGAGCTTGTCGACGATGCCGAGGGAGAACAGCAGTCCGGCGCTCGGCCCGCCGACGTCGGCCAGCCTCAGGGTGACCTTGACGTCCTTGTCGCTCAGGCCCAGGTACTTCAGCGCCGCCTCGGCCGCCGCGTCCTGGGACTGCTCCATCTGCTCGGTGTTGTGCCGCTCGATCTCCTTGAGGTCGTCGCCGCTCGGGTACACCGCGTCGCGCGGCATCACCGCGCGGTCCGAGCGGAACCAGTTGCCGATCACGTCGCCGAGCGACACCTGCGCGTCCGGTCCGGTCGCCTCGATGGTCGTCATCCGCAGCTGGCCGCTGGTCGGGCGGGTCGGCGCCCCGGCCACCGTGATCACCTCGGTGCCCCGGTTCTTCCCGAGCACGTTGGCCGTCATCCCGGGCTGCGCCACCGAGAACGGCAGCGGCACGAGGACCGCCGTGGCGATCAGGGCCACGACGGGCAGGGCACAGACGGCGATGGCCCGGGGGCGCGAGAGACGAGAGAGCACAAGGCAAATCTAACGTGGCGGAAACTACCGCAACGCGTCGGCGACCTCCCGTGCCGCGTCCACCACCCGGGGTCCCACGCGCTCCGGTACCGCGTCCGTCAGCATCACCACGCCCACGCTGCCCTCCACTCCGGTGACCCCGAGCAGCGGGGCCGCCGCTCCGCTGGTGCCGGTCTCCAGTTCGCCGTGGGTGAGGGTGTACCCGGGTTCCGCCGACGGGGACTGCCGGGCCGCGAGGATCGCCCGGCCCGCGGCTCCCCGGTCCAGCGGATGGCGCAGTCCCGCCCGGTACGCCACGTGGTAGTCCGTCCACGTGGGCTCGACCACCGCCACGGCCAGCGCCTCCGTGCCGTCCACGAGGGTGAGATGGGCCGTCGCGCCTATGTCCTCGGCCAGCGACCTGAGTGCGGGCAGCGCCGCCTCCCGTACCAGCGGGTGCACCTGCCGGCCCAGCCGCAGCACCCCGAGCCCGACCCGGGCCCGCCCGCCCAGATCACGCCGCACGAGCGCGTGCTGTTCGAGCGTGGCGAGCAGCCGGTACACGACGGTCCGGTTCACGCCCAGCTTGCCGGCGAGCTCGGTGACGGTCAGCCCGTGGTCCGTGTCGGCCAGCAGTTTGAGGACGCGCAGTCCCCGGTCGAGCGTCTGAGAGGTCTCCGCGGTCACGACGCCCACACTCCTTCGGTGGCGAGGTCGGCGCCCCCTTGGCAGCGGTCGCGTCACCGAGTCCCGTCGGCGACGCGCCTTTCAGAGGCCGCCGGTCGGCATGACGGCCCGGCGGCTCCGGACCCAACGCTTCACGGCTGCGCTCCGCGGCGGCGCTGCCACGGGGCGTGTGCGTAACCGGACAGTAGCGGCGTGGGTTCGCTCAGCGGAAGTCTTCGTCCAGAATCCGGGCAGCACCGGTCCCGGCCTGGCATCATTCGTCCGGATACGCGCGCCCGGGGAATGTGCACGGGAAGTTCAGGCCCGCGTCACTTCATGCGGGTGGCCCATTCCCGTACCTTGTCGATCCGCTGCCGCAGCTGCCCGGCCGTCGCCTCGGCGCTCGGCGGGCCGCCGCACACCCGTCGCAGTTCGGTGTGGATCACACCGTGCGGTTTGCCGCTCTGGTGGACGTAGGCACTCACCAGGGTGTTGAGCTGCTTGCGCAGCTCCATCATCTCCTTGTGGGAGACCACCGGCCGCCGCTCGGCGGGCAGTTCCAGCAGGTCGGCCTCGGTGTCCGGTTTCTTGCGGCTGTGCGCGATCTGCCTGGCCTGACGCTTCTGGAGCAGCAGCTGCACCTGGTCGGGTTCGAGGAGACCCGGGATGCCGAGGTAGTCCTGCTCCTCCTCGCTGCCGGGGTGGGCCTGCATGCCGAACTCGGCGCCGTCGTAGAGCACCCGGTCGAAGACCGCGTCGGACTCCAGCGCCTCGAAGGGCAGCGTGTCCTGCTCGCCGGTGTCCTCGTCCTGCTCCTTGTTCGCCTCCTCCATCTCCTTCTCGGACTCGGCGTACGGGTCCTCCTCGCCCTCCTTCTTCGGCTTGTCGAGGGCGTGGTCCCGTTCCACCTCCATCTCGTTGGCGAAGGTGAGCAGGTCGGGGACGGTGGGCAGGAACACGGAGGCGGTCTCGCCGCGCCGCCGGGAACGCACGAAACGGCCGACGGCCTGAGCGAAGAAGAGCGGGGTGGAGATCGTGGTGGCGTACACGCCGACGGCGAGCCGGGGCACGTCGACGCCTTCGGACACCATGCGGACCGCGACCATCCAGCGGTCGGTGCTGCTGCTGAACTCGTCGATCCGCTTCGAGGCGCCGACGTCGTCGGACAGCACCAGCGTGGCCCTGGTCCCGGTGATCTCCCGGATCAGCTTGGCGTAGGCGCGTGCCGACTCCTGGTCGGAGGCGATGACGAGCGCGCCCGCGTCCGGGATGGCCTTCCTGACCTCGGTGAGCCGCTGGTCGGCGGCGCGCAGCACGCTCGGCATCCACTCGCCGCGCGCGTCCAGCGCGGTGCGCCAGGCCTGGCTGACGGCGTCCTTCGTCATGGGCTCGCCGAGCCTGGCGGCGATCTCGTCGCCGGCCTTGGTGCGCCAGCGCATGTTGCCGCTGTAGGAGAGGAAGATGACCGGTCGCACGACACCGTCGGACAGGGCGGAGCCGTAGCCGTAGGTGTAGTCGGCGGAGGACCGGCGGATGCCGTCGGGTCCTTCCTCGTAGGTGACGAAGGGGATGGGGTTGGTGTCGGACCGGAACGGCGTACCGGTGAGCGTCAGCCGTCGGGTGGCCGGTTCGAAGGCCTCCAGGCAGGCCTCGCCCCAGGACTTGGAGTCACCCGCGTGATGGATCTCGTCCAGGATGACGAGGGTCTTGCGCTGCTCGACCCGGTTGCGGTGCAGCATCGGGCGCACGCCGACTCCGGCGTAGGTCACGGCGACACCGTGGTAGTCCTTGCCGAGCGGTCCGGCGCTGTACTCGGGGTCGAGCTTGATCCCTATCCGTGCGGCCGCGTCCGCCCACTGCTTCTTGAGGTGCTCCGTGGGCGCGACCACGGTCACCTGCTGCACGACGTGGTGGTGCAGCAGCCAGGAGGCGAGGGTGAGGGCGAAGGTCGTCTTGCCGGCGCCGGGGGTGGCGACCGCCAGGAAGTCGCGTGGCTGCTCCTGGACGTACTTCTCCATCGCCCCCTGCTGCCAGGCACGCAGCTTGCCCGCGGTGCCCCAGGGAGCGCGGCCGGGGAAGGCCGGGGAGAGGTGATGGGAGTGGGACGTGGAAGCGGCGGTGGTAGTCACGGTCTCCGTGGAGGGGTCGGGCTGCGTCGGGCTGCTCGGCTGGGTATGACAACCGGGCCACCCTACCGGCGGCCCGGCGCCGTGATGCCCCGGACGAGGCGGGCCCACCCGAGGGTGGGACCCACGTCACAACTCGCGCAACCGCCGCGCGATCACCTCGACATCGCCCTCCGCACCGGAGGCCGCGTCGATGACCGGCCGGTCGTCATCCGGCCGCCGGGCTTCGCTCGCCCAGTCGCGTCGTCACCCAGGCGCCCAGCAGCGCCACGGCCGCCATCGGCAGGAACACGGCGGCGAAAGCCGTCGGATGGGCCGCGCCCTGCCCGGCCGATGTGGTGACGTGTCCCGCCATGCCGCCGCCCAGGGTGGCGAAGGCCGCGCCCGCGGCCGCGAGGAGGACCACGTTGGAGAGGGCGTCGGAGATCTGGAGGGCGGCGGAGTTGGTCCCGGCCTCCTCGGGGGCGGACAGGTGCAGCAGGAGCACGCTGGTCGAGGCGATCACCAGTCCCATGCCGAAGCAGCCGAAGCCCCAGGCGACGGCGACAATCCACACCGGCACGGCGTCGAGCAGCACGCTGGGCGCCACCAGGATGGCGAGCGCGACCAGCACCATGCCCGCGGTCATCAGCCGCTCCCGGTACGGCCTCACCCGCGGCCGGGACTGCACCCAGGATCCCAGCGCCCAGGTCGCCCCGCCCGCCGCCAGCGAGAACCCGGCCAGCGTCGGCGTGAGGCCGCGCTGGGTCACCAGCATCAGCGGGACGAACGACTCCGCGGCGACGAAGGACCCGGCGGCCACCCCGCGCAGCAGGACCACGGACGGCAGCCCGCGCGCGGCCCGGTAGGTCCCGTGCGGCAGCAGCCCGCGCGCGGCGGGCACCAGCAGCGCGGCGCCCGCGAGCCCGGGCAGCACGGACACCCAGCGCAGATCCTGCGCCGCGTACTGGAGCAGCCCGGCGCCCAGGGAGATGCCGAGGGCGAGCCGGATGCGCCGCCGGTCGGGGGGTGCCGTCGCCTCGTCCTCGCGCACGGGGCCCGCCGCCCGCCGCCGTATCTGGGGGAGGGCCAGTGCCAGCGGGAACACCACCAGTACCGGGATCCCGAGGAACACCCAGCGCCAGCCGAGGTGCTCGGTCACCGCCCCGGCCGCGAGCGGCCCGACGACGGACGGCAGGACCCATCCGGCCGCGAACCCCGCCATGATCGCCGGGCGCAGCCGTTCCGGGTAGGCCCGGCCCACGACGACGTACAGCGCGACGATCACCAGTCCGCCGCCGAACCCCTGGACGGCCCGCCCGGCGATGAACACCCACATCGCCCCGGCGGTCCCGGACACCACCAGCCCCGCCGCGAACGCGCCGATCCCGCAGGTCAGCGCCCCGAGTGGACCGCGTCGGTCCGACCACTGCCCGGCGAGCACCATCCCGGACAGGCTGGTGGTGAAGTACCCGGAGAAGGCGAACGCGTACAGCGCCACCCCGTCCAGTTCGCGGGCCGCGACCGGCATGGCCGTGCCCACCGCGGTCGCCTCGAAGGCGATGAGGAGCACGACGGAGACGATGCCGACGCTCAGCGCCCGGTAGGACCGCCCGAGTACCGTCTCGTCGGCGCTGTCGGCGGATGTGTCCGCGACGTCGGGGGCGTCGCGCGGCTCAAGGGCGGTCATGCTCGCCAGCGTAGGTCGCGGCCCGCGCTTCGGCCCCTGTCCGAGGTCGCCTCCCGGCTGCGACCTTGGTCGTAGGCCGGGAGGGACGGTGGAGACCGTGGCGGGATTCGAACCCACGTACCTCGCTTTGCAGGCGAGTCCCTGAACCGCTCGGGCACACGGTCTTGATTCGTGTACGAACGTACGGCCGGGCGGCGAGGGGGTTCAAGGAATTCGGGGAGGCCGAAACAGGACTGCCATACGGCGTTCATGAACGGCCGGTGTCAGAGCACGGGGCCAGAGCGCGGTGTCAGAGCACGGTGTCAGAGCACGGTGTCAGAGCGTCCCGCCCGCCTCGTCCCGGAAGACCTCCGTCCAGTAGTGCCAACCGGTGCCCGGCGCCGTGCCCGTCGTGTCGTACGACGCGAGGACCTGGAGCATCGTCGCGGCCAGCTGGTCGTAGACGCTGGTGAGTTCGCCGCCGAGGTCCGAGTCGAGCGCGCGCTCCCGGTGCAGGAGCCAGAGGGTGAAGGCGAGGGTGGAGACGTCCGTGTTGAGGGCCTCCAGGGTTCCCTCGGGCTCGCTGAAGGTCAGGACCGCGCCTGTCGTGCCGTCCACCACCAGGCTGTTGTCCTCGACCAGACGGCCGAGGCGTATCAGGCGGTCGGAGTGGGCCGGGAGCGCGTCCCCCGGCTCCAGGGGGTGCTCTCCCGCGCGCTCGACGGTGCGGTGGTCCCTCAGCGTCGGCAGGGGCACGTCCGTGTCGAAGTCGAAGTGGAAGACGTCCGCGTCCTCCGGCAGTCCCGTCTCGCGCAGGAAGCGGCGGGTCGGCTCGTGGGTGAGCGCGGCGGGGAAGTCGACCTCCTCGAAGCGGACCATCCGGCCCGGGCCGAACTCCTCGTTCATGAGGCGCGCGGGAACGTCCAGGGTGAGCCCGCTGTCGGTGCCGGGACCCGCCGTCAGTGCCAGGGGGCGGATCAGCGCGGCCACCTTCCAGTACGGCGGGACACGACCGTCGGTGTCCTCCTCGAACAGGCGGAGGAGCCGGCGGGACGCCTCGGTGGCCGTCCTCACGCCGTGCCGGCCCGCGAGGGAGGCGAAGCGGCCGCGGAGGGCGGCCAGTTCCTCGGTGGCCGCGGCGAACCGCAGCAGGACGGTGAGGGAGGGGGCGAGCGGGCGGCAGCCCCCCGGAGCACGGAGGTGGGTGGTGGTGATCTCGCCCGTCCGGCCGTCGAGCAGGATCGACTCCCGCAGACCGCTCGCCGGGCCGAGCAACTCCCCTATCACCAGCCGGTCCCGCAGCTCCTCGGCGAGCCGGGCGGGGCGCTCGGCGGCGTCCGCGAGGGTGCGCAGGCCCGCCGTGCGGAGCGGCTCGAAGGTGAACAGGGCGCCGTCGGCCGGCAGTCCGGAGCCGGTGAGCAGGACACGGGTCGGCGCGTGTGTGACGTGGGACCCCAGATCGTCCTCGGTCAGGGTGATCGCCGTGACACCGGCGTCGATCGTGCTCATCGCTCCCCCGCGACTTCAGGCGTACATCAAGCTGCCCCGAACACTACGCGGCACCACTGACAACGCCCCGTGAGCGGCGAAGGCCCCGGGGGTGCTTGGGGACTACTGGCCGGTCACGACCGCCGCCTGCGGGCGGATCGGCAGCCGGTTGACCGGGCGGCCGGTCGCCGCGCGCACCGCGGAGGCGACCGCCGCCGGGGACGTCACGACCGGTACCGCGCTGGCCGCCTTGGCGCCGAACGGGGCGACCACGTCCCGCTCCTCCACGAGCTTGACGATCCGGATGTCCGGCGCGTCCAGGGCGGTGGGCAGGGCGTACCCGGTGAGGTCGGGGTGGCGGACGAGACCGCGCGGGGCGCGCAGGTTCTCGGTGAGGGCGATACCGACGCCCTGGGTGACGCCCGCCTCGATGCGCGCGGCGAGCTGCGCCGGGTTGAGGATCCGGCCGACGTCCTGGGCGACGGCGAGCTCCACGACCCGTACCGAGCCGAGTTCGATGTCGACGTCCACCACCGCGCGGACCGCACAGAAGGCGAGGCCGACAAAGGCGTCGCCCTGTCCCTCGGCGTCCAGCGGCTCGGTGGGGTGCGGGCGGCACTGGGCGGTGGCCCACAGCTCCTTGCCGTCCATCGCCTCGGTGACGGTGGTCGACAGGACGCCGTCGTACGACGTGATCCTGCCGTCGTTGATCTGCAGCAGCTCGGTGGACATACCGAACTTGTGCGCGAGGGGCTGGAGCAGCTGGGTGCGGACCATCTTGGCCGCCCGCTCCACCGCGCCACCGGAGACCCAGGTGTGGCGGCCGTGGCAGCTCGCCCCGGCCGAGGGCTGGTCGGTGTCGACGGGCGCGACGTGCACCTCGTCGATCCCGAGGGTCTCCTGGACGATCTGGCGGGCGAGCGTGGTGAAGCCCTGGCCGGTCTCCACGGCCGCGCACAGCACGGTGGCGATGCCGTCGTGGACCTTGACGGTCGCGGTGGAGACCTCGTCGGTGCCCTCCGCGCCGAGCATGTGCACCATGCCGAGGCCGTAGCCGACGCCTCTTCGCACGGCGCCCGGCTCACCCGCGCCCTCGGGGCCGCCGGGCAGCAGCCACTCGTCCTCGGGGGTGTCCTTGGGCAGCTCCGGCAGCGGGAAGTCCCGCACCGCCTGGAGGAGTTCGGCGACCGGCGCCGGGCAGGTCACGGTCTGGCCGATGGGCAGGACGTCCCCGGTGGCCAGCGCATTGCGCAGCCGCAGTTCGGCCGGGTCCTGGCCGAGCTTCTTGGCGAGCTTGTCCATCTGCGCCTCGTAGGCGGCGCACACCTGCATGGCGCCCTCGCCGCGCACATGGCCGGAGGGCGGGTTGTTGGTGCGTACCGCCCAGCCCTCGATGAAGGCGTTCGGGACGACGTACGGGCCGCAGGCGAAGGAGACCGCGGCGGCCAGCGCCTCGGCGGAGGAGTCGGCGTAGGGGCCCGCGTCGAGCAGGATCTGCGCCTCGACCTTGACCAGGTTGCCCTCGGCGTCCGCGTGGTGGCGGTAGCGCAGCAGGGTGGGGTGGCGGTGGGTGTGGCCGAGGAAGGACTCCTCGCGGGTCGCGGTCAGCTTCACCGGGCAGCCGGTCTTGAGCGCGAGCAGGCCGAGCGGGAGCTGGAAGCCCTGGTCCTCGCGGTCGGCGGTGGCGCCCGGGACGCCGGTGACGACGATCTTCACCCGGTCGGTGTCCAGCCCGTAGACGGCCGCCGCGGTGTTGCGGTCGGTGTGCGGGTCGGTGGACGCGAGGTACAGCTCCACGCCGCCGTCGGGGCGCGGCACGGCGAGCCCGGCCTCGGCGCCGATGGGCGCGGGGTCCTGGCGGCCGATGCGGTAGAGGCCCTCCACGACGATCTCGCCGGCCGCGTCGGGGTCGCCGTGGCGCAGCGGGATGTGCCGGATCAGGTTGCCGTCGGGGTGCAGCGGTTCGGCCTCGAAGGCGTGCTCCGGGTCGGTCACCGGGTCGAGCGTCTCGTACTCGACGATCACGGCGGCCGCGGCCAGCCGCGCGGTGTCCGGGTGGTCGGCGGCGACGGCCGCGATGGGCTCTCCGTGGTGCCGTACCACCTCGGAGGCGAAGACCGGGCGGTCGGGCGTGCCGCGGCCGTAGCGGGGGGTGCCGGGCACGTCCTCGTGGGTGATGACGGCCCGTACGCCGGGCATGTCGCGCGCGTGGGAGGTGTCGATCGAGACGATGCGCGCGTGCGGGTGCGGGGAGCGCAGCACGGCCGCCCAGAGCAGGCCCTCGGCCCACAGGTCGGCCGCGTACGGGAAGGTGCCCTCGGTCTTGGCGTGGGCGTCGGACGGCAGCAGGGAGACGCCGAGGCCGCGCGGCGGCTGATCGGGAGCGGGCTCCGCGGGTGCGGCTGCTTCGATGCTCACGCCTGGCCTCCGTCCTGCCCGTACGGCTGCTCGTACGGCTGCTCGTACGGCGGCTGGGGGTCGCGCGGGATCTGTGGGCCGGGCGCCTCGAAGCCGGAGGCCTCGAACAGCGACGGGCTGACCCCGCCCGCTCCCGGGCCCGCCTGGTGCGGGATGCGCACCTCGCCCGTGTCCGTCCCGCCCTCGGCCTCGGCCTCGGCGTGCGCCTCGCGTTCGGCCACGACGTCCTTGACGGCCTCCAGGACACCCCGGTAGCCGGTGCAGCGGCACAGGTTGCCGCACAGCGCCTGGCGCGTCTCGATCTCGGTCGGCGCCGGATTGCCCTCCAGCAGGTCGTGCACGGTCATCGCCATGCCGGGCACGCAGAAGCCGCACTGCACGGCACCGCACCGGGCGAGCGCCCGCTGCACGTCGGAGGGCTGTCCGTCGGCGGCGAGTCCCTCGACCGTGCGGACCTCGCTGCCGGCCGAAGTGACCGCGGGCACCAGGCAGGAGGCGACGAGCCGGCCGTCCACCTGGACGTTGCAGGCCCCGCACTCGCCCTGGGAGCAGCCGTCCTTGGCACCGGCCAGACCGAGGCGCTCACGCAGGACGTACAGCAGGGACTCGCCGATCCAGGCGTCGGTGACCGGGCGGTCGGCGCCGTTGACGCGCAGGACGTAGGAGGCGAGGGGGTGTTCCTCGTGCGGCGGGAGCGGTGCCTGCTCCTCCGGAGTGTCCGGGGTGTCGTCCGCCTCGCCCTGGTCGTCCGGGCCCGGGGCCGCCTCGTCCGGCGCCTCGTCCGCCATCTCTTCCGGGGCAGCCGGGCCGTCGGACTCGTCGTCCACGGCTGTTCCGGCGGCCGTCTCCGGGCGGGTGTCTTCGGCGTCGGTGCCGCCGGTGTGGTCCGTGTCGCCGGTGCCGTCCGTGTCGTCGGCGTCGGGCCGCGCGAGGTGCTCGGCGGGACCCTCGAAGGCCGCATCGGCCGGCTCGGGCGCCGCCGGGGCGTGCTCCTCGGCGGGCCGGTACGGCGGGGCGGCGTCCGGGTGGGCGGGCGCGCCCTCCTCCGGGTGCCCGGCGTCGGCCCGGGGGCCGTCGGCACGCGGATCGGTGGCCTGCTGCCCCCACGTGGCCCCGGCGCCCTCCGTCGCCCAGGGCGCGGGCGCGCCGCCGGGGAGGGTGGCGGGCGGGGTGCCGCCCCAGTGCTCGATCAGGGCGGACGTGGTGAACTCGCCCGATTCGTCCGGCAGGTCGCCGCCCGCGACGGGGATGGACCACTCGCCGGTCACGTCATGGCCGGGTGCGGCGGCCTCGGCGGGCTCTTCGAAGGTCCACTGCTGGGTGGCCCCGGGGTGGTACGCGAACCGGTCGTCGTGGCCGGGCTCGTGGCGTACGGCGTTGGGGTCGGGCCAGCGCGTGCCGTCGTCGGCCGGGATCGCCCAGCTGCCGGTGGCGGCGGGGTCGGTCACGCCGTTCGCGCCGGGCACCACCGCTATCTGCGGCGGCACATAGCCGTGACCGGGCGCGGCGAGCGGACTGTCGGCGGCGAGGAGCGCGTCGATGCCCCCTTCGGGGAGCTTGACGAACGCGGTGGCCCCGTCGTCGTAGTCGCCCTGGGGCAGCGGGTCCCAGCGGCCGCCGCCCTGGGAGCTGCCTTCCGCGTGCTGGTCGTCGGTCACGACAGCGCCCTCCCCAGTGCTCGTCGGGCCAGCGCGGCGACGGTGCGCCGCAGGTGCAGTACGGCGGGCGGGAGCGGCGGCAGGGAGCCGTCGCTCTCCGGGACCGGGTCCGGGATGCAGGCCGCGGCCACGTACTCGCCGAAGGCGTTGAGCGCCTCGGGGACGATCGCGCGGTCGTTGTCCCAGTCGATGAGCCGCGCGACCCACTGCTCGGCCTCCAGGGGCCTGAGCGGCATCGGCGCGATGGCGCCGACGGCGCACCGCACCGCGCGCCGCGCGGGGTCGAGGACGAGGGCCACGGAGGCGGCCGCACGTCCCGGGCCGGTCCGTCCGGTCGCCTTCAGGAACACCTGCGGGGCATGCAGCAGGGGCACGCGCACAAAGCCGATCAGCTCGCCGCCGCGGAGCATCTCCATGCCCGCCAGCAGGTGCGAGACCGGGATCTCCCGCCGGGAGCCGCCGGGGCCCGCGACGATCACCGCGGCCTCCAGGGCGGCGAGGACCGGAAGCGCGTCCCCGGTGGGCGCGGCCGAGGCGATGTTGCCGCCCAGGGTGCCCGCGTTGCGGATGTGCGGCGGTCCCGCGGCGCGCGCGGCCGCGGCCAGGGCCGGGATCAGGGCGGCGAAGTCGGGGCGGCCCATCCGCGCGTGGGTGAGTCCGGCGCCGAGCAGCGCGTGGCCGTCCTGGTACTGCCAGCCGCGGATCTCGCTGATCCGGCCGAGGCCGACCAGGGCGGCGGGCCTGAGCTGTCCGGAGTTGACGGCGGCCATAAGGTCGGTGCCGCCCGCGACGGGAACGGCGGTGGGCATGGCTGCGAGCGCCGCCACGGCCTCGTCCAGGCTCGTGGGCAGCGTGACGGTCTGCGCCGCCTGCGGTGCGTGCGTGGTCAAACCGGCTGCCCCTTCCACTGCCCCACCTGGTCCCACCTGTGTTGCCGTACGGTACGTGCTCACAGGGCGGACGTGGCAACTCTGGCACATCATCGCAACACTCGAACGCGAGGGTCCGCTACAAGGCATTCACGCACCTTGCTGCGGAGATGGTCCGTTTTCCCACCTCATCGCCGATGAGGGCCGACGAGGCGGGAATGACACTCTTCGGTGACCCCTGGGCTCTTTTTCCGCCGTCTGTTCGAACCCGGACTTCCCGCCTGCTTCCCGCGCGCGGGGCACCGGCCGCCAAGTCACCGGCGGCGGAGGCCCGTCCGGCCCCGGCCCGCGGAAGTCCCGCGCCACGGCGGGACTCTGAGGCGGCGAAACACATCCCCTTCGGGGCCTGCAAACCGGCCCCGCCCCGGGTCGGGTTGACACGGCTTCAGCACCCCCGGCACCGGCGGGGGCGCCGGCTGCTACTTGTCGCCGCCCTTGCCCTCGTCGCCGCCGCTGCCCATGGAGTCGAAGATCTCCTTGCACATGGGGCACACCGGGTACTTCTTCGGGTCACGCCCCGGCACCCACACCTTGCCGCACAGCGCCACGACGGGCGTGCCGTCGAGCGCGCTCGCCATGATCTTGTCCTTCTGGACGTAGTGGGCGTAGCGCTCGTGGTCGCCGTCGCCGTGGGACACCTGCGGCGTCGGCTCTACGAGGGTCCCGGTACCAGTCCCGCGCTCGGGCTCAAGAGTGCTCATATCGCCAAGGGTACTGAAGGCCGCCCGTATCAGTTGAGCGACGGGTCGTCCGGATACGTGGCCACCATCGCCAGCTCACTGCGCTGCCGGCGCAGCACTTCGCGCCACAGTCTCTCGGGCGCCGGGGAGGACACGTCGCCCGGTTCCGACTCGACGACGTACCAGGCACCCTCCACCAGCTCGTCCTCCAGCTGACCGGGCCCCCAGCCCGCGTAGCCGGCGAAGATCCTGAGGGATCCGAGGGCGGAGGCGAGCAGTTCGGGCGGGGTCTCCAGGTCCACCAGGCCGATCGCACCGTGCACCCGGCGCCAGCCGAGCGGGGCCCCGTCGCCCGCGCCGCCGGGGATGACCGCGACGCCGAGCGCGGAGTCCAGGGAGACGGGACCGCCCTGGAATACGACACCGGGCTCACCGGCGAGCTCCGCCCAGCCCTCCAGGATGTCGCCCACGCCCACCGGGGTCGGACGGTTGAGGACGACGCCGAGGGAGCCCTCCTCGTCGTGGTCGAGAAGCAGCACCACCGCACGGTCGAAGTTCGGGTCCGCCAGGGCGGGCGTTGCCACGAGCAGCCGCCCTGTGAGCGAGGACACCTCCGTCATGCCAGACATGATCCCGCATCTTCCCTTCGCTCGGGGAGCCAACGCGGGTACGCGGGTGAACGCAGCTCAGGGCGCATCGATGCGCCCTGAGCGCACGCCCGCGACGGTGACCCCTCGTACCCGATCGCGAACGGTTCGTGTTGTGACACACCTGTGGCGTTCCCGGGCGGCCCTCGGGCTTACGGGAGGGGGGCGGTGGGCGATTACCCTGTCTCTCCGGCCCCTGCCCCACTCCACGGAACGCGAGATTCATGACCGTCAACGACGATGTCCTCCTTGTCCACGGCGGAACCCCGCTGGAGGGCGAGATCCGTGTCCGCGGTGCGAAGAACCTCGTGCCGAAGGCGATGGTCGCCGCCCTGCTGGGCAGTGCGCCGAGCAGGCTGCGCAACGTTCCGGACATTCGTGACGTGCGTGTCGTGCGCGGCCTGTTGCAACTGCACGGGGTGACGGTCCGGCCGGGCGACGAGCCCGGCGAGCTGGTGCTGGACCCGACGTACGTGGAGAGCGCGAACGTCGCCGACATCGACGCCCACGCGGGTTCCTCGCGCATCCCGATCCTCTTCTGCGGCCCGCTGCTGCACCGGCTCGGCCACGCCTTCATCCCGGGGCTGGGCGGCTGCGACATCGGCGGCCGGCCGATCGACTTCCACTTCGACGTGCTGCGGCAGTTCGGCGCCACCATCGAGAAGCGTGCCGACGGCCAGTACCTGGAGGCGCCGCAGCGGCTGCGCGGCACGAAGATCCGGCTGCCGTACCCGTCCGTCGGCGCGACCGAGCAGGTGCTGCTGACGGCCGTACTGGCCGAGGGCGTCACCGAGTTGTCCAACGCGGCCGTCGAGCCGGAGATCGAGGACCTCATCTGCGTGCTGCAGAAGATGGGCGCGATCATCGCGATGGACACCGACCGCACGATCCGCATCACCGGTGTGGACAAACTCGGCGGTTACAACCACCACGCCCTGTCGGACCGTCTGGAGGCCGCGTCCTGGGCGTCGGCGGCGCTGGCGACCGAGGGCAACATCTATGTGCGCGGGGCGCAGCAGCGCTCGATGATGACGTTCCTGAACACCTACCGGAAGGTGGGGGGTGCCTTCGAGATCGACGACGAGGGCATCCGCTTCTGGCACCCGGGTGGCCAGCTGAAGTCCATCGCGCTGGAGACGGACGTGCACCCCGGCTTCCAGACCGACTGGCAGCAGCCCCTGGTGGTGGCGCTGACCCAGGCGACGGGTCTGTCGATCGTGCACGAGACGGTGTACGAGTCCCGGCTGGGCTTCACCTCCGCGCTGAACCAGATGGGTGCCCACATCCAGCTGTACCGCGAGTGCCTGGGCGGTTCCGTCTGCCGTTTCGGCCAGCGCAACTTCCTGCACTCGGCGGTCGTCTCGGGCCCCACCAGGCTCCAGGGCGCCGATCTGGTCATCCCCGACCTGCGCGGTGGCTTCTCGTACCTGATCGCCGCGCTGGCCGCCCAGGGCACGTCCCGGGTGCACGGCATCGACCTGATCAACCGCGGCTACGAGAACTTCATGGAGAAGCTCATGGAGCTGGGCGCGAAGGTGGAGCTGCCCGGCAAGGCGCTCGGCTGATCCACGGCGGCAACGCGATGGGGCGGCACCCGGAGTCCGGGGCCGCCCCATCGGCGTGTTACGAGCCGCGCGCCGTCCCGCGGCGCGCGGACAAGGTCACTTGCCCTTGGCCGCTTCCTTGAGCTTCGAGCCCGCGGAGACCTTCACGCTGTAGCCGGCCGGGATGTTGATGGGCTCACCGGTCTGCGGGTTGCGCGCGGTGCGAGCGGCACGGTGGGTGCGCTCGAAGGTCAGGAAGCCGGGGATGGTGACCTTCTCGTCGCCCTTGGAGACGATGTCGCCGACGACCTCGGCGAACGCGGCCAGCACGGCGTCGGCGTCCTTGCGGGTCACCTCGGCGCGGTCGGCCAGCGCGGCCACCAGCTCACTGCGGTTCATAGTTGTTACTCCCGTGTTCTTCTTGCCGTTGGGGTGTGCCACGCGGCGGTGCCGCACATGGCACAGCGAAGCCGATGCGCTCGCGCCCAGGGACGCATCCTGCCCCTACCTGCGGCGGGAAAGCCAATCCGGCACCCGCAGGAGTCGTGAGAACACCCTGAGGAGTCACACGAAAAGCGCCTGCTCGGCGTCACCCTAGAGGGACGCCGAGGTCCGCCGGTTCCACGACGCGCCGGTTCGGGCACGACCGTGCGGATCGTCACAGATCCCCACCGCGCCCGCGCGCCCTCGCACGCGCGCCCTCGCGCATCTCCGTGCGCGGTGGCTACGCGCCCGCGCCTGCCGCCCTCGCGGCCTCCCGCACCGCGCCCGCCACCGCGCCCGCGACCTTGTCGTTGAAGACGCTCGGGATGATGTAGTTCGGGTTCAGCTCGTCCTCGCTCACCACGTCCGCGAGGGCCTTCGCGGCAGCGAGCATCATGTCGGTGTTGACCGTGCGGGACTGCGCGTCCAGCAGACCGCGGAAGACACCCGGGAAGACCAGCACGTTGTTGATCTGGTTCGGGAAGTCGGAGCGGCCGGTGGCCACAACTGCGGCCGTCTGGCGAGCGATTGCCGGGTCGACCTCGGGGTCGGGGTTCGCGAGCGCGAACACGATCGCGTCGTCGGCCATGGCGGCCACGTCGTCGCCGTCGAGGACGTTGGGGGCGGAGACACCGATGAAGACGTCGGCGCCGCGCGCCGCCTCCTTCAGTGTGCCGGTCAGGCCCTCGTGGTTGGTGTTGTCGGCGATCCAGCGCAGCGGCGAGTCCGGCGCGGCGGCCACCAGGTCCGCGCGGGCGGAGTGCACGACGCCGTGGATGTCGGCGACGACGGCACTCTTCACGCCCGCCGCGAGCAGCAGTTTGAGGATGGCCGTACCGGCCGCTCCGGCGCCCGACATGACGACGCGGATGTTCTCGATCGACTTGCCGGTGACGCGGAGTGCGTTGGTGAGGGCGGCGAGGACCACGATCGCCGTTCCGTGCTGGTCGTCGTGGAAGACGGGGATGTCGAGCGCCTCGCGCAGCCGGGCCTCGATCTCGAAGCAGCGGGGCGCGGAGATGTCCTCGAGGTTGATGCCGGCGAATCCCGGGGCGATCGCCTTGACGATCTCGACGATCGCATCGGTGTCCTGGGTGTCCAGGCAGATCGGCCAGGCGTCGATGCCGGCGAAGCGCTTGAAGAGGGCCGCCTTGCCCTCCATGACGGGCAGCGCGGCCTTGGGGCCGATGTTGCCGAGGCCCAGCACGGCGGAGCCGTCCGTCACAACCGCAACGGAGTTGCGCTTGATGGTGAGGCGGCGGGCGTCCTCGGGGTTCTCGGCGATCGCCATGCAGACGCGGGCCACGCCCGGCGTGTAGATCATGGAGAGGTCGTCGCGGTTGCGAATGGGGTGCTTGGACGCCATCTCGATCTTGCCGCCGAGGTGCATCAGGAACGTACGGTCGGAGACCTTGCCGAGGGTGACGCCCTCGATGCCGCGCAGCTGCTGCACGATCTGGTCGGCGTGCGCGGTGGAGCTGGCCGCGATGGTGACGTCGATGCGGAGCTTCTCGTGGCCGGACGCGGTGACGTCGAGGCCGGTGACCGAGCCTCCGGAAGCCTCCACGGCGGTGGTGAGCTGCGAGACGGCCGTTCCGCTCGCGGGCACCTCCAGCCGGATGGTCATCGAGTAGGAGACGCTGGGCGCCGTTGCCATGGCCGACTTCCTCTGCTTTCACCGTGTCGCGTACGTGCTGTCCGATCGTCGCACCTACCGCCGAGTAGGCGTTAGCCGGTCCTTGATTGCGGACGTAGTGTTCACGGCCGTAGGCGCGAAAAGAGACCCACGTCACGGATGACGTGGGTCTCCTTCTCGTTCATGACACCGACCCGCCATGCTCGCCTCGCGGCAAGTGGTCGCTCGTAGCGACGAAGGTTGGGCCCGGGGGCTTGGATCGAGCCGGTGTCACTTGCCAGGCTAACAAACGGATCGCCCGGAACCATTCCCGTGCGCAGAGTTCAGAGCCCGCTTTGAGGATTCCGTGGACGGGTCAGTCCCGGAGCAGGTCCGGCACCCCGTCCGCATCCGGCTCGTCCCGTTCGCCCGAGACGATGCTGAGCTGCTGGGTGGCCCTGGTCAGCGCCACGTAGAGCACTCTGAGGCCGGCCGGGGACTCGTCGGCGATCTCCGCGGGCGAGACGACCACCGTGGCGTCGTACTCCAGTCCCTTGGCCTCCAGACTGCCGAGCGCCACCACCCGTTCGCCGAGTCCGTCGAGCCAGCGCGCGGCCTCCGCGCGGCGGTTCATGGCGACGACCACGCCGACCGTTCCGTCGACCTGGTCGAGCAGCCGTTCGGCCTCCGCACGCACGGTCTGCTCCAGCGACGGGCCGGCCACGGCGAAGCGCGGACGTACGCCGGTGGAGCGCACCGCCGACGGGGACACGGAGCCGGGCATGGCGAGGGCCAGCACCTTGGCCGCCAGCTCGGCGATCTCGGCCGGGTTGCGGTAGTTCACGGTGAGCTGGAAGCGGCGGCGGGGCCGGGTGCCGAGGGCCTCGTCGCGGGCCTCGGCCGCCTCGTCGGGGTCGGACCAGGAGGACTGGGCGGGGTCGCCGACGACCGTCCAGGTGGCGTGCCGGCCGCGCCTGCCGACCATCCGCCACTGCATCGGCGTGAGGTCCTGGGCCTCGTCCACGATGACGTGGGCGTACTCGGTGCGTTCCTGCGCGAGCCGCTCGGCGCGCTCCCGCTGTGTCTCCTCGCGTACGGGCATCAGCTCCTCCAGTCCGGTGAGCTGGTCCAGCGGGTCCAGTTCGCGCCGCTTCCTGGGGCGGGCCGGGGCGCCGAGGATCGACTGGAGCTCGTCCAGCATGGCGATGTCGTGCACGGAGTGGCCGTCGCGTCTGAGCGAGCGGGCGACCCTGCGCACCTCGCCGGGGTTGAGGATCCGGCGGGCCCAGCGGCCGAGCCGGCGCTCGTCGGCCATGGCCGCGAGGACGGCCCCTGGGGTCAGCTCGGGCCACCACGCGTCGAGGAAGGCGATGAAGCTGTCCTCCTCGATCACGTCCTCGTCGAAGGACGACCGCAGCTCGGCGGCCAGCTCCGGGTCGGTGTGCCGGCCGGCGGCGCCGGACTTGGCCCACAGGGCGTCCAGGAGCAGCTTGCGGGCGCGCGGGCGGAGCAGGTTGACCGGGGCGGTGCCGCCCAGGGCGGCGTGGCGGACGCGTTCCAGCTCGGCGCCCTCCAGCTCCAGCCGCCGCCCGAAGGCGACGACCCGCAGCCGGCCGGGCGGGTCGGCGGGCGCGCCCGCCGGTCCCAGTTCCAGCGCGCCCCGGGCCACCCTCCGCAGCACCTTGACCATGCGGTACGACCCCTTGGCCCGGGCCACGGACGGGGAGTCGTACAGGGTGGCCTCGGCGCCGTCGACCAGTGAGCCGATCGCCCGGATGGCGACCTGGCCCTCCTCGCCGAGCGAGGGCAGCACGCCCTCGGTGTACGCCACGAGCAGCGGGGTGGGCGAGACGATCAGGATGCCGCCCGCGTACCGGCGCCGGTCCTGGTAGAGCAGGTAGGCGGCCCGGTGCAGCGCGACGGCGGTCTTGCCGGTGCCGGGTCCGCCCTCGACGTAGGTCACGGAGGCGGCGGGGGCCCGGATGACGAGGTCCTGCTCGGCCTGGATGGAGGCGACGATGTCCCGCATGGTGTGGCCGCGGGCCTGGCCGAGGGCGGCCATCAGGGCGCCGTCGCCGATGACGGGCAGCTGCTCACCGTCCAGGTGTGCCTTCAGCTCGGGGCGCATGAGGTCGTCCTCGACGCCGAGCACCTGGCGGCCCTTGGAGCGGATGACCCTGCGTCGTACCACCCGTCCCGGGTCGACCGGGGTGGAGCGGTAGAAGGGGGCCGCGGCGGGCGCCCGCCAGTCGATGACCAGCGGGGCGTAGTCCTGGTCCAGGACGCCGATGCGGCCGATGTGCAGGGTCTCGGCGATGTCGGCGGTGCTGTCGGGGCGTACGGCGCCTTCGGCGGGTTCCACGGCGGTGTAGGCGCCGTCGGGTCCCTTCTTGCCGTCCTTGCCGAGCAGCAGGTCGATCCGTCCGAAGAGGAAGTCCTCGAACTCGTTGTTGAGCCGGTTGAGGTGGACGCCGGCCCGGAAGACCTGGGCGTCCCGCTCGGCCAGCGCGCCGGGCGTGCCGACGTGGCCGCGCTGGGCGGCGTCGTGCATCAGGAACTCCGCCTCGTGGATCTTCTCCTCCAGGCGGCGGTACACCCGGTCGAGGTGCGCCTGTTCGACACTGATTTCTCGGTCCCGTACGGAGTCTTGCGCACCGTGAACCGAGCCGACCGCGGATTGTTGTGCCTGAGCGGCCACCGGGCCCCCTTCTGACGTGCTGGGCAGCCGTCAACCGTACGCGAAGGGGGGCCCGGGAAGCTATGCGTCGACTACGCGTCGATGCCTACGAGTTTCTTTCCGTCGAAGGTCATGACCTCGAAGTGGTCGATCTGGTTGGGGTCGAAGGCGGCGCCACCGTGCACGTAGAGGGGGTTCTTGGCCTCTTCGGTCTTGGCGTTCGGGATGCCGTATCCCCAGTTCGGGACGGACCAGGAGGTCACCGTCTCGCGTTCGCCGTTCTTGCCGACGGCGATCAGCGAGCACTTCTGCGGGCCGGTGACATTGCTCAGCTGGAGGACCGCGTGGGTGCCCCAGGCCTTCTTCTCGAGCGCGACGGTCGCGGTGACATGGGTGGCCGGGTCGGTGGCCGTCTTCTTGTCCCCCATGGTCTGGAAGGCCGCCTGGGCGGGTCCCATCGCCATGTTGTCCTTGCCGCCGCCGTCCGAGGAGCCGCCGGTCGCCGCCAGTACCGCCAGCGGGCCGCCGACGATCAGCGCGACCGAGGCCGCGAGCATGAACATGGTGCGGCGGCGCTTGACGGTGCGCTGCTCCGAGACCTCCACGACCAGCTTCTCCGCGAGCCGCGGGCTGGGCCTGGCGGACAGCGAATCGCCGATCACCGGGGTGCTGCCGGCACCGGGCAGGTCCGCGAGGGCGGCCAGCATCGGTTCCATCCCGGCCAGCTCGTCCAGTTGCTGGGCGCACCACTCGCACCCGGCGAGGTGCATCTCGAAAGCGGTTGCTTCGGCGTCGTCGAGAAGCCCGAGGGCGTACGCGCCGACGGTCTCGTGTTCGTTGGGTTCCTGAGATCCCTGGTTCGGGCTCATGGGTCCAGACATACCCGGACCGCCCGTGCTGAATCCCCCGTATCCGCTCATCACGCCGTCACCCCCCGCTCCTCCAGCGCCAGCTTCATCGACCGCAGGGCGTAGAACACCCGGGAACGGACGGTGCCGCTGGGTATACCCAGGGTCTCGGCCGCCTCGTTGACGGTACGCCCCTTGAAGTACGTCTCGACAAGTACCTCCCGGTGAGCCGGGGTCAGGTCGTCGAGCGCGTCGGACAGCGTCATCAGCCACAGCGCCTTGTCGATCTCGTCCTCCGCGGGGATGACCTCCAGCGGCGACGGATCGACCTCTTGCGGCCGGGCCTGCCGGCTGCGGTGGCCGTCGATGACGATGCGGCGTGCGACCGTCACCAGCCAGGGGCGTACCGATCCGGTCGCCCGATTGAGCTGACCGGCGTTCTTCCAGGCACGGATAAGCGTCTCCTGCACAACGTCCTCTGCTCGCTGCCGGTCACCGGCGACCAGCCGCAGGACATACGCAAGGAGAGGTCCGGCGTGCTCTCGATACAGAGCACGCATCAGCTCCTCATCAGGCTCCGAGGACTGGGACATGCGATGTCGGGCCCTCGATCCACGTTCATTGGCCACGACGGAATCCTTGCGCACGCCCACCTCCGATGTCCGGGGGTTCCCCCGTCCGGTCGCTCGTGCACAGGTACGGAAGCGGGATCCGGCGCGTTCAAGGCCGCGTGACATTTCCTCGGGAGTGCCGTGACGAGAGGGACATGGCCACACATTCCCACCGGCTGTTTTTTACATATCCGACACATCACCTCCGGCGCGCCGGATTGTCGAACCGAAGTTGACTAAAAATCAATGTTGCCGAAATCACGTCGAAGACGATAAGGAACCTATCGAACACACCACACAAACCACACATCCACGCCTGCCGGACCGCCCTTTCAGGCGCGCGCGAGCGCCGCCCGCCGCCGGTGCCGGGCCACCCTCTCCCGGTTCCCGCAGACCTCGCTGGAGCACCAGCGCCTTCGGCGCCCGCGTGAGGTATCCAGGTACAAAAGGGGGCAGTTGTCCCCTTCGCACTCCCGCACGGCCGCCCGCGCCGACGGGTCGGTGAGCAGTTCCAGGGCGTCCCGGGCGACCGCAGCGAGCAGCGCCGCACACCCGGGCGGGCCGTCCAACTGCCTGGTCAGCGTGCCGTCGTCGGCGCGTGTGACACACGGTGCGGGCGGTGCGGGCCGGGCGAGCTCGTTGACGCGGCCGAGCGCGAGGTCGTACGGCCGCTCCTGCGCCGTCGTCCCGGCCCGCAACAACAGCCCCAGCTGCCCCCGTAGTTCACGGAAGCCGACCAGCCAGGCGGCATCGGCGTGCGCCAGCGGGGTGGCCGCCGGGACGAGCCCGGAACCGACGATCCACGCGCGCAGTGGTTCGACCGCGTCCAGCAGTTCCTCGGGGTGGGTTGTCGAGAGGAGATCAAGACATATCCGCCCGGCGCCGAACCGCAGTTCGTACGGGGCCGTGGCCGTACCCAGTGCCATGTGACTGTCACCGCCTAGGGCAGGGGAACCGTTCCCTCGTCCCACAGTGCCTGCCCGCGCGCGGCTCCGGAAGTGCGCCGTACGGCCGTTTCTCGGACCTGGCCGTGGACGCGGTCAGTGCCGCGGGGGCTGGGGCGGCTGTTGCCAGTAAGGCTGCTGGGGTGCGTAGGGCCCGGGAGCGCCGGTCGGAGCGCCGGTCTGTCCGTGGCCGCCAGGGCCGCCGTGGCCGCCGTACTGGCCGCCGGGGTGAGCCCCAGCGGGCTGGGGCCGCTGGTACGGCTGCGGCTGTGGCGGATGCTGCCATTGCGGCTGAGCCTGCTGCCATTGCGGTGGTCCCGGAACCTGCGAGCCGGGCGGCAGATGGCGCAGCCGCCCGCTCTCATCGGTGACGGGCATGAACCCGGCGGCCTGGAGCCGCCCGGCGAACTTGGCGTTGCGACGCCGGTTGACGAGGACCCCGATGCCCAGGACGCCCATGAGGATCACCCACACGGCACCGGCGACGAGGAACGCGAAGGCGTCACCGCCCTTCCGCACGGCGAGGATCAGCAGCCCGAGGGTGATACCGCCCGCGGCGTACAGCATCCGCTTCTCGGCGTGCCGGCCGGTGAGGTCGAACTGGATACGCGCCTTGAGGAGCTCGACCGCATCGGGCACGGCGGGCGGCAGCGACGCCCCGTCCGCCGCGTTGGGGTACTGCGCCCAGTTCTGCGCCGCACGGCTCCGGGCCTCCGGCCGGTGGTCCGGCACGATGACCATCTTCAGCACGTTGTTCCGCGACCCGGTGTATCCCACGTCGGCGTACTCGTACCCGAACTGCTGCGCGACGAAGGCCAGCCGGGCGAGCTTCTTCACCGAAGCCATCGGACTGGTGACCTCGACGGGCTCACCACCGGCCATCAACCGCAGCATGTTCCGCACCTGCCGCTTGCTCAACGCGTCCGCTCCCCGTGCTCGATCGGTCTGCTCCGTCGGTCACCTGACGACGGACTGGATCTCCTGGACCTTGACGTCCTGGGGCCCGCCGAAGGTGCCGTCGGGCAGGTCGTCGCCCGCACCGCCGCTGCCCGTCCAGTGGATCTTCCAGGTGACCGTCGCCCTCAACTGGTACGAGCCGTTGCCGGACGAGCGCAGGTACTTCACCCCACAGGGCGGCGTCCGGTCGGCCTTGCCCTTGGCGAACTCCTCGCCGATGTGGCCGTTCCTGATCTCGCAGACGCCCGACGCGGGATACAGCTGCGCGTCCGACGTACCCGGATCGATCCTGAGGCTGACCGGCTCCGCGGTGGTCGTCGCCGAAATACCCAGGAGCGGTACGGAGGCGGTGACCGACACGGGCTTGAAGGTCGAGTCGTCCAGCCAGGCCCAGGTGGCGAGGTTGACCTTTGTGGTGTTCGCGGGGGCGAGGGACGCGTCGCTGGTCGGGACCCGGATCTCGTTGTACGCGATCCCGGCGAGAATCTCCGGAGTGACGGCGTTCGCTACGTTGGCCGGCGGGGGGTCACCCTTGTCCACCCAGAAGGTTTCCTCCGTGCACTTGTCCCAGCCGGGCGGGAAACTCTCGTTGACGAACGAGTCCCACCAGTAGCCCTTGTCGGCCTTGTCCTTGTTGAAGTCCTTGTACGGCTTGCCGTTGACGTAGCGGTCACGCTCCAGGGCGTCCCACTGGTAGCCGGTGGAGTCGGCCTCCCAGACCGGCTCCTTCACCTTCTGGAGCTGGTCGGGGGTGTACTTGGGGGCGTACCAGCAGGCCGGCGGGGTCCAGGACGTGGTGGAGGCCACGGGCCCCACCGAAGCACCCGTGCCGTTCCTGGACCGGTCGATCTCCACTCCTGAGGCGCCGGCCGCGATCGTGCCCTCGGGCGTGCTGCTGCCGCTCGGTCCGGGCTTCGTGTTCTGGGAGCCGCCGCCGGGAATCTCGTCACCGGCGTGGGCCGTGCCCGAATAGGAGAGAAGCGACAGGCATGTTCCCGCGGCGACGAGCAGCGGGGATATCTTGAGTTGGCGTGTCAGGGCCGGCACTGGGCACTCCCCATCTGAGAAACGACTTCCTGGATCACCCAGACGCCCTTGCTGTTCTTCTTGAGCGTCGTGTGGTAAATGACGTAACTCTTCGCGGTCACCTTGGTCTTCGCGATCCTCACGGGCTTGAGGTACTTGACGTATGCCTTGCCCTGGTCCTCGCAGTAGGTGAGAGAGGCCGTTCCGTCCTTGGACACGGCCACCACCGGAGAATAGAAGCGGTAGGCGCCGGTGATGGCCGCCTTGTGGTCCACGTAGTTCTGAATGAACTTCTGTGTTCCCGCCGCGCCTTGACCCTCGTAATAGTAGAGATAGCCCTTGTCGAGCGCGTTCTGATGCACGATCGCGAGGTCGACGGCCCTGATGGACTGTTCGCTGTCGGTCAAGACGGCGTCCTTGTCCTTGTCGCCCGTCTTCGGCCAGTCGAACGTGTAGGAGAGGTCGGACGGCGCCACCAGCTTGGGACGGTCGTCCGGCCCGGACGCCGACGCGCTCGGCGAAGCCGAGGCCGAATCCGAACCACCCTCGTCCGCACCCGCGATGCCGTGCCCCTTCTTCCCCCCGCCCCCGCCGCCACCACAACCGGCAAGCAGGAGCAGGACCGTCGCCCCGGCGGCGGCAGTCATGAGCGGGCGGGATCGGCGGATCACTGTGGGCTCCTGGTGGGGCTGTTGAGGTTGAGAAACAGCCACACACGCTATCGGGAACGCTCGTTGGCGCACCAGAGCAAATTACTCTGCCCCCGCGCCCCTATAAGGGACAGACGGGGGCAGAGGGTGGGGAACCAGCGGTTCGCATGCCGCGATTGACCCTTGCAAAGGTTCTGTGAATTGTCGCGCCCAGCACTATGCCCTTCTGCGTGCCCGCTTCCCGGTACTCGTGCTCACGCCGTTGGGCCAGAGCCGCGGGCCCCGCTTCGCCGCGATGTCCTCGATCCAGCCGAACGCGAGGATGGCGAGCCCGATCAGGGGCCAGACCAGGAGGAACGTCAGGACGGGGTAGCTGGAGTCCAGGTCCGAGGCGGCCCGGTCGCTCTGCAGGAACGGGAGGCTGTAGGCCTGGTCGAGGATCGGGACCGTGGCCATGATCAGCATGTTGTGCCACAGATAGATCGTCACCGCGCGGTTGTTGGACAGCGTCACCAGTTTGTCCCAGCGGCGCAGCCGGCCCGGAAGTTCCTGCCAGGACGGGGAGTACTGGAGGAGGATCACCACGAAACCGAAGGACCAGGTCGCCTGGGCCAGCGGGATGTCGTTCAGGTCCCAGCCCTCCGGGCCGTGATGGGACGACGCCCACCACAGACCGAAGGCCATCACCAACGTCGAGCAGGAGATGGCCACATAGCGGGGAACGCGGGCGAGCAGGCCCTCGTGGTGGGCGAGGCCCAGCACCCAGCAGCCGCCGAACACCGCGAAGTCCGTGACCGCGTTGCCCGTTTCACCCGGAAGCGTCACCAGGCCGGTGCCGACTACCGCGGTCAGGGCGAGGGGGGCGAGGAGCGTCGGCCAGGGTGCCTTGCGCAGCGCCCGCAGCAGCAGCGGGGACGCCACCACGAACCAGAGGTAGGCACGCAGGTACCAGAGCGGTCCCGCGGCCTGTTCCGCCCACGTGGGATCCAGGAGGCCGGACGCGGAGCCGATGCTCTCGGGGTAGGGCGGGGCGCCGACCGGGATCACGTAGTCGATCAGCTTCAGCAGGCCCCAGGTGCCGCCGTTGTCCGGGTCCTTCACCGGATTCCAGCCGCCCGCGAACAGCAGCGTCAGCACCATGGCGCTGAACGCCCACAACGGCGGCAGCAGCCGTCGCACCCTGCCCCGGATCACCCTCGGCGCGGGGCGGTCGAGGGAGCGGGCCATCAGGGAGCCGGCCAGGGCGAACATCACGCCCATGGAGGGGAACAGGATCGTCAGCCATGCCCAGCCGAACAGGTGGTAGACCACGACCCTGACCAGTGCCAGCGAGCGCAGGAGGTCCAGATAGCGGTCCCGGCCGGACCGGCCGCCCCCGCCGGACGTGCCGGACGTGCCGGACGTGCCGGACGTGCCGGACGTGCCGGACGTGCCGGACGTGCCGGACGGGTTCGGCTCGGCGGCCTCGGCCGGGGCTTCGGTGGCCGGTCCCGGGGGTGTACCCGTCGTATCCCCGTAGGCCTGTCCGTAGGTCGTCATGCCACCGGCCTCCGCTCGCTGTCACCGCGCGCCCGCCCGCTCGGTACCGGACCGCCCGGCGCCTCCACGACGCCCGTGCGGCGCAGCTTCTGCCACCGCAGCCGGCCGCCGGTGAGTGCGGTGATCCAGGACTGGAGCAGTACGACGTACATGAGTTGGCGGTACAGCATCTGCTGGAGGGGCAGCGAGATCAGGTGAACCATGCGTTCGCGGTCGAGGCGGAAGGCGTAGGCCGCGCACACGGCCTGGATCGCCAGGACGCCCAGCCAGGCGACGATGGTCTTCTCGGTCGGGCCGAAGACGACGCCGTAGAGGAGGAACACGTCGATCAGGGGGGCCAGCAGGGGCGCCACCACCATGAACAGGGAGACCAGCGGCAGGCCCACGCGGCCGAAGCGGCCGGAGGGGCCCTTGTCCAGAAGTGCGCCGCGGTGCTTCCAGATCGCCTGCATGGTGCCGTACGACCAGCGGTAGCGCTGGGACCACAGCTGCTGGACGGACTCCGGGGCCTCGGTCCAGGCGCGGGCCTTCTCGGCGTAGACCACCCGCCAGCCGTCCCGGTGCATGGCCATCGTGATGTCGGTGTCCTCGGCCAGGGTGTCCTCGCTCATGCCGCCGACCCGTTCCAGGGCCGTGCGGCGGAAGGCGCCCACCGCTCCGGGGATGGTGGGCATGCAGCGCAGGATGTCGTACATACGGCGGTCGAGGTTGAAGCCCATCACGTACTCGATGTGCTGCCAGGCGCCGATCAGCGAGTCGCGGTTGCCGACCTTGGCGTTGCCGGCGACGGCGCCCACCCTCGGGTCGCCGAAGGGCTGCACCAGCTCACCCACGGTGGAGGGCTCGAAGACCGTGTCGCCGTCCATCATCACGATCAGGTCGTGGGCGGCGTTGGCGATACCCCGGTTGAGCGCGGCGGGTTTGCCCGCGTTGACCTGGCGTACGACGCGGACGCCCGGCAGGTTCAGGTCCTCCACGATCCTGGCGGTGCCGTCCGAGGAGCCGTCGTCGATGACGAGGATCTCGATCGGGTGCTCGCTCGCGATGAGGGAACGCACCGTGTTCTCGATGCACTTGGCCTCGTTGTAGGCGGGGACCAGCACCGTCGCCGGTTCGGTGACCCGGGGCCCCCAGCGGAAGCCCCTGCGGCGCACCCGGCGGGCGTGGATGCCGGAGAGCAGGAACATGAGGACGAAGCGGGAGATGACGAGGACGCCGATCACGGCCAGGCCGGCCGCCGTGACGTTCGTGATGTCGTCCGAGGCCCGGACCAGGAGGATCCACGCCCTGCCCTTCCACAGGTCGGACCCGGTGACCGGGGTGTGCGCGCTGGGCGCGTTCAGGGCCTCGGTGAGGTTGTCGAAGGTGTAGCCCTGCCGCTGGAGCGTGGGCAGGAACCGGTCCAGGGCCTGCACCGTCTGGTGGCGGTCGCCGCCGGAGTCGTGCATCAGGACGACGGCGCCTTTGCCGCCGCGCGGGGTGGCGTTGCGGATGATCTGGTCGGCGCCGGGCTTGCGCCAGTCCTCGCTGTCGGTGTTGTTGACGACGGTGATGTAGCCGCGGCTGCCGATGTACTGGGTCACCGGCCAGGACCGGTTGTCCATGGCGTCGGCGAACGAGGAGTACGGCGGCCGGAACAGGGAGGTGCGGATGCCTGCCGCACCGGTGATCGCGAGCTGGTTCTGGGACAGCTCCCAGTCGATGCGGCTCCTGGACTGGTAGGAGAGGTCGGGGTGGTTGAAGGTGTGCAGGCCGACCTCGTGGCCCTCGGCGACGATGCGCCTGACCAGCTCCGGGTAGCGGGAGGTCATGGTGCCGGTGACGAAGAAGACCGCGTGCGCGTGGTGCTTCTTGAGGACGTCGAGGACCTTCGGGGTCCAGGTCGGGTCGGGGCCGTCGTCGAAGGTGAGCACGATCCGGTGGGCGGGCACGCGCAGACTGGTGACGCGGCCGCCGCGGGTGTCGATGACCGGGCCGCCGTCGAGGATCTTCTCGGGCACCTTGTCGGTGCCGGACTCGGGCCGGATGCGGTGGTCGGCGAGGATCTCGCTGTGGACGTAGCCGCGCAGCATCAGCATCGCCGACAGGGCGACCAGGACGAGCAGCGGCAGTAACAGGCGCATGCGCAGGCGGCGGCGGGCGGAGCCGTCACGGGCTCCGTGCGCGGCACCGTGACGGCGGGTGCGGGAAGCCATCAGAGGGTGTGCTCCGGGGACAGGGCGGTCTGGGGCGGGGACTGGGCCCCGGCGCCGGACTCGGCGGCGAGGGGCGACGGGTTCGCCGGGCCGCCCGCGACCGCGCCGCCGCCGGTACCCGGACCGGTGCCCGGGCCGGGGTCGGGCTCGCCGCCGCCCGGGGCCGGGGACTGGGCAGGAGCGGTGGGGCTTTCGGCCGGGCTGCTCTGGGCGGGCGGGTCGGAACTCGCCGGGACGGACGGTTCCGGGACGGTGGTCGGCGCGGCCGCGCCGCTGCCCGGACCGGGGGCGGTGCCGCTCTCCGTCGGGCGCGGGGCGGTGCTCGTGCCCGGCGCGGCGGAGGTCTTGCCGGTGCCGGGCGCGGTGGTGCGGGCGCCGGGCGACGGGGTCGTGCCGGGCTCGCCGGCCTTCGGTGTCCTGCCTCCGGAGGAGCCGCGGCCGTGACCGCCGGACGGGCGGCCCGAGTCGGCGGGCCGCGGGGACGTGTCGACCTTGCCGGACGGCTTGTCGTGGTGCTGGCCGGGGACGGGCAGCCAGGGTGCGTCGGAGCTGCCGGACAGCAGGGTGACGACGATGACGACGGCGTACACCGCGCAGGCGATGCCGACGGCCATGCCGAGCCGCCGGACCCTGCGGCCGCGGCGGCCGCTCTCGTCGACGAACACCGGTCCGTCGGAAGGCTCCTGGCCGCCGCCCGTGGGGCTCTTGTCCGGGCTCAGCCGTACCTCGCCCAGTTCGTGTTCCTGGACGCTGTCGAGCTGGACCGTCACCTCCTGCGGGTCGTGGCCCTGGACCGCCACTTGGGCGAGGGGGCCGGTGACGGCCCTGGCCGCCCCGGCATCGAACTCGGGGAACTCCGAGAGCTCGGGGATCTCGCTCCAGGGGTCGGAGACGAGACCGGCGGGGCCCGTCCTTCCGCCTTGCGGGAACACCTGCGTGTCTCTGGCCGCCACCGGTATGGTCCGGTTGGCCGTTGAAACCTGAGGCCATTCTGGTTGGGCGTTTTCTCGCCACTTCTTCACGTGCGCACATCCCCCCACGGGATCTTTCCGGGTGCGCTGACGACTCCGAGCACACGTCGCCGGAACCAAGCCCCCACCTGGCCCTGAGCGCCCCCTTTACCACATCGTGCTCAGGCCCCGAATGTAGCGCACCCCATGGAGCCGACGTTCGCCATATGTCATATGTGCGTATTCATGGGAGTGCCGTAAACGGCTGGAATCAATCGCACACAGGGCCGGAAACTCGCCCTTCGTGGGCGATGATCTCCACCCGGCCTGCGCGACCATGTCGAACACGGGATAGAACAGCCTCTTTCGTCACCGTTCCGGGCATGGCCGGAAAGTCCACCTCGGCAGGAGCCGACTTACGGCTCAACCCCGCTCCCGCCCGCATCCGACCCGTCCGACCCGTCTTCGCCCCGCCTCCGAGGCCAGCGGAACGAGTGACACGACCCCGGCAGCCCGTCCCTCGAAGAGGTGATGGCATGACAAAGGCCCCGCCGCTCGTAAGCGACGGGGCCTCTGCCCACATGGGATGAGTGGAGATGGCGGGAATCGAACCCGCGTCCAACGGTGCAGAACCAGGGCTTCTCCGTGTGCAGTCCGCTTCGATTTTCTCGGCCCCGGAGATCACGCAGACAAGTCTCCGACGGGCCCAGTCACTGTTTGGTTTCCCTCTTCACCCCGTGACCGGGATCAAGGTTTAGTCCCCTAGCTGATGCCAGGATCCGGGTCGGGAACACCCCCGGGCTGACACTCCCTTTGAAGAGAGTTTCGCGAGTCGCTACTTAATCAGGCAGCGAGGGCGAAACGCTCAGGAGAATCGCTCTTAACAGTGGCGATTATTTTTTTCGGCCTGTGGTTTACGAGATCATGGCCGCTTTCTCGACACGCTTCCCCTGCCTCGACATCCGCTGTCGAAACCGATCATCCCCATGTTGATTTTTCAATGCGCACACCGGGCTTTCGTCCGGTGTTGGTGCCATCGTACGTGACCAACGCACGCCGATGCCACCGTATTCCCCGCGTCCTTGCGCGTCAGGCGCCGCGCTGCCGGCGTTTCGCCGCCGCGATGGCGCGTCCCGACTCCCGGCGGTCCTGCTGCTCGCGCAGGGTCTGCCGCTTGTCGTACTCCTTCTTGCCGCGGGCGAGGGCGATCTCGGCCTTGGCTCGGCCGTCCTTGAAGTACAGCGCGAGCGGCACGATCGTGTGACCCGTCTCCTGCGCCTTGACCTCCAGCTTGTCGATCTCCTCCCGGTGCAGCAGCAGCTTGCGCTTGCGGCGCACCGAGTGGTTGGTCCAGGTGCCCTGGCTGTACTCCGGGATGTGGGCGTTGTGCAGCCATGCCTCGTTGCCGTCGATCTGCACGAAGCCGTCGACCAGCGAGGCCCTGCCCTGCCGCAGCGACTTGACCTCGGTGCCGCTCAGGACGAGACCCGCCTCGTAGGTGTCGATGATCGCGTAGTCGTGGCGTGCCTTCTTGTTCTGCGCGACGATCTTGCGCTTGCCGCCCTTCTCGCCATCCCTGGCTTTGGCGGCGGCCGTCCCCTGCTGCTTCTGCTGGGACTCTTTCGGTACGTACATTCCCTTGGCCATAGTGCCGTCCATTTTCGCACTACGGAGGGGGCCGGAGGAAAGCCGATTACCGAGTGGCCCGCGAGCGGTCGCCGAGACCGCCCAGGACCGTCTCCGCCCGCTCCAGCGGCCGTGCGCCGGCATCCAGGTCCGGGGTGATGCCGCGACCGTCCACGGCGCGCCCGCAGGGCGTTCGGTAGTGGCCGACGGTCAGTTCGGCGACGGAGCCGTCCGGGAGGCGGGTCGGCATCTGCACGGAGCCCTTGCCGAAGGTGCGGGAGCCCACGACGACCGCGCGGCCACGGTCCTGGAGGGCACCGGTGAGCATCTCGGCGGCGCTCATCGTGCCGCCGTCGACCAGGGCGACCAGGGGCCGGGCGGTGTCGCCGCCGGAGTCGGCGTGCAGGGCGCGCTGCTCGCCGTCGACGTCGTAGGTGGCGACCAGGCCGCCGTCCAGGAAGGCGGAGGCGGCGGTGACGGCCTCGGTGACCAGGCCGCCGGAGCTGCCGCGCAGGTCCAGGATGATCCCGCCGCCGGCCGGGGCCCGCCGTACGGCGGTGCGCACCAGGTCGCCGGAGCCCTTGGTGAAGGCGGCGATCCTGATGACGGTGGCGTCGCCGCCGGGGAGCCTGCTGACGGCGACGGAGTCGGTGGACAGCCGGGCCCGGCGCAGGGTCTCGGTCCACGCGCGGGTGCCGCGTCGCAGACCGAGGCGGACGGTGGTGCCCGCGGGGGCGTCGTGCGCGTCCCCGCGCAGTAAGGAGACGACCTCGGTGACGGGGCGCCCGTCCACGCTCTCGCCGTCGACGCTGCGCAGCCGGTCGCCGCCACGAATCCCGGCGGCGGCCGCGGGTGACCCGGGCCGTACCCCGGTCACCTCGATACGCCCGTCGCGCTCGCGCCGCGCCGACAGCCCGACGCCGGTGTACTCGCCGTCGAGCGCTTCCTCGAACTCCTGGTACTCGCCCTCGGAGTAGACGGCGCTCCAGCGGTCCCCGCTGCGGCTCACGGCCCGCTGGGCCGCCTCCATGGGGGACTTGCCGTCGGCCAGGGCGTCGGCGGCGGCCTTCTCGACGGCTTCGTGCCGGGTCGCACCGGCGGTGTCCTGGGCGGTCCGGCGCCCGGGGTGCCCGGAGTCCGGGAAGGAGCCGGTGGCCGCGCCGGCGACGAGGACACCGGCGAAGACCAATGTCAGAGCCGCCCCGCGGCCTGCGCGGCGGGGTTTGCAGAACAGGTCACGGCCTGACATGCGGGTGAGTCTAGGACAACGCGGAGGGCCGCACGGTCCGTTGACCGTGCGGCCCTCTTGGTATGTGTCACACCTTCAGGTACTTGCGCAACGCGAAGAACGCGGCAAGCGCGGGCATCAGCACACTGGTGGCGAGGATCAGCGGGAGCTTGGTGAGTACGGCGTCCCAGCCCACGAAGTTGATCAGGTCGAGCTTGGTGGACAGCGCCATGCCGTGGTCGACCGTGAAGTACCGCCCGACGACGAGGAAGACACAGGCCAGGCCACCGCCGATCAGACCGGCGACGGCGGCTTCCATGATGAACGGCGCCTGGATGTAGAAGCCGGAGGCACCGACCAGACGCATGATCCCGGTTTCGCGCCTGCGGCTGAACGCGGAGACCCGCACCGTGTTGACGATCAGCAGCAGCGCGACGGTGAGCATGAGCGCCATCACACCGAGTGCCGCCCGGTTCATCAGATTGAGCAGCCCGAAGAGGTTGTCCAGGATGCCCTTCTGGTCCTGCACCGACTGCACGCCGTCCCGCCCGTCGAAGGCGGTGGCGATCACCTGGTACTTCTCCGGGTCCTTGAGCTTGATCCGGTACGACTCCGGCATCTGGTCCGGCGTCAGGGAGCCGGCCAGCGGGGAGTTGCCGAACTGCTCCTTGTAGTGCTTGTACGCCTGGTCCTGCGACTCGTAGGTGACCGTGTCGACGACCGTCATCTTCTTGAGGTCGGTCAGGATCTGCTTCTTCTGCTCCTCGGTCACCGCACCCTTGGCGCAGGTGGGGTCCGTCGAGGCGTCGTTCTTGTTGCAGAGGAAGATCGAGACGTTGACCTTGTCGTACCAGTAGCCCTTCATGGTGCTGACCTGGTCGCTCATCAGCAGCGAACCGCCGAACAGGGCCAGTGACAGGGCGACGGAGACGATGACGGCGAAGGTCATCGTCAAGTTGCGGCGGAGACCGACACCGATCTCCGACAGAACGAACTGGGCGCGCATGGCGTCTGGTTAAACCTTTCCGTCGTGGAGCGCGTGGAGCTTCGGTGCGGTCAGTGCTGGTAGCCGTAAACGCCGCGTGCCTGGTCGCGGACGAGGCGGCCCTTCTCCAGCTCGATGACGCGCTTGCGCATCTGGTCCACGATGTTCTGGTCGTGCGTCGCCATCACCACGGTGGTGCCCGTCCGGTTGATGCGGTCGAGCAGTTTCATGATGCCGACGGACGTCTGCGGGTCGAGGTTTCCGGTGGGCTCGTCGGCGATCAGCAGCTTCGGCCGGTTGACGAAGGCCCGCGCGATGGCGACGCGCTGCTGCTCACCACCGGACAGTTCGCCCGGTCTGCGCTCCTCCTTGCCGCCGAGCCCGACGAGGTCGAGCACCTGGGGTACGGACTTGCGGATCTCACCGCGGGACTTGCCGATCACCTCCTGCGCGAAGGCCACGTTCTCCGCGACCGTCTTGTTGGGCAGGAGCCGGAAGTCCTGGAACACGGTCCCCAGCTGGCGGCGCATCTGCGGCACCTTCCAGTTGGAGAGGCGTGCGAGGTCCTTGCCGAGCACGTGCACCTGGCCGTGGCTGCACCGCTCCTCGCGGAGGATCAGCCGCAGGAAGGTGGACTTTCCGGAGCCGGAGGACCCCACGAGGAAGACGAACTCGCCCTTCTCCACTTCCAGGGAGACATCCCTGAGCGCGGGGTGGGTCTGCTTGGGGTAGACCTTGGAGACGTTGTCGAATCGGATCACGGATGCACCACGGGTCGCCGGGGGTAGATGAGCGTGACCATACGCGAAGCGGGTACGCAAGCGCAGGTGGCGGTCACGGTTGGGGGAGACTTGCGTTGTTTTGTGTCGGGGAGTTCTCCCGGGACGGTATCGGGACGGCCGCGCCCTTTCCAGTGGAACCTGGCACAGTGGAGGGGAACGTTCTCGCGTCCGGAGGCGTTCTGTATGTGAAGGCCGGTGCAAGGAGGGCGAGCGCATGACGTACGACCGTTTGGTGTGCGCGAACTGCGCGGCGCCCGTGAACGAGGGCCGGTGCCCGGTGTGCCGCGCCAGTCGCGAGCGGTTGCAGCACGAAAGCTTCCTTTCGGGGCTGACCCCGATGGCGCTGGTCGCGCTGGTCGTGGTGCTGATCGCCGCGGTCGCACTGCTGGCGCACCAGACCGTGTGAGAAGACCGCGGGAACCACGGAAAGGGCCCGGAGCGTGACGCTCCAGGCCCTTTCGGCTATGCGTTGACTACAGCGCGTGACAGTGCTGCCGCGGTCAGGCGGCCGTACCGCCCCGGCCGTTCGCCAGACGCGGCAGCACGCGGAAGCCGATGCCGCCGGCGATCATCGTCGCGGCGCCGATGAGCAGGAACGCGGTCTGACCGGCACCGGTCTCGGCGAGCTGCTTGTCGCCACCCTGGGCCTTGGTGTCCGAGCCGGTGTCGGTGAGCGCAGAGGAGCCCGCCTCCTGGGACACGTTGCCGTTGCCGCCACCGTCGGGGACGGTGCCGTCGGTGGAGGTGCCACCGTTGTTGCCGGTGCCACCGTTGTCGCCCGTGCCACCGTTGTTGCCGGTACCACCGTTGTCGCCGGTACCACCGTTGTCGCCCGTGCCACCGTTGTCGCCCGTGCCACCGTTGTCACCGGTACCACCGTTGTCGCCCGTGCCACCGTTGTCGCCCGTGCCACCGTTGTCGCCCGTGCCACCGTTGTCGCCCGTGCCACCGTTGTCGCCCGTGCCACCGTTGTCACCGGTACCACCGTTGTCACCCGTGCCACCGTTGTCACCCGTGCCACCGTTGTCACCCGTGCCACCGTTGTCACCGGTACCACCGTTGTCACCCGTGCCACCGTTGTCACCCGTGCCACCGTTGTCACCGGTACCACCGTTGTCACCCGTGCCACCGTTGTCGCCGGTACCACCGTCGGTGCAGATGCCGACGGGGCAGCCGTCGCCACCGCTGTCGCCACCGTTTGCGTTGCCTTCGGTGGTCGCGCCGATGCTGACCGGACCGGCCTGGACATCCAGGTCGAGGGCCGAGGCGGCGCCGGCGGCGGTCAGCGACGCACCGGCCGCGATCACGGCACCGGCGGCTATCCGCGCGACCCGGATCCGCGTCTTCTTCGTCATTTGGTTGCTACCCCCAGTAGCTGTTCGTCAATGAGGCGGCGTGCGGGGTTTGCCGTGATCGACGGAGGCAGCTGTGACGAGATACGCGTCAATTCCCCCCGGTTCACATGCGCCCCAGAAATACGCATGCCACCGTGCACCTTTCCCATTTTTCAAAGCAACGTCAAGGTCGTTGCGCGCGCAATGTCCGATGGGGTGACGTTTGCGGGGAGTTGAAGCCTGTGAGTGTGATGTAAAACCCAGACATATGACAACTGCCGCCACTCGGGCGGCAGTTGTCATATCGACAAAGTTACTTCTCCTGCTGCTTGCGCCAGCGAATGCCGGCCTCCAGGAAGCCGTCGATCTCGCCGTTGAACACGGCCTCGGGGTTGCCGACCTCGTGCTCCGTCCGCAGATCCTTGACCATCTGGTACGGGTGCAGCACGTAGGAACGCATCTGGTTGCCCCAGGAGTTGCCGCCGTCGCCCTTGAGGGCGTCCATCTTGGCCTGCTCCTCCTGGCGGCGCCGCTCAAGGAGCTTGGCCTGGAGGACGTTCATCGCGGTGGCCTTGTTCTGGATCTGCGACCGCTCGTTCTGGCAGGACACGACGATGCCGGTGGGAAGGTGGGTCAGGCGCACCGCGGAGTCGGTGGTGTTCACCCCCTGGCCGCCGGGACCGGACGACCGGTAGACGTCCACCCGCAGCTCGGACTCGTCGATCTCGATGTGGTCGGTCTGCTCGACCACGGGGAGCACCTCGACACCGGCGAAGGAGGTCTGCCGGCGGCCCTGGTTGTCGTAGGGCGAGATGCGCACGAGACGGTGGGTGCCCTGCTCGACGGAGAGGGTGCCGTAGGCGTACGGGACCTGCACGGCGAAGGTGGTGGACTTGATGCCCGCCTCTTCGGCGTACGACGTCTCGTAGACCTCGGTCTTGTAGCCGCGCTGCTCGGCCCACCGCAGATACATGCGCTGGAGCTTCTCGGCGAAGTCGGCGGCGTCGACGCCACCGGCCTCGGCGCGGATGTTGACGAGCGCCTCGCGGGAGTCGTACTCGCCGCTGAGCAGCGTCCGGACCTCCATCTCGTCCAGCGCCTTGCGGACGGCCCCGAGCTCGGACTCGGCCTCGGCACGGGTGTCCGGGTCGTCCTCCTCCTCGGCCATCTCGAAGAGCACCGCGAGATCATCGATCCGCCCGCGCAGCGCCTCGGCCTTCCTGACCTCGGCCTGGAGGTGGCTCAGCTTGCTGGTGACCTTCTGCGCCTCGTCCGGGTTGTCCCACAGAGACGGCGCGGCCGCCTGCTCCTCTAGCACAGCGATGTCTGCCCTCATCTTGTCGAGGTCCAGAACGGCCTCGATCGACTCCATGGTCGAGGAGAGGGACTTGAGCTCTTCGGATACGTCGACGACTGCCACGCCTCCAGCGTAACGGCTCCACCGCCGGACCCCGCCCGGCGGTGGCCGTTGCCCCCTGGACGATCAGGGGGTCGAGGAGCTGTGCGTGTCGCCGCGCGGGGCTTCCGGGCCGTCCCCCGAGGTCGCCAGCCACGCACCGACCCCGATCGCCGCGGCCAGGGCCACGCCCACCGCGCCGAGGGTCAGTCTGCGGCGGCGGGCCGCGGCGCGGTGGCGGGCGGAACCGGGGCGGGGTGCGCCGGAGGCGCGGGGTGCACGGGCGGTGCCGCGGGCGCCGCCGGCCAGTTCGTCGGGGCCCGGCACCCTCATCGACGTATGGGTGTCACGGTTGGAGTCCGGCCGGGCGCCGGGTACCAGCGACACCGCCCCACGTCGTGGGGCCCGCTCCCCCGCCCGGTCGGGACGCTCGGGCGCCGGTTCGCCGGCCGCGGGCGGCTCCGTGTCCGGCTCGTCCACCTCCAGCGGCGGCATCCCCGCCACCACCGGCAACTGCTCCCGCAGCCGTGCCGCCAGCTCGGACGCCCGCAGCCGCGACGCGGGGGCCTTCGCCAGGCACTGCACGATCAGCTGCCACAGCTCGTCGGGGATGCCCGGCAGCGGTACGACCGTCTCGGTCACATGGCGCCGCAGTACCGCCCCCGGGTGTCCGCCGCCGAACGGCGTGAACCCGGCGAGCAGCTCGTACAGCACGGTCGCCAGGGCGTAGATGTCCACCGCCGCCCTCGGCGGCAGCCCCTCCACGATCTCCGGTGCCAGATAGTCCGGAGTTCCGATGATCTTCGTGGCCCGGGTCCGCTTCGGCGAGTCGATCAGCTTCGCGACGCCGAAGTCGGTCAGCAGGGCGGGGTGCGCGCCTCCCGGGCCCAGCGGGCCCCGCATGTCGAGCAGCACGTTCTCCGGCTTCACGTCCCGGTGCACCACCCCGGCCGCGTGGGCCGCCGCGAGGCCGTCGGCCACGTCGGCGACGATCGCCACCGCCGCCTCGGGCGCCAGTCGCCGCTCACGCTCCAGGCGGGTGCGCAGGTCCGTGCCGCGGACCAGGTCCATGACGAGCGCCAGGTCGTTGCCGTCCACGACGAGGTCGCGCACCGACACGACATGGGGATGGTCGAGCCCGAGCAGCGCCGTGCGCTCCTGCACGAAGCGTCCGACGAGTTCCTGGTCGGACGCGAGATCCTCGCGCAGCAGCTTGATGGCGACGGGGCCCTCGGGCCCCTCCCCCAGCCACACCGTGCCGGCGCTGCCCCGCCCCAGGATCTGGTTCGCGGTGTACCGGCTGCCGATCTTCCGTGCCAAGACTGCTCCTACGGACGCGTGTTGCGGTTAAAAGTACGCGTCCGAGGAGCCGGGCTTCACCACGGAGACCGAAATCACCCGCCCGATGTCGACAAATCCACAGCCTGGGTTCGCGGACCGGGTTCGCCACCCGGCCCACGGAGCACCGGTCAGTTGCCGCCCGACGCGCTCCCCAGGTCCTTGACCCAGTCCGAGACCGAGTTGCCCCAGTCCTTCAGCTGGTGCCAGTAGCCCCGGCCCTCGCCGACCCAGGTGTGCAGCGGGGTCAGATCCCAGATCAGCCAGGCCGCGACGAACAGGATGACGATCGTGAACAGGCAGCCCTTCAGGCAGCCGAGCCCGGGGATCTTCATCGGGTTGGCGCCGCGCTGCCGCGGCTGCCGAGGCTCGGGCGCCGGCCGCTGCGGCTGCACCGGCTGCTGCGGAGGCGCGTACTGCTGAGGCTGGTGCTGCTGCGGGGCGTACTGCTGAGGCTGGTGCTGCTGCGGGTATCCGTAGCCGGGCGGCGGTCCCTGCTGCTGTCGGCCGCGGGGCTGCGGCCGCGCCTGCGGCGCCTGCCGGGGCTGCTGCTGCTGCGGCTGCGGCTGCGGCGGCCGGGCCGTCTGCCGCTGGGGTCGGCGGCGCAGCGGGTCCTCGCCCGGATCGAGGTACTGGATCTGGGTCTGCTCGTTGCGGTCGCGGGCCGCGCGCAGCTGGGTCTGCCAGGGGTGCGGCTGTTCGGGCTGCTGCCCGCCGCCCGGGTGGTGCTGCGGGACCGGCGGCAGGACGGCGGTCGGGTCGGCCGCGCCCGTCGGACCGCCGGTAGCGCCCGGACCGCCGGTGTGCGGCAGGACGCTGGTGGCGGCGTTCGGGTCGTGCGGGTCGTGGGCCCCGCGCGCCGCACTGGTGGGCAGCACCTGGGTCGGGTCGGCCGCCCCGGGCACGCCGGGCACCGCGGCCGGCGCCGGATCGGGCGCCAGCAGCGCCCCGACGCCTTCCGCGGCGGCGATCTGCGCGGAGTTCGCGTGTACGCCGACGCCCTCGGCGACGACACGCAGGCCGCGCGCGAGGTTCTCCGCGCTGGGCCGTTCGTCCGGGTTCTTGCGCAGGCAGCGCTCTATGACCGTCCACAGCGGGTCGGGCACGGTGGAGGGGCGGCGCGGTTCGGCGCTGAGGTGCTGGTGGAGCACTTCGAGGGCGCTGCCGCCGGAGAACGGGGGGTGCCCGGTGACCAGTTCGTACAGCAGGATGCCGGCACCGTAGATGTCCACGGCGGAGGTCTGCGGGCGGCCCTCGGCCGACTCGGGCGCGACATACGCGGGCGTGCCGACGAACTCGTGGGTGCGGGTCAGGCCCGGCGAGTCGGCGAGTCGGGCGATACCGAAGTCGGTGAGCAACGGGTGCATCTGGCCGTCGTGCTGCTTGAGCAGCACGTTGGCGGGCTTCAGGTCGCGGTGGACGACACCGTCGGCGTGGCTGGCCGCGAGCGCGTCGGCGACCTGGGCGGTCAGCAGGGCCGCGGCGACGGGGCTGAAGGGGCCGTTCTCGCGCAGGTAGCGGTGCAGGTCGGGGCCCTCGACGAGGTCCATGACGAGCGCCAGCAGGTCGCCCTCGACGACCAGGTCGCGGACCCGGACGATGTTGGGGTGGGTCAGCCGGAGCAGGACGGACCGCTCCCTGAGGAACCGCATGACGATGTCGGCGTCGCTGGCCAGCTCCTCCTTGAGGACCTTGATCGCGACGGTCTCACCGGGCTGCCCGGGGACGGCCGCCTCGGCGCCCGCGGTCTCACGCTGGCGGGCTCGCCAGACGGTCCCGGTGGCGCCGCGCCCGAGCGGCTCCTCCAGGAGGTACTTGCTGCCTACCGGCCGCACGTCATGCGCTCCCTGTTGCTTGCTGATGTTCCGAACCCACTGCCCGACCCACTGTAGTGCCGCCCCCAAAGGCACTACGTAAGCGTTCCGGTGCATGTTCGAAGGGAAGACGCTCGCCTCGCCCTCCTGGTTGCCGGACCCGGGGCGTGACCGATCTCAACTGATCGTCGTCCGATCGTCCTGGCGGCACTGGTCAGGCACTTTTGTGGGCAGAGCTGACCAATCAAGATCACTTGTTACCGGGTGGCGGGCGCGTTGTCAGCGGCAGGTGCGAGGATGCGTGCAGTACTGGCCGACGTGCTCGTGTGGGGTGGGGGGTAGTCCGCGCCCGCGTGAAGGGCAGAAGGGACCGCTGACGTCGATGCAGATCCGGCTGACCGTCGTAGACCCGCTCGGCGCGGACCCCCGGCGGGGCCGTGCCACGAGCCGCGACGTGCTGGTCACGGCGCCCACGGGCACGGATCTGGCGGCGGTCGCGGCGGCACTGGCCTCGGCGGTCACCGGGGACGCCACCCCTGGCCGCGAGTCGAGCGGCTCCTCGGTCGTGCTGTACGCGGGAGCGGAGCGGCTGGACGCCCGCGGCAGCGCGCTCGGCGAACCCCCGCTGCTCGACGGCGCGGTGCTGACCCTGGGCGCGCCCGCCGAGCCGGAGGCACATCCCGAGCTGGACGACGCCCCGGCCCAGCTGCACGTGGTCGCGGGCCCGGACGCGGGCGGGGTGCACCTGCTGCACGGCGGCCGGATCACCATCGGCCGCTCCGACGGCGCCGACGTCCCGCTCGACGACCCGGACGTCTCCCGCCTGCACTGTTCGGTGACGGTGGGCACCGACGGCCGGGTCTCGGTCACCGACCTCGACTCCACCAACGGCACGGCCCTGGACGGCACCCGGGTGGGTTCCCGTCCGGTGCGCTTCCCGCCCGGGGCCCTGCTCCGGGTCGGCGAGTCCGCGCTGCGGCTGGCTCCGCCCGGCGGGCCGGGAGCCCGGGTGCGGACCGTGCCGGACGGAGAGGGCTGTGTACGACTCGCCCCGGCGGACCCGGACTCCGCGGCGGACGGCGGGAGCCCGCAGACGCCGGGTCACACCCCCGCCGGAAGCGCGGAGACGCCGGGTCGCGCACCCGCCGGGACAGTGCACCACGCGTACGGCGCGGCGGGCTGGGGTGCCTCGGAGGGCGCCCCGGAGGCCCGTGAGCACCATTCCGCGGCACCGCCCACCGTGCCGGGACAGGGCACCGCGCCCGGGATCGAGTACCGGGTCGGGGACACCCACGCGGCCGACGCCCTCGGGGCCCTGCTCCCCGGCCAGGCCGCGGAGCCGTTCGCCGGAACCGGCGGCGGCCGCAAGGGCACACCGCTGCGCGGCACGGACGTCCCCCAGGGCCTGCGCAGGCGTACCGGCATAAGCGCGTGGGCACGCCGGCTGGCCGGCGGACGCGGCGAGCAGCCGGGCGCCGGACCGCAGGTGTACGACGCGGAGGACGCCGTGGCGGTCGCCGCGCCCGGGACCGGTGTGTCGCAGCAGCCGGAGACCTGGCCGGACCCGGCGGCGCTGCTGCTGACCGCGCTGGGCCCCGGCCCGCGCCTGTGGGAGCGCGGCCCGGGACACCCGGAGACGCTCACGGTCCGGCTCGGCACGGCCGACCGTTCGGCGCCGGACGGCTCGGGCCTGCTGCCCGCCGTGCCGGTGACCGCCGATCTGCGCGAGGCGGGCGCGCTGGGCCTGGCCGGACCGCGCGCGCGGCTGTCCGGACTGGCCCGCGCGGTGCTGGCGCAGCTCGCCGCGCTGCACTCGCCCGACGTGCTGGAGATCGTCCTGATCAGCGTCGACCGGGCGCGCACCCTGGAGGAGCGCACCGCCGAATGGTCCTGGCTCGGCTGGCTGCCGCACGTGCGCCCCGGCCACGGCCAGGACTGCCGGCTGCTCCTCGCCCACGACCGCGAACAGGCCGCGGCCCGCACCGAGGAACTGCTCCGCCGGCTGGACGACCATGTGGCGGCCGGGACGGCGGCGCGCGCCCCCTCCCGGACCGCCCCCGGCGACGACGAGCGACCTTCGGCCCGGCGCCCGTCCTGGGCGCGGGACGAGACCGGTGCCCAGGAGCCGGACGGCTTCCCGGGTCCGTACACCGTGGTCGTGGTGGACGGCGACCCTGGCGGCGCCGGGCTGCGCGAGTCGGTCGCCCGCCTCGCGCTGGACGGCCCGCGGGCCGGGATACACGTGGTGTGCCTGGCCGAGACGCCCCCGGCCTCGCCCGCCTCGCCGGTCGCCGTGACGTTCGAGGCGGCGTGCGCGGCGGTGCCGACGTTCCGTGGTTGCGGTGCCGTGGCGCTGCTCGGCGGTGACGTGGCCACGGCACTTCATCTGGTGCGGGTGGCGCCGATGGACGTCCACGGCACCTCGGCCGCCCCCGTCGGCCGGGGCACCGTCGGCGCCGTGGACGCGGTCTCGCCTGCCTGGGCCGAGCGGTTCGCGCGGGCGCTCGCGCCGCTGCGCACCGACGGCACGGCCACCCAGCGGCAGACGCGCGCTGCGGCGCCGCTGCCGCTGACCGCGCGGCTCCTCGACGAACTGGGCCTCGCGCGGGCCACGCCCGCGTCGCTGATGGCGCGCTGGGCCGACGCTGCCGACGACACGGAGTCGCTGGGCGGCCGGGCCCGCGCCGTGCTCGGCGCCGGTCCACGCGGTCCGCTCGGCGCCGACCTGGTGGCCGACGGACCACATCTGCTGGTCGAGGGGCCGTCCGGCAGCGGCCGTACGGAACTGCTGCGCGCGATCGTCGCCTCGCTCGCGGCCGCCGAGCGGCCCGACCGGCTGGGCGTGGTCCTGATCGACGGCCGGGACGGCGTCGGCACGGCGGCCGGGCACGGCGAGGGCCTTCGGGTGTGTACGGAGATACGGCATGTGACGACCCATCTCGGCGCCCACGACCCGGTGCGCATGCGGGAGTTCGCCCAGTCGCTGAGCGCCGAGCTGAAGCGGCGGGCCGAACTGCTCGGGCGGGAGGACTTCGCCGCGTGGCACGCGCGCCGCGAGGTGTCGGGCCGTATGGTCGCGCAGCGCACGACGGACGGGCGGGCCACCCCGGCGGGGGCCGCGGACCTGGACTCGCCGCCCAGCTCGACGATACGGCTGCGGCCCGCGGCGACGGCCCGTCAGCGGACCGAGGCCGCCCCGCCGCTGCCGCGGCTGGTGGTCGTCGTGGACGACCTGGACGCGCTGGTCTCCCCCGCGCTGGGTTCGCCCGGCCGGCCCGCCGCGGGTTCGGTCGTCAGGGCGTTGGAGGCGGTGGCCAAGGAGGGCGAGCGGCTCGGCGTCCATCTGGTGGCGGCGGCCGGCCCCGGCGGCCGCACGGCGGAGACGGAGCCGGCCCGCCGGGCCACGCTGCGGGTGACGCTGGACGCGGTCACCACCGGACCGGACGAACCGGCGCCGGGACGCGGGCGTCTGGCGTCCGGTGACGGGCGGCCGACCGCGTTCCAGGGGGGACGGGTGACGGGCCGTATCCCGCGTACCGCGACCCAGCGCCCCACGGTCGTCGCGCTGGAGTGGCAGCGCATGGGCGATCCGCCGACCAGACGTCCCGTGCGCGAACTGGGCAACGGGCCCACCGACCTGGCGCTGCTCGCGAGCGCGGTGGAGCGGGCGGCGCGGGAGGTCTCGGCGGTGGAGATACCTTCGCTTCTGTGACGCGGCCCTTGACGCGTGCTGTGACGCCTGTTCCCGCATCACCCCTGTCTCCCGCAGCCGTGGGCGCATCACCCCGGCATGGATCACGAGGCGGTCACGATCGCCCACTTGACAGCGTCGGCGCTCTTGCCGCCTTCGAGTGGCCGGGCGTAGACCGGACCGCACGGGACAGTGCTCACACGTTCAACGGAGAACGAAGAACGGGGCAGTGATGCGGAGCAGAAGCAACACCATCCGGGTAAACAGGGCCGTCACCGCACTCGCCGCGCTGCTGGCGGGTGCCCTCGCGCTCACCGCCTGCGGCGGCGACAGTGACAGCAACAAGATCGACAAGGGCACGAAGAGCGGCGGCGCCACCGGTTCCGGCACCGCCGTCCGTCTGCCGAAGCTGGACGGTGTGAGTCTGGAGGTCGCCGCCGTCTGGACCGGCACCGAGCAGGCCAACTTCAAGAAGGTGCTGGCGGAGTTCGAGAAGCGCACGGGCGCCAAGGTCACCTTCGTACCGGCCCAGGACCCGATCATCAACTTCCTCGGTTCGAAGATCGCCGGCGGTCAGCCGCCGGACGTGGCGCTGCTCCCGCAGCCCGGCGCGATCAAGCAGGCCGTGGAGAAGAAGTGGGCCAAGCCGCTGGGCGCCGAGGCGCAGGCGGAACTGGCCAGGAACTACTCGCAGGGCTGGCAGGACATCGGCAAGGTCGACGGCAAGCAGTACGGCGTCTACTACAAGGCCGCCAACAAGTCGCTGATCTGGTACAACGCCAAGGCCTTCGAGAACGCGGGCGCCAAGGAGCCGAAGACCTGGCAGGAGCTGCTGACGTCCGCTCAGGCGGTGTACGACTCGGGGGTCACCCCGTTCTCGGTCGGCGGCGCCGACGGCTGGACGCTCACCGACTGGTTCGAGAACGTGTACCTCTCCCAGGCGGGCCCGGAGAAGTACGACCAGCTCGCCCAGCACAGGATCAAGTGGACGGATCCGTCGGTGAAGCAGGCGCTCACCACGCTCGCCCAGATCTGGGGCAAGAAGGACTATGTGGCGGGCGGCGCGGACGGGGCGCTCCAGACGGAGTTCCCGGCGTCGGTCACCCAGGCCTTCAACGGCGGCGACCAGCCGAAGGCGGCGATGGTCTACGAGGGTGACTTCGCGCAGGTCAACATCGGTGAGACCAAGGCGAAGGTGGGCACGGACGCGAAGGTGTTCCCGTTCCCGTCGGTCGGGTCCACCGCGCCCGTGGTGTCCGGCGGTGACGCGGCGGTGATCCTGAAGGACTCCAAGGGGGCGCAGGCGCTGGCCACCTTCCTCGCCTCCCCTGACGCGGCGACGATCCAGGCGAAGCTGGGCGGCTATCTGTCCCCGAACAAGAACGTGGCCGCCTCGGCCTACCCGAACGAGGTACAGCGGAAGATCGCGCAGGCGCTGGTCGCGTCGGGCGACGACTTCCGCTTCGACATGTCCGACCAGGCGCCGCAGGCGTTCGGCGGCACACCCGGCAAGGGCGAGTGGAAGGACCTCCAGGACTTCCTGAAGAACCCGACGGACATCGCGGGCACGCAGGCACGGCTGGAGAAGGACGCGGCGGCGGCGTACGGCGGCGGGAGCTGATCCGGCGATGCCGTCGGCCACGGCGGCGGGTGCCTCGAAGGTGCCCGCCGCGCCTCGCAAACGCAAGAGCGTGACCGGCACCCGCAGGACGGTGGCAGTTCTGTTCCTGCTGCCCGCCCTGGTGCTGCTCGGCGCGCTCGTGGTCTACCCCATCGGGTACTCGGTCGTCCGCAGCTTCTGCACCTCCTCGGGCGACGGTTTCGCCGGCACCGACAACTACAAGGCGCTGTTCACCGACGACAGCATCCGCACGGCCCTGAAGAACAACGTCATCTGGGTGGTGTTCGCGCCCACCGTCTCCACCGCCCTCGGTCTGATATTCGCGGTGCTGACCGAACGGGTGCGCTGGGGAACGGCGTTCAAACTGGTCGTCTTCATGCCGATGGCGATCTCGATGCTGGCCGCCGGGATCATCTTCCGGCTGGTGTACGACCAGGACCCGGACAAGGGGGTCGCCAACGCGGTCTGGGTCGGCGTCCATGACACGTTCGCCGAGTCGTCGGCGTTCCCGAAGGCGCACCCGGGGCGCGAGTCACCCCTCGTCGCGCGGGACGGCGGCTTCGTCACCAGGGCTCCGGTCCACACGGGCGAGCCGGTGACCCTGCCCCTGGTGGGCGTGGCCCCCGACCAGTTGCCCGACGGCGCCAAGCGGGCGGCGGCGGCGCGGCCCGAGCCGGGGAAGGTCACCGGCAGCACCTGGCAGGACTTCACCCGGGGCAAGGGCGTCGGCAGGCTCGGCGCCCCCGACCCGTCCGAGTCGGGCTACTCCGGCATGCGGATCGAGGCGGTCAAGGACGGCAGGGTGGTGGCCTCGGCGAAAGCGTCCGCCGACGGCACCTTCACCCTGCCGGGCGAGGCCGACGGTGCCCTGCTGCGGCTTCCGGCGAGCAACTTCAAGGAGCCGTACAACGGCGTCGACTGGCTGGGCCCCACCCTGGTAACCCCGGCGATCATCGGATCGTACGTGTGGATGTGGGCGGGCTTCGCGATGGTCCTGATCGCCGCCGGGCTCGCGGGCGTGCCCCGGGAACTGCTGGAGGCCGCGCGGGTCGACGGCGCGACCGAGTGGCAGGTGTTCCGCAAGGTCACGGTGCCCCTGCTCGCCCCCGTCCTCGCGGTGGTCACCGTCACCCTGATGATCAACGTACTGAAGGTCTTCGACCTGGTCTTCATCATCGCCCCGGGCTCCTCCCAGGACGACGCGAACGTCCTCGCCCTGGAGCTCTACCGCAAGGGCTTCGCGGAGAGCCAACCCGGCGTCGCGAGCGCCATCGCGGTGTTCCTGCTGCTCCTGGTGATCCCGGTGATGGCGTTCAACATCCGCAGGCTGCGACGGGAGGGCAGGCGATGACGACGCACGCGGGAAGTGTCGGCAAGGTGGCGGACACCGGGGCGGTGCGGGGGCGGCCGTCGGTCGCGGGGCGGATCGCCGGGAAGCTCGGCGGAGGGCTGGTCCGGGCCTTCCTGCTGGTCGTCGGGCTGTTCTGGCTGGTGCCCACGATCGGTCTGCTGATCTCCTCGCTGCGGTCGCCCGAGGACATGAGCGCGAGCGGCTGGTGGAAGGTGTTCGGCGAGCCGTCCCGGCTCACCGTGGACAGCTATCAGAAGCTGCTGGAGAACGGCGACATCACGAGCTCGCTGTGGAACACCGTCCTGATCACCGTCCCGGCGACCGTGCTGGTCGTCGTGATCGGGTCGCTCGCGGGCTACGCGTTCGCCTGGATGGAGTTCCCGGGCCGCGACTGGTGGTTCCTGGCCGTGGTCAGCCTGCTCGTCGTGCCGGTGCAGGTGGCGCTGATCCCGATCGCCGAACTGTTCGGGAACATAGGCCTGTTCGGGACGATCACCGGGGTCGTCCTGTTCCACGTCGGCTTCGGCCTGCCGTTCGCGGTGTTCCTGCTGCGGAACTTCTTCGCGGAGATCCCCCGGGAGCTGCTGGAGGCCGCCCGGCTGGACGGCGCCGGTGAACTGCGGCTGTTCGCCAGGGTGGTGATGCCGCTCGGCGGCCCCGCGATCGCCAGCCTGGGCATCTTCCAGTTCCTCTGGGTGTGGAACGACATGCTGGTGGCACTGGTGTTCACCAAGTCGGGCACCCAGCCGATCACGGTGGCCCTCCAGACCCAGGTACGCCAGTTCGGCAACAACATCGACGTACTGGCGCCCGGGGCGTTCATCTCCATGGTCGTCCCGCTGGCTGTGTTCTTCGCGTTCCAGCGCCAGTTCGTGACCGGCGTGATGGCGGGCGCGGTCAAGTAGCGCTCAGGCGCGCGCAATTGGGGCGGGTATCACGCGGGGCGGGCCGGACACCGGGCCGCCCCGCGCCGTCCGCCCGGTGTCCCCCGTATGCCGCACGAACCGTGACCGATTCGGCCCATCGGCCGTTCCCGGGCAGAACGCCCGCGCCGACCGACCGATGGATGTCCAGTGCCCAGGTTCAGTGTCATTGTCCCCGCGTACAAGGTTCAGGCGTATCTGCGCGAGTGCCTGGACTCGGTGCTCTCGCAGTCGTATCCCGATCTCGAACTGATCGCCGTGGACGACCACTCGCCGGACGCCTGCGGCACGATCCTCGACGAGTACGCGGCCCGCGACACCCGCGTACGAGCCGTGCACCTGCCCCGGAACCAGGGGCTCGGCCCCGCCCGCAACGCCGGCCTGCGCCTGGCCAGGGGCGACTACCTGGTGTTCCTCGACAGCGACGACACCCTCACCCCGCACGCGCTGCGCTCGATCGCCGACCGGATCAAGGAGACCGGCGAACCGGACGTGCTGCTCTACGACCACGCCCGCACCGACTGGACGGGCGAGGCCGTCCGCGACCGGCCGGCGCTCCACCCGTCCGGGACGGGCCCGCTGTCCGAGGAGGGCCCGGCGCCGTTCCGGCTGGACGACCGTCCGGAACTGCTGCGCGTCCTGATGGTGGCCTGGAACAAGGCCTGCCGGAGGGAGTTCGTGGAGGCGAACGGACTCCGCTTCCCGCCGGGCTACTACGAGGACACCCCCTGGACCTACCCGGCCCTGATGGCCGCGCAGTCGATCGCGACGCTCGACCGGGTGTGCGTGCACTACCGGCAGCGCCGCCAGGGCAGCATCCTCGGCACCACGACCCGCGCGCACTTCGACGTCTTCGAGCAGTACGACCGGGTGTTCGCGTTCGTCGAGGAGCGGCCCGCGCTCGCGCACTGGCGGCCGGTGCTGTTCCGCCGCATGCTCGACCACTTCTCGACCGTGTTCACCCGCCCCGACCGGCTGCCGGAGGGCTCCCACGCCGAGTTCCTGCGTACGGCCCGCCTGTACCACCGGCGCCACCGCGCCTCCGGCATCCCCGTTCCGCTCCGCACCCGGCTGCGGCACTCCCTGGTCCGCTTCGCACTGCACCGCACCTACCGCGCCCTCAAACGGACCGTGTCCGCGCGCCACCGCACGGCCGGGCTCGTCGGCGGGCTCACCCGCGCGGTCCGGGCGGGCGCCCTCCAGCTGCACTACCGCGTCCAGCTGCGCCTGCCGCTGCGGGCCGACCGCGCCGTGTTCGCCGCCTACTGGGGGCGCGGCCACGGCTGCAACCCGGGCGCGCTGGAGGCCGCGTTCCGCACGCACGCCCCGCACATCCGCACCGCCTGGATCGCCCGCCCCGAGCACCAGCACACGATCCCGCCGGGCACGCTCGCGCTGCGCCCCGGCACGGCCGCGTACTGGACGGCGCTGGCCCGCTCCAAGTACCTGGTCAACAACGTCAACTTCGACCGCAGGCTGCGCAAGCGCCCCGGCCAGGTGTTCGTGCAGACCCAGCACGGCACCCCGCTCAAGCACATGGGCCTGGACCTCCAGGAGCGCCCGGCGGCCGCCCGCGGCATGGACTTCGCGCAGCTGCTGCGCGGCGTCGACAAGTGGGACTACGTGCTGTCCGCCAACCGCCACACCACCCTGACCTGGGAGCGTGTCTACCCCGGCGACTACACCACGCTGGAGTACGGCTATCCGCGCAACGACGTCTTCCAGCGGGCCACCACGGCGGACGTGACCCGGCTGCGCGAGGAACTCGGCATCCCGGACGGGTCGGTGGCGATCCTCTACGCCCCCACCCGCCGGGACCACCGCCGCACCCAGCGCCCCGCCCTCGACCTGGACCACATCGCACGCTGCCTGGGCCCCCGGTTCGTGATCCTGGCCCGCGCCCACTACGGGCAGGACGGGCCGCTCGCCGAGGCGGCCGAGTGCGGCCGGGTCATCGACGTGAGCGGCCACCCGAGTGTGGAGTCCCTGTGCCTGGCCTCGGACGCGCTGGTCACGGACTACTCGTCGATCATGTTCGACTACGCCAACCTGGACCGGCCGATCGTGGTGCACACCGCCGACTGGGAGGTGTACGACGCGGCCCGGGGCACCTACTTCGACCTGCACGCCTTCCCGCCGGGCGCGGTGGCGCGCAGCGAGGACGAGCTGATCGACATCTTCGCGTCGGGCCACTGGCGCGGTACGACCTCGGCGCGGCTGCGCCGGGCGTTCCGGGAGCGGTTCTGCCCGCACGACGACGGCCGTGCCGCCAAGCGGGTCGTCCAGCATGTCGTGCTGGGCCGGACGGACGCGCCCGCACCGGTCATTCCGCTGGACGAGCGCCGCCCGGTTCCCTCGGCGGCCGCGGCCCTCGCGCACTCCCCCCTGGCCACCGTTCCGCAACCTTCCCGTCCCCTGCCCGTCACCGACGGCCGCTGAACAGCGTTGCTTCTACCGGGAGTCCCCATGCCCACCAGCACGTCGCGGCCCACCCCGAGCCGTCCGTCCACCTGGCGGCCGGCTGGGCGGCCCGGTCGCGTCCGCACCACGGAAGAAAGAACGCAATGCCCCGCTTCAGCATCATCGTCCCGTCCCACGGGGTCGCGGGCCGGCTGTCCCAGGCACTGGACTCGGTCCTCGCACAGTCCTTCGAAGACCTGGAGCTGATCCCGGTCTGCGACGGGGATGCCCCCTGTCCGGGCGAAGCCGGGAACTCGGGGGAGTCCGAGTCCCCGGCGGCCGCCGTCGCCGCCGAGTACGCCGGACAGGATCCCCGGGTGAGCCCGGTGTACTCGCCGCCGTCCGCCGGGCTGGGCGCCGCGCGCAACACCGGGGTGCGGGCGGCGAAGGGGACGTATCTGCTGTTCCTCGACGGTGACGACATACTGCTGCCCGGAGCGCTGGCGGCCCTGGACGCGCGGCTCGCCGAGACCGGTGACGTCGACGTGCTGTACTTCGAGCACGAGCGGACGCCGTGGTGGGAGGGCGAGCCCGGCAACCCGGCGAAACCGGTGCTGGCGGGAGCCCCGGACGGCGCGTTCTCCCCCGCTGCGGTCCCCCGGCTGACCGGGGTGCGGCTTCCGGCGTGGAGCGCCGCCTACCGCCGCTCCTTCGTGGCGGCGAACCGGCTCACCTTTCCGGAGGGGCACTTCACGGACGTCGGCTGGGGCGGACTGGTCTCGGTGACCGCGGAGCGGCTGGCGGTGCTGCGCTCGGTGCTGGTCCGGCACCGGCTGCGACGGCAGGGCAGCCGGCTCAACGTGCCCGGCGCACAGCAGCACCAGCTGCTGGACCAGGTGGAGCTGGTGCTGTCCCGGGCCGGCGGCCAGGGACTCTCCGGCGACCGCACCGGGCCGCTGTTCGACCAGCTCTTCGCCCTGGTGCTGAGGACGGCGGCCCGCCCCGAGCGGCTGTCCACCGGGCGCCGGGCCTTCTTCCGCCGGGCCGGCCGGCTCTACCGGCGGCACCGCCCGGCCGGTTTCCGGGTGCCGGGGGGCAGCCCGGGGCTCCAGCACCGGCTGCTCGCCGCGGGCGCGTACACCGCGTTCGCCGCGCTGCGCGCCGCCAACCGGTCGGCGGCCAAGGCCGCCGCGGGCGTCCCGCGTCCCCGCGCGGCCCGCACCCGGCTGCTCTACCGGGCCCAGCTGCGCCGCCCCCTCGACGCCGGCCTCGCGGTGTACTGCGCCTACTGGGGCCGCGGCTATGTCTGCAACCCGGCCGCGATCCACGCCAAGGCCCGTGAACTCGCCCCGCACATCCGCTCGGTCTTCCTGGTCGAGGCCGGCCAGGAGCACACCGTGCCCGAGGGCGTCGAGCACGCGGTGATCGGCAGCCGTCGCTACTGGCAGGTGCTGGCGCGCGCCAAGTACCTGGTGAACAACGCCAACTTCGCCGAGGGAGTCGTCAAACGGCCGGGCAGCGTGCACCTCCAGACGCAGCACGGCACCCCGCTGAAGAAGATGGGCGTGGACCAGTCGACGTACCCGGTCGTCGCCGCACGGACCGGCAGCTTCACCAAGCTGCTCGGCAGGGTCGACCGCTGGGACTTCAACCTCTCCTCCAACCGGCACTCCACCCGGACGTGGGAGCGCGCCTTCCCCGGCTCCTACGAGATGCTGGAGTACGGCTATCCGCGCAACGACGTCTACTACCGGGCGACCGCCGACGACGTGGCGCGTGTCCGCCGGGAGCTGGGCGTCCCGGAGGGCAGAACCGCCGTGCTGTACGCCCCCACCCACCGCGACCACCACACCGGCTTCGAGACCGGTCTGGACCTCGCAGCCTTCTGCGAGGCGGCCGGGGACGACGTCGTCGTGCTGCTGCGCGCCCACTACTTCTACGACCGGGGGCGCGGCGGGAGCGACGGCCGGATCATCGACGTCACCGCGCACCGCTCCGCGGAGGACGTCTGCCTGGCCGCGGACGCGCTGGTCACGGACTACTCGTCGATCATGTTCGACTACGCCAACCTGGACCGGCCGATCGTCGTGTACGCCGACGACTGGGACGTCTACCGGGAGACCCGGGGCGTCTGCTTCGACCTGATGGAGGCACCGCCCGGCCCGGTCGCCCGTACGCCGGAGGAACTCGCCCGCGTCTTCCGGGACGGCGGCTACGCGGGACCGGAGTCCGCGGCGCTGCGGGCCGCGTTCCGGGAGCGGTTCTGCGAGTTCGACGACGGGCTGGCCGCCGAGCGCGTGGTACGGCGGGTGCTGCTCGGCCAGCCGCCCGAGGCGGTCCCGCCCGTGATCCCGCTCGCGGAGCGCGTTCCCGCCCCCGCCGCCGCGACCCTCGTGAGGAGCTGACCGAGCCGTGCCCCGATTCAGTGTGATCGTGCCCTGTTTCAAGGTGCAGGGCTTCCTGCACGAGTGTCTCGACTCGGTGCTGGAGCAGTCGTTCGGCGACTTCGAGCTGATCGCCGTGGACGACTGCTCACCGGACGGCTGCGGTGCGATCCTCGACGAGTACGCGGCCCGCGACCCGCGGGTGAAGGTGCTGCACCTGCCGGAGAACGTCGGGCTCGGCCGGGCCCGCAACGCCGGACTGCCGCACGCCACCGGCGACTTCCTGTTCTTCATGGACAGCGACGACACCCTCACCCCGGGCGCGCTGCGCGCCGTCGCCGACCGGCTGGCGGAGACCGGCGACCCGGATGTGCTGGTCTTCGACTACGCCCGCACCTACTGGTGGGGCGGCACCCGCCGCAACGTCCTGGCGCCGGTGCTGGCCGAGGCGGGCGACGGCACCTTCACGGCGGCCGAGCACCCGCGGATCCTGGACCTGCTGATGGTGGTGTGGAACAAGGTCTACAGCCGGGAGTTCGTGGAAGGCGGCGGCTTCCGCTTCCCGCCCGGCTACTACGAGGACACGCCGTGGACGTTCCCGGTGATGCTGAGCGCCGGGCGGATCGCCGCCCTCGACCGGATCTGCCTGAACTACCGGCAGCGCAGGCAGGGCAACATCCTGTCCACCACCAGCCGCAAGCACTTCGACGTCCACGACCAGTACGCGCGGGTCTTCGCGTTCGTCGACGAGCACCCCGAACTGTGGTCCTGGCGGCCGTATCTGCACCGCAAGATGGGCGAGCACTGTCTCGACATCCTCGCGAAGCCGGACCGGCTGCCGCCCGCCGACCGGGCCGAGTTCTTCCGGCGGACGGCGCGGATGTTCCGTGACCACAGGCCCGAGGGCGCCCCGGTGGACGGTGAGGTCGCCGTGCTGGCCGGGACCTACCCGGCCTACCTGCTGAAACGGCAGGCCACCCGGGCCGCGCGGGAGGCCGGGCGGCGCGGGCAGCTGGTCCGCAGGGCGGCGGCCGGGCGGGCCAAGCGGGGCTGGTCCCAGCTGTACTCCCGCCGCCCGGCCGATCCCGGGCTCGCCCTGTACTCGGCGTTCTCGCACACGAGTGCGGCCGGTGACCCGGCGGCCGTGTACCGCAAGGCGCGGGAGATCGCCCCGCACATCCGGGGGGTGTGGGTGGTGCGGGACGCCGAACAGGCCGCCCGGCTGCCCGCGGACATGGAGCACGTGCTGCTCGACACCCCGCGCTACTTCGCGCTCGCCGCGCGGGCGACGTACTTCGTCAACAACGTCAACTGGCCCGGCACGCTGGTCAAGCGGCCCGGCAGCGTGCACATCCACACCCACCAGGGCACCCCGCTCAAGTTCATGGGCGCGGATCTGCTGGACAAGCCGGGCGCCCGGTACGGCTTCGACGTGCCGCAGATGCTGCGCCGCGCCGACCGCTGGGACCACAGCCTGGTCGCCAACCTGCACTCCGAACTGGTGTGGGAGCGGGCCTACCCCTGCCACTTCGCCTCGGCGCGCACCGGCAGCCCGCGCAACGACGCCCTCGTGCGTCCGGCCGGGGACGCGGGGGCCGGCTTCCGCCTGCGGTACGGCATCCCGGACGACCACCGGGTCGTGCTGTACGCGCCGACCCGCCGCGACTACCGCCGGGGCGGCCACGTGGACCGGGTGGACCTGGCCCGGCTGGCCGCGGACCTGGGTGAGGGCCACACCCTCGTGGTACGGCTGCATCCGGTGCTCGCGGCCGGACCCGCGCGGGGCCTGGGTCTGGCCGAGCTGCACCGGCGGGGGGTGCTGGTCGACGCGACGGACGAGCCGCATGTGGAGGAGGTGATGCTCGCCTCCGACGCGCTGATCACCGACTACTCGGCCCTGATGTTCGACTACGCCAACCTGGACCGGCCGATCGTCGTCCACGCCGACGACTGGGCCGCGTACACCGCGAGCCGGGGCGCCTACTTCGACATCACCGCCGAGGCGCCCGGCCATGTGTCCCGCTCCGGGCCGGAACTCGCGCGGCTGTTCTCCTCCGGGGCGTGGCAGGACGCGGAGTCGGCGCGGCTGCGGGCCCGGTTCCGGGAGCGGTTCTGCGCGTTCGACGACGGCCGGGCGGCCGAGCGGGTGGTACGGACCCTGATGCTCGGCGAGAGCATGCCCGGCCCGGAGGCCGCCCGGGTGCCGGGTCCGGCGGCCGGACATGACCTGGTCGCCTCGCCGTGAGGCCGCGCACCTGGGTGCTGGTGCTGGCCGCCGTCTTCGCGCTGCTCCAGCTCGGCAACGTCACCGGCCGGGACACGCCCGACTCCAAGAACTACGTGTCGTACGCGCTCGTCCTGGGCGGCGAGAGCAGGCGGGCGGCGGCGGCCGCCACCATCGACTGGGTCTGCGCGGGTCGGTCGTCCCTCGCCCGCCGCGCGCAGAGCGTGGACGTGCTGCGCTTCCACCGGCCGAGTCCCGCCGGGCGGGTGCGCGCGAAGTGCCGGGCCGACGAGGGCAGGGTCGTGGAGCGGCGGCTGCGGGCCGGGCAGACCGACGGACACGTCGTGCCGTTCGTCGGCCCGAGGCTGCGGCGGATCTTCGAGGTGCGGCCCGGCTATCCGCTGTTCCTGACGCCGTTCGTGACGGTGCTCGGCGTGACCTGGGGGGTGTGGCTGGCGAGCGTGCTGGTGACGGTCGCGGGCGGGATCCTCGCCTTCCTGATCCTGCGCACCCTGGCCGTGACGGTGCCGCTCGCGCTGGCCGGTCAGGCGCTGTACTACGTCCTGCCGTGCGGCACCACGGCGATGCGCCCGATGGCCGAGGGCCTGATGCTGGCCCTGACCCTCACCGCCGTGTGGGGCTGCGCGCTGGCCCTGAACCGCCGCCCCCGGGCCGGTACGGCGCTGGTGGCCGCGTCCCTGGCCGCGCTGTTCGCCGTGAAGCACTCGCAGTCCCTGTTTCTGGGGCTGTGCCTGGCCGTGGCGGGTACGGCGGTCGCCCTGCGGCGACGGCTCGGCGGACGGCGCCCGGGTCGCGGGGTGGTGGCCGTCGGGGCGCTGGGCTGCGGAGCGGTGCTGGGCACGATGCTCCTCGCCCGGCTGCTGCACTACCCGTCCGAGTCCGAAAGCCTCCAGGACCTGCTCACCGCCCACTTCCGCCGGCCCGACCGGGCCCACCCGTGGCGGGAGTTCCTGCATCTGGAGGCGGACTTCTGGATCGAGTGGACGCGCAGGCAGTGCCTCGACCCGCTGTTCGTGACGGCACTGGCCGCGGGGGTGTGGGGCGCGCTGCGGCGCCCCGCCTTCGGCTGTTTCCTGGCGGGGGCCGCGTTCACCGGCGTTCTCACCCAGGCCGGGCACCCGGACATCACCATCTACGGCGGGCGCCTGATCGTGCTGGCCTGGCTGCTCCCGGTACTCGGCGCGCCGCTGCTGCTGCCCGCGTTCCCGCGCCCGCCGGTCGTGCTGCCCGCGCAGGGGCAGGGGCGACGGCGGGTGCAGTCGGTGGGGTGACAGCCCGCACCGCAACCGAAGGCGGCGGCGACCGGAGCTACTCGCGTCCGGTCGCCGCCGCCGTTGCTGACCCGCGCCGGTTGCCCTGCGTCCGCGTCTCCAGGGGCTCCGGCGGCCGCTCAACGCACCGGGGCGGGGGAACCTGGAACCGACGGACAGGGGAGGCTGCGGCGCGGGTCGTTCAGGGGGTGGGGGTCACTCGACGACGAGGGTGACCTCTATGTTGCCGCGGGTGGCGTTGGAGTAGGGGCAGACCTGGTGCGCGGTCTCGACGAGCTTGCGGCCGGTGGCCTGGTCCACGGTGTCGGGCAGTTCCACGCGCAGCGTGACCTTCAGGCCGAAGCCCTCGCCCTGCTTGCCGATGCCGACCTCGGCGGTCACCGCGGCGTCGCTGACGTCCACCTTCTCCGCGCGGCCGACGAGACCGAGGGCGCTGCCGAAGCAGGCGGCGTAACCGGCGGCGAAGAGCTGCTCCGGGTTGGTGCCCTGGCCGTTGCCGCCCAGCTCCACCGGCATGGCCAGCGCGAGGTCGATCTTGCCGTCGGAGGAGACGGCGCGGCCCTCGCGGCCGTGAGTGGCGGTGGCGACAGCGGTGTAGAGCGCGTCCATGGAAGACCATCCCTCTCGGAGTTGATGTTTGTCGTTCCGGCGGCCCGGTCCGGCCGCCCTCACGACGACAAGTAGAGCACACAATTCAATTGCACACAACTAAATGACTTGCAGGGGATTATCCTGGTCTCATGAGCGCCACGCAGCACCCGGACACGCAGTCCCCGGACACCCAGCCACCCGACGCGGACTGGCTCCACCTGGACGGCCAGATCTGCTTCTCCCTGCACGCCGCGTCCCGCGCCTTCAACGGCGTCTACCGCGTGCTCCTCAAGGACCTCGGCCTCACCTACCCCCAGTACCTGGTGATGCTGGTGCTGTGGGAGCGGGGCGACCTGCCGGTCAAACAGCTCGGCGAGCATCTGCGCCTGGACTCCGGCACGCTGTCACCGCTGGTCAAGCGGCTGGAGGCGGCCGGTCTCGTGCGCCGGGAGCGCAGCGTCCGCGACGAGCGGTCGGTGGAGGTTCAGCTGACCGAGGAGGGCGCCGCGCTGCGCGAACGGGCCCTCGAGGTGCCCCGCCGCATCACCGCCGCGACCGGCTTCGGCCTCGACGACATTCGCGATCTGCGGGAGCGCGTCGACCGGCTCACCGCTGCCCTGGACTCGGCGGTACTGACACTGGAGGAGACGCCGGAGCGGCGGTAGCGGGAGTGCCGGTGGCGGGAGTACGGCGGACGTAGAGCCGGATGACCTCCCGGTGCCGCACCACCTGCGCCCCGGGCACGAACCGCTTGCCCAGCACGTCGAGCTTGGCCAGCTCCGTGGGGTCGTGCGCCGGACGGGACAGGTCCAGCGTGCGCCGCTCGGCGACCACCCACACCCGGTCCAGCCGGTCCAGCCTGCGCCGCAGCGCGTCCGGACCCGCCTCGACGCCGTACAGCGTCCCCGACTCGGGCGCCCCCACGGCCAGCGCCACGTCCCGCGTCCCCCGGAACGCTCCCGGGTACGCCAGTGCCGTGCCGCGCATGGACGAGGGCAGGAACAGCACCGGGTCACCCGGCCGCAGATGCCGTCCGGCGGCCCTGGACACGGCGGCCAGGTCGTCGGGGCGGTGACTCGCGAGGCGGTCCTGGCGCAGAAGGGGGAGCTGGTGGACGAAGGCCAGGGCGACGGCGAGCACACCGGCGAGGGCGAGGAGGGCGGAACCCGGCCGACCCACCCGCAGCCCCGCCCACGGCCGGAACCGCCCGAGAGCTCCCACCACCCGGTCCGCCCCGGCCGCGACCAGCAGCGGCGCTCCCGAGAGCGCGTAGAGCACATAGCGGTCGACATACAGCGGCGAGAACTGCGAGGCGAGCATCAGCACCACCGGCGGCAGCACCGCGAGCGGCAGCGCGACACCCGTGCAGGTCACCTTCCCCCGCGGCCCGGCCCGCCGGACCAGGCCCGCCCCGGCCAGCGCCAGGCACGTCCAGTACACCGTCGGCGCGGTCCCCGCGAACGAACTCAGCAGCCGCTGCGCGGTCGCCACCGTCGGCGCGGTGAGCCAGGCGAGCTGGGCCGACTGGGCGTGCGACACGGCCACCAGGGGAAGCAGCGCGAGGACGACGGCGCCCGCAGCGAAGCCCCACGACCGCCACACCCGGGCGGGCACCCGGGCCGCGGCCAGCGTGACCGCGTGCGCGAGGAGCAGCAGGACCGCGAACTCGTGCAGCCAGCAGGTGACGCCGAGCAGGACGCCGTACGCCCGCCAGGCCCGGCCGGTGTCCACGGCGTGGACCAGGAGCAGCGTCGCGCCGGTGGCGCCGGCCGCGACCAGGGCGTAGGAACGGCCCTCCTGCGCGTAGTGACCGGCCATCGGCGTGACCGCGTACAGCAGCCCGGCCCACAGTCCGACACGCGGCCGGACCAGCCGGGTGCCGAGCGCCGCGACCAGACCGGCGGTCGCCGCCGCACCGCACACCGACGGCAGCCGCAGGACGACCTCGCCGGGGTGGAGGGCGAGGACCTCGTGCATGAGCAGGTAGTAGAGGCCGTGCACCGCGTCGATACCGTGCAGCAGCCGCCAGATCTGCGGCACCGTGCGCCGTGCGACCTGGACCGTGACGGCCTCGTCGCGCCACATGCCGCCGCGGTCGAGCCCCCAGAGCCCGAGCGCGAGCATCACGGCGACCGGAACGGCCACGGCGAGGACCTCGGCGCGGCGCGACGCACTCGACGACGGACTCGACGGACTCGACGACGAATTCACTGCCCGCGACGGTGTCGGTTTCAGCAGGGGCTCCATGTTCACCACGCCCCGATTTTTTGCGATTAGACAATATTTGTTCGGCATTGACGGTGTATCAGCACCATTACACCATCCACGCGGCTTACGCTCCGTTGTGATGAAGCATCGTCAGCTCCCCCTGGTGTCCCTCGCCGCCGCGTGGATCGTCAGCCGCGCCCTGATGCTGTGGCTGCTCGCCCACAACACCGAACGCCTGCTGGGTCACGGCTCGGTGGCACGCGAGGTGTGGCGGCTGTACTTCCACTGGTACGGCATCCTGTCCAACGGCTCGTTCCCCACGCAGGACACGCTGTGGCAGTACCCGCCGGGTGCCGGCGCGGTACTGATGTCGCCGGGACTGCTGCCGGGACTGACGTACTTCCAGGCGTTCGTGACTCTCACGCTGGCCACGGACGCGCTGGTCACGGCGGTGCTGGCCCATGCGGGCAGGCGGCCGGGACGCAGCCTGATGGGGGCGGCGCTGTGGACCGGCGGGCTGCCGCTGCTGCTGCACATCCCGCTCGCCCGGTACGACGTGCAGGTCACCTCCTTCGCGGTCATCGCCCTGTTGACGCTGTCGCGCTCCAGGCGGGCGTGCGGGGTGTTCGCGGCGCTGGGCGCCCTGGTGAAGGTGTGGCCGGTGCTGGTACTGCTCGGCCTGACACGGGGCCGGGCCACCCGGTCCGCGTGGACCTGGGCCGCACTGACCGGGGCGGTGGGTCTCGGGCTCTTCGCGGCGCTGTTCGAGCATCCGCTGGCCTTTCTGGAGCAGCAGGGCGGCCGGGGTGTCCAGATCGAGTCGCTGGGCGGTACGGCGCTCAGCCTGGCGCGGCACGCGGGCTGGCCGGGGCGGTCCCGCTACCGGTACGGCGCGATCGAGCTGGTCGGCCCCCACGTCTCGGCCGTGGCGACCGCATCCCTCGTGCTCACGGCGGTGGCCTTCGGGCTACTGCTCCTGTGGCGTGTGCGGGCGCGGCGCTGGAACGAGGCGACGCCGTTCGACACGGCACTGTGCGCGGTCCTGCTGTTCACGGTCACCAGCCGGGTGATCAGCCCGCAGTACATGATCTGGCTGCTCGGCCTGGCCGCCGTCTGCCTCACCTCCCGGCACACCGTCCAGCGACCGGTGGCCGCACTGGTGGTCGCGGCCACCGCGGTGAGCGCAGTGGCCTACCCCGCTTTCTACGGCGAGGTGACGGCCTGCACCTGGACCGGCGTCGCCCTGATGCTCACCCGCAACGGCCTGCTGGCCACAGCCGCCGTACTCTCCTACACCCGCCTCTGGCACTCGACCCGCCCGACCCCGACCACCCCCACCACCACGGGCAGACCCCACCCGACCCCCCACCACACCCCCCAGGACGCACTGACCACCTCCTGACGCACCGGATCGGCGCCGGTGGCGCGAAGGTCCGGGCTCACAGTGCCTTGAGTGCCTCTGCCGTCGCCCGGGTCAGTGTCTCCAGGTAGGCCTTGGGGAGTTTCGGGCCGCGGATGACGACCGAGCGCCAGTACAGGGGGCCGGAGATCAGGTCGAGGGCCAGGTCGGCGTCGATGCCGTGGCGGAGCTCACCGCGTTGTTCGGCCGCCGCGAGGATCTTGCTGGCGACGCCTTCCTGCCCTTCGCGCAGGGTTCTGCGCATGGCGTCGGCGATCTCGGGATTGCGGGCCGCCTCGGCCTGGAGGTCGGGGATGATCTGCGAGGCGACGGGGTGGCGCAGGGCGCGGGACGTGAACTCGTACAGGAGCCGCAGGTCGCCCTCCAGCGTGCCGGTGTCGGGCACGGGCAGGCCCAGCACCGCGAGGGCCGACACCACGTCGAGCACGAGGTGCAGTTTGGAACGCCAACGGCGGTACACCGCGGTCTTGCCGACCCCGGCGCGGCGCGCGATGCCCTCGATGGACATCCGGGCGTAGCCGACGGAGGCGAGTTCCTCGAAGACGGCGGACCGGATGGCCTCGGTCACGTCCTCGCGAAGGACGGCCGCCCCGGCGGGGGGCCGGCGGCGCGGACGCGTCTGGGGTCCCTCGGCGTTCGTCGTCATGAAGTCCAGCATAGGGCGTTACGACGATACGGTTGCGTTCCGACGTGGATTGGTTCTACTCTCCGATGCGACGATACGGACCCGTTCCGACGCAGGACACCCCCCGAGTGAAAGCAGCGGATGTGAGCCAGGTACTCCACACACCGCCCACGACACCGGCCCCGGCCGAGAACGACCTCGCGGCGCTCGCCGCGCGCCACGGGCTGACGGTCAGCGGCGCGCGTCCCACCCTGCCCGAGTACGTCAGGCAGCTGTGGGACCGGCGTCACTTCATCGCCGCCTTCGCCACCGCCAAGCTGACCGCCCAGTACAGCCAGGCGAAGCTCGGCCAGGTCTGGCAGGTCATGACCCCGCTGCTCAACGCGGCGGTCTACTACTTCATCTTCGGCGTGCTGCTGAACACCAAGCACAACGTGCCGGACTACGTCCCGTTCCTGGTGACGGGCGTGTTCATCTGGACGTTCACCCAGACCTCGATCATGTCCGGCACCCGGGCCATCTCCAGCAACATCGGCCTCGTCCGGGCGCTGCACTTCCCCCGGGCCGCGCTGCCGATCTCGTTCGCGCTCCAGCAGCTCCAGCAGCTGCTGTTCTCGATGGCCGCCCTGGTCGTCATCCTGCTCTGCTTCGGCGTCCCGATCGCCGTCTCCTGGCTGCTGGCGATCCCGGTCCTGATGCTCCAGTTCACGTTCAACGCCGGCATGTCGATGATCATGGCCCGGATGGGCGCGAAGACCCCGGACATCGCCCAGCTGATGCCGTTCGTGCTGCGTACCTGGATGTACGTCTCCGGCGTCATGTGGAGCATCGACAAGCTGACCAAGGCGAACCACTACCCGCACCTGCTGACGGTCGCCCTGGAGACCAACCCGGCCGCTGTCTACATCGACCTCATGCGCTACGCGCTGATCGACAGCTTCCACGGCAGCCAGCTCCCCCCGCACGTGTGGGCGGCGGCGGTCGGCTGGGCCCTGATCGCCGGGGTCGGCGGCTTCATCTACTTCTGGAAGGCTGAGGAGACGTACGGCCGTGGCTGAGAACACGAACGACCGCATCCCCGACCAGTCCGGCCCCTCCGGCAGCCGGGTCCCCACCGTCGTGGTGGAGAACGTCGACATCATCTACCGGGTCAACGGCACCGGCGGCGGACGTGGCGCCGCCACTGTCGCCCTCAACCGCATGCTGCGCCGCAAGCAGGCCGAGAAGGCAGCCGGCGTGCGCACCGTGCACGCGGTGAAGAAGGTGTCCTTCGTCGCCTACAAGGGCGAGGCGATCGGACTGATCGGCACCAACGGCTCCGGCAAGTCGACCCTGCTCAAGGCGGTGGCCGGCCTGCTCCCGGTGGAGAACGGCCGCATCTACACCGACGGCCAGCCCTCCCTGCTCGGTGTCAACGCGGCACTGATGGGCGACCTGACCGGCGAGCGCAACGTCTACCTGGGCGGCCTCGCCATGGGCATGTCCCGGGAGGAGATCAAGTCCCGCTACCAGGAGATCGTGGACTTCTCCGGCATCAACGAGAAGGGCGACTTCATCACCCTTCCGATGCGGACCTACTCCTCCGGCATGGGCGCCCGGCTGCGCTTCTCCATCGCCGCCGCCAAGGACCACGACGTCCTGCTCATCGACGAGGCCCTGGCCACCGGCGACCGCTCCTTCCAGAAGCGCTCGGAACAGCGGATCCGCGAACTGCGCAAGCACGCGGGCACCGTGTTCCTGGTCAGCCACAACGCCAGCTCGATCCGGGACACCTGCGACCGGGTGCTGTGGCTGGAGCGCGGGGAGCTGCGCATGGACGGGCCGACGGACGCCGTGCTCAAGGAGTACGACGCGTTCACCAGCGACAAGTCGCCCAAGAAGGCTCCGCCGAAGCAGGCGGCGCCGAAGGTCCCGCAGCCCTCCTGACGGCGCAAGAACATTTACCCCTTCAGTCCGCCAAGTGACAATATGACCTGAAAGGTCGCGTCCCATTCGGCGAGGCGAAGGAGTCCACCGCGATGCCCGAACTCAGCATCGTCGTCCACGGGGCGAACACCCAGGGACATCTGAACGGACTCCTCGACTCGCTGGCCGCCCGTCCCCTCCCGGACGCCGAGGTGATCGTGGCCGCGGTCGGCGACTGGGCCCGCGAGACGGCCGAGGGGCACACCCCGGAGACGGTGGTGCTGCCCCTGCCCGACGGCACCGGCGAGGCGGCGGCCCGGGCGGCGGGCGCGGCCCGGGCCAGTGGCCGCTGGCTGCACTTCGTCCACGCCAAGGACGGCCTGCCCGCCGGCGCCGCCCGCACGGTCGCCGAACGCGCCGCGGAACTGCCCGCCTCGGTGGACGTCCTCCTCTTCGACCACGTCACCACCACCTGGCGGACCTCCGCCAGACCCTCGGCCGACGGTCCGGTCCTGGCTCGCGCGGGCCGCGCCGACCTCGCCCTCGACGAGGCCCCCGGCCTGCTGAACCTCACCCCGCTGCTCGGCAACCGAGCCCTGCGCACCACCTTCTGGCGGGCACACGAGCACCTGCTGGGCCGCGACGACGAGCCGTACGCCGCCCATGCCGCCCTGCTGCTCGCCGACCGTGTCGCCTGCCTCGGGCAGGTGGCGTACGACGACCGCAGGCTGCGCCCCGAGAGCCTCCCGCCGCCCACCCCCGAACAGCGCTACGCGCTCGTGGACCGCTACGAGGACCTCCTGTCCCGGCTTCAGGGCCGCCCCGCCGCCCACGCCGTCCTCTACGACGTCATGGTCCGCGACCTGCTGCGCGTCTTCACCCGCGAGGAGCTGCCCGATCCGGTGGCCCGCGAGTTCTTCCACCGCGCCGCCCGGGCCGCGGTACGCCTGCGGCCACCCGGACACCAGCGCCCGGCGGGCCTCGAAGGCGTCCGGCGGGCACTGCTCGAGGAGGACGCCTACACCCGGTACCGCGCCTTCCAGGCCGCCAACCGCACCCGCCGTGCCGCGAAGACGGCCCTGCGCACCCACAAACGCCGGCTGGGCGCGAAGGTCCGCGACCACCAGTACCGCCGGGCCCTGGACCGCCCCGTCGATCCCCGGCTGGCCGTCTTCGCCGCCTACTGGTACCGCGGCGTCGCCTGCAACCCGGCCGCCGTCGCCGCCAAGCTCGCCGAACTCGCCCCGGAGATACACCCGGTGTGGGTGGTCTCGAAGAACAACGCGCCGCTGCTTCCGCCCGGCACCGACCACGTGATCCCCGGTACCCGCCGCTACTGGGAGGTGCTGGCCACCGCCAAGTACCTCACCAACAACGTCAACTTCCCGGACGCGGTGGTCAAACGCCCCGACGCGGTCCACCTCCAGACCCACCACGGCACCCCGCTCAAGCGCATGGGCCTGGACCAGATGCGGCACCCGGCCGCGGCCAAGGGCATGGACTTCGGTGCGCTGCTCGCCCGGATCGACAAGTGGGACTACAGCGTCAGCGCCAACAGTCACTCCACCCGCATGTGGGAGCGCGCCTACCCCACCCGCCACATCTCCCTCGACCACGGCTATCCGCGCAACGACGTCCTCTACTCCGCCACCGCCCACGACATCCGTGCGATCCGCGCCCGCCTCGGCATCGCCCCCGGCACGCGAGCCGTCCTGTACGCCCCCACCCATCGCGACTACGAGACCGGCTGGACCCCCCGCCTGGACCTGGCCGCCCTCGCCGACCGTCTCGGCCCCCACACGGTCCTGCTGGTCCGCGGCCACTACTTCTACGGCGGCGGCGCGTCCCCGCTCGCCGGTCCGCGCCGCGCGGGCCGGATCCTGGACGTCTCCTCGTACGACCCCGTCGAGGAGCTGTGCCTGGCCGCCGACGTCCTGGTCACGGACTACTCGTCGATCATGTTCGACTACGCCAACCTGGACCGGCCGATCGTCGTGTACGCCGACGACTGGGAGACGTACACGACGACCCGGGGTGTCTACTTCGACCTGATGTCCGAGGCGCCGGGCCAGGTGGCCCGCACCCAGGAGGAACTGACGGAGCTGCTCACCACCGGCGCGTGGCGCGACGAGGCCGCCGCGAAGGCGCGGGCGGTGTTCCGGCGCCGGTTCTGCGAGTACGACGACGGACACGCCGCCGAACGTGTCGTACGGCGGGTCTTCCTCGGCGAGAGCGAGAGCGCGCTGCCGCCGGTGGTCCCCGTGGAGCGGCGCACCCCGGCACCCACCCCCGAGGAGGCCGCGTCATGACGCCCGACGCCCCCGACGTCACGGTCACGGTGATCGTCCACAACGACGCGGCGCGGCTGCCCCGCGCGGTCGGCTCGGTACTGCGGCAGACGCACCCCGGCATCGAGATCATCATCAGCGACGACCACTCGACGGACGAGACCCCGGCGGTGGCCAGGGAGCTGGCGGCCCGCGATCCCCGTATCCGCCGGCTCCGCCTGCCGAAGAACAGCGGGGGGTGCAGCGCCCCGCGCAACCGGGCCCTGGAGATCGCGCGAGCGCCGTATCTGATGTTCCTGGACAGCGACGACGAACTGCCCGAGCGCGCGGTCGAACTGCTCCTGGCCGCGCACCGCGAGCGCGAGATCGACTTCGCGATGGGCGCGGTACGGCGAATACGGGCGGACAGCGGCAGCCGCTCGACCTGGATGCCGCACCTGGTGGCACGGCGCCGGACCCTGGAGGGCATAGCGGCGGACCCGCGCCTGCTCTTCGAGCACCTGGCGACCAGCAAGATGTACGCGCGCACCTTCCTGGACCGCCACGGACTGCGCTTCCCGGAGGGCATCCACTACGAGGACCAGTTGTTCTCGGCGCAGGCCTACTGCCTGGCCAGAGCGTTCACGATCATCCCGGACCCGGTGTACCACTGGTACGTCGACCCCCACGCCGCCGGTGACCTGGCGTCGATCTCCAACCAGCGGCACAAGCTCGGCAACGTCCGCGACCGCGTCCATGTGCAGCGCCTGATCGACGGGTTCCTGGCGGAGAGCGGGCACGGGGCGCTGCGCGAGGACAAGGACTACAAGTTCCTCAAGCACGACTTCCGCATGTACGCCGGCGACCTGCCGCACCGCGACGACGCGTGGCTGAGCTCGTTCGCGGACATCCTGAACCCGTATCTGGACACCCTGACCCCCGGCTCGTACGCCCGGCTCCCCCGCCCGGAGCGGGTGGTCCTCCAACTGGTCCGCGACGGCCGCCTGTCCGACGCGCGGCTCGCCGCACGGGGCCTGGGCCACGGCGTGGCACCCCGTCAGGTGACGGCGGACCAGGAGGGCGGTGGAACGTACTGGGGCGACCACGTCCCCGTCTCGGCCCACGCCCGCCGCGAACTGGACGTGACCGACCTGGAGCTGGACAGCCGCCCCTTCCCCGGCGCCCAGTTCCGCCACGAGATCACGGAGCTGGTCCGCGGCCCGGGAGCCTGTCTGGACCTCGCGATCCGCACCTACGACCCCGGCCTCCGCCTCCCGATCGGCCCGACCCGCGCGAGCCTGCTGCTGGCGCCCGGCCGGCGCCGCCTCACGGTCCCGTTCCGCCTCGATCCCGTCCGCCCCGGCGTCTTCGAGGGCCGCGTCCGCCTCGACCTGACGGCGGCGCCCGTGCCCCCGTACGGCTTCGACGGCACCCGTCACCCCCTGCTCCGCCTCCAGCACCAGGGCCTGACCCACACCGGCCTCCTCCTCGCACCCACCGCCTTCCAGCCCCTGAGCACCCGCGTCGGCTACCACTCCGGCACGGCCCCCCACCACCTCACCGTCGAACCCGAGGGCCACGGCCCCGGCCGCCTCCAGATCCGCTGGCGCCCGGCGGGCGTGACGGCGCGGGTGATCCACCCACTGGTACGACGGCTGGCCCGCCCGCGGATACGGCGCCTGGCCCACCTGGCGTCCGCCGCACTGAGGTGACGGGGCGCGGCAGCACGGTTCACCGCCGCACCGCGTACAACACCTGCCCACCCGGCCCCCGGGCCACCTCCCGCAGCCCCGCGCCCCGTGCGGCGACCCCGGTGTCGACCACCCACCGCACCCGGTACGCGCCCACGATCCGCCGCCGCTCGTCCCCCGCGGTCCCCGCGGCGAAGTACCGCCGCACGGCGTCGTCGCGCCGCCGCTCGTCCGGCAGGAACACGTCGGGGTAGCCGGGGGCGACGGTGTAGGGGCCGTAGGCGGGGATCTGCCGGGACACGGACACCCGGGCCATGACGATGTCGCCGTACCGCACCCAGGGCGTGATCCACCGGTACCCGGCCCACGGCGTCCGGTACTTCTCCGCGACCGCCTGCGGCAGCGCACCGCGCGGTACGACGTAGCCGAGCGTCCCGGCCTGTGTCCACGCGCCGACCGCCAGCGCGGCGGCCAGCGCGCACGCCCAGCCGGTGCGCACCGCCCGGGTACGCCCCTCGACCGGCAGCGCCTCCAGCGCGGCGGCCAGCTGGGCCGGGATCAGCGCGGCGGGCAGCGCGCGCCCCCACGCGTAGTGGCCGCTCGCCCCGCCCACGGCGAACACGAGCGCGCCCAGCGCGAAGAACAGCACCAGCGGGTCCCGGTGGTCCCGCCGCCAGCGGGGCACGAGCGCGGCCACGCCGAGCAGCACCAGCCCGAACCGGCCGGAGAGCTGCCGGTACAGCGACCGGTGGACGGCGTCGAGGTCCGCGCCGGCCGTGAGCAGCGCGAAGAAGTCGTAGTACGGCCACGCCCACAGCACCACCAGCCCCAGCAGCAGCCCCGCGCCCAGCCGCGCCACCACCCGACGTCCGGGACGCGCCGCCGCCACCGTGGCGAGGGCGCCCAGGGAGGCCACCACTCCGGAGAACTGGTGGACCAGCAGGATCACCGCCCACAGCGCCCCGAGCCCCGGCCACACCCACCGCTGCGCACCGCCCCGCACCGCCGGCGCCAGCCAGGCCCACAGGTGGAAGGAGAGCCCGAGCGCGCACACGCTCGGATACGACACCGTCAGCGCCAGGGAGTTCAGCCCGAGGAAGCCGCTCCACTCGAACAGCTCCGGTCCCCACAGGAACAGCAGGCACAGCAGGGCGAGCGCCGGGGCGGCCCGGTGCGCGCTCAGGGTGCGGACGTAGCGCCACACCCCCGTGACCAGCAGCGCCAGGCCGGCGACCGCGGCCACCCGTAGCACGGCGAAGACCGGCAGTCCGGTGAGCCGGGCGAGGGCGCCGAGGAGCAGCGTCCACGGCGAGTAGTACGGGCTCGGTGTGTCCGTGTCGACGAGCGGGTTGCCGGGGTTCAGGAGGCTGTGCCGCAGGCGCTGCACCGTCGCCGCGTGCATGCCGAGGTCGCCCGCCCAGGGCAGGCGGACGACCACCAGGAGCAGCAGGGCCAGCACCAGCGCGGCGGCGGCCTGCGGAAGAAACCGCCCGGCGGGGAGGCGGAAGGCGGACACGCGGCCGACTCTAACGAGCTCGTGAGCGGTACGGCGGGCGAAAACGCGGGTGCCCCGGACCGTGACCGGCCCGGGGCACTCCGTCGGCGTACCGCGCTACGGGTGCGGCGTACCCGCTCTACGAGTGCGAGCGCAGCAGCGTCCGCATGGTCCGCATGGCCACCGAGAGGTTCGCCAGGTCGAACGACTCGGAGCTGCGGATCTCCTCCAGGGTGCTGCGCGCCCGGCTCAGGATCGCGCTGTTCTTGTCCTCCCAGGCCTGGTAGCGCTGCTCGGGGGTCGACGTGCCGTTGCCGACGGCGAGGACGTCCCCGGTGAGGCCCGCGTGGGCCGCGTACAGGTCCTCGCGGATGGAGGCACGGGCCATGGACTGCCAGCGGTCGTTGCGGGGCAGTTCGATGATCCGGTCCATGAGCTGGGTGATGCTGAGGCGGTCGCCGAGGTCGTAGTACACCTCGGCGACGTCCAGCGGCTCCCGTTCCATGCGGTCGGCCACCGAGACGATGTCCAGCGCCGGGAAGGCGGAGGAGAAACCGGCCACACGGGTCGCCAGCTCGTCCGGCACGCCGACGGCGGACAGCTCGTCGTACACGTGCTGGTACCACTCCAGGTCGGCGCCGCGCAGCAGCTTCGGCAGCTCCTGCCAGACCTGCTCGACACGGTCCGCGAAGAACTCGACGGTCTCGGCGAGCGCCAGCGGCTGCGGCCGGTTGTTGAGCAGCCAGCGGGTGCCGCGCTCCACCAGTCGGCGCGAGTGCAGCCGGATCCGGGTCTGCACGGCGGCGTCGACCTGGTTGTCGAGCTCCTCGACCGCGTCCCACACGGGCGCCGCGCGGAAGATCACCCGGGCCACGGTCTGGGCGCGGACGATCTCGTCGAGCGAGGCCCCGGTCTCCTCGCGCAGGCGGTGCAGATAGGTCGTACCGCCCGTGTTCACCGTGTCGTTGACGAGGACGGTGGTCGTGATCTCACGGCGCAGCGGGTGGCTGTCGACGTTGTCGCCGAACCGCTCGCGCAGCGCCGTCGGGAAGTACGCGTGCAGCAGACCGCGCAGGTACGGGTCGTCCGGCAGCGAGGTCGCCAGCAGCTCGTCGGCCACCGTGATCTTCGTGTACGCCAGCAGCACGGCCGTCTCCGGGCCGGTCAGGCCCTGGCCCTGGCCGAGCCGCTCGCGGATCTGGCGGTCGGTCGGCAGGAACTCCAGGGCCCGGTCGAGGTGGCCCTCGCGCACCAGGTGGCGGATGAACCGCTGCTGCGCGTGGAGCATGTCCTTGGACTGGGCGAGGGCGTTGGCGATGGCCGTGTTCTGCGCGTAGTTGTTGCGCAGCACCAGCGCGCCGACCTCGTCGGTCATCTCGGCGAGCAGCTTGTTGCGCTGCTTGACGGTCATGTCGCCGTCCGTGACCAGGCCGTTCAGCAGGATCTTGATGTTCACCTCGTGGTCGGAGGTGTCCACGCCGGCGCTGTTGTCGATCGCGTCGGTGTTGATCTTGCCGCCGTGCGTGGCGAACTCGATACGGCCCAGCTGGGTCAGACCCAGGTTGCCGCCCTCGCCGACGACCTTGACCCGGAGGTCTCCGCCGTCGACGCGGATGGCGTCGTTGGCCTTGTCGCCGACGTCCGCGTTCGACTCCGTGGAGGCCTTGACGTAGGTGCCGATGCCGCCGTTCCACAGCAGGTCCACCGGCGCCCTCAGGATCGCCTGCATCAGGTCGGCCGGGGTCATCTTGGTGACACCGGACTCGATACCGAGGGCCTCGCGGATGTGCGCGTTGACCGGGATCGCCTTGGCGCTGCGCGGGAAGATCCCGCCGCCCGCGGAGAGCAGTTCGGTGTTGTAGTCGGCCCAGCTGGAGCGGGGCAGCTCGAACAGGCGGCGACGCTCGGCGAAGGAGGTGGCCGCGTCCGGGACCGGGTCGATGACGATGTGCCGGTGGTCGAAGGCGGCGACCAGGCGGATGTGCTCGCTCAGCAGCATGCCGTTGCCGAACACGTCACCGGACATGTCACCGATGCCGACGACCGTGAAGTCCTCGGTCTGCGTGTCCACGCCCAGCTCGCGGAAGTGCCGCTTGACGGACTCCCAGGCGCCACGGGCGGTGATGCCCATGCCCTTGTGGTCGTAGCCCGCGGAACCGCCGGAGGCGAAGGCGTCACCGAGCCAGAAGTTGTAGGACTCCGCGACCTGGTTGGCGATGTCGGAGAACGTCGCCGTGCCCTTGTCGGCGGCGACCACCAGATAGGTGTCGTCCTCGTCGTGCCGTACGACGTCCGCCGGGGGCACGACCTCGCCGGCCACCATGTTGTCGGTGATGTCCAGCAGCGCCGAGATGAAGGTCTTGTAGCTGGCGATGCCCTCGGCCAGCCACGCGTCCCGGTCGACGCTCGGGTCCGGCAGCTGCTTGGCGACGAAGCCGCCCTTGGCGCCGACCGGCACGATGACGGTGTTCTTCACCATCTGCGCCTTGACCAGGCCGAGGATCTCCGTGCGGAAGTCCTCACGGCGGTCGGACCAGCGCAGGCCACCGCGCGCGACCTTGCCGAAGCGCAGGTGCACGCCTTCGACGCGCGGCGAGTACACCCAGATCTCGTACGCCGGGCGGGGCGCCGGAAGGTCCGGGATCGCCTGCGGGTCGAACTTCATCGACACGTAGTCATGGGGCGCGCCGTCGTGCTTCTCCTGGAAGAAGTTGGTGCGCAGCGTCGCCTTGATGACGGTGAGGAAGGAGCGCAGGATGCGGTCCTCGTCCAGGCTCGCCACCTGGTCGAGGGCGGCGTCCAGCTCCTCCAGCAGGGCGTCGGTGATCTCCAGCCCGGCGCGCTGGCGGTCCGGCGACATCCGCGCCTCGAAGAGGGAGACGAGCAGCCGGGTGGTGTGGACGTTGGTCCGGAGGGTGTCCTCCATGTAGTCCTGGCTGAAGGTGGAACCGGCCTGCCGCAGGTACTTGGCGTAGGCACGCAGCACCACTGCCTGCCGCCAGGTCAGCCCGGCGCCCAGCACGAGGGCGTTGAAGCCGTCGTTCTCGGCCTTGCCGGTCCAGGTGGCGGCGAACGCCTCCTGGAAGCGCTCACGGCCGTCGTCGCCGAGGTAGTCGCCGTTGCCGCCGCCCAGCGACTTGGGAATGCGCAGTCCGAAGTCGTAGATCCAGGCGGTCGTCCGGTCGGAGCAGCGCAGTTCGTAGGGGCGCTCGTCGATCACCTCGACGCCGAGCCGGCTGAGGACCGGCAGCACGGCGGACAGGGAGATGGCCTCGCCCCTGCGGTAGATCTTGAAGCGGCGCTCGTCGGGGGCGGCGCCCACCGGCTCGTACAGGTTGAAGGAGAAGTTGCCGTCCTGCTCGCTGAGCCGCTCCAGGTGGACCAGGTCGGAGACCGCGGCGCGCGGGGTGTGGTCGGCCTTGTAGCCCTCGGGGAAGGCGTTGGAGTAGCGGCGCAGCAGCTCGGCGGCTCGCTCCTCGCCGCACTCTGCGGTGAGCGCCTCGCCGAATCCGTCGGCCCAGGAGCGGGCCGCCTCGACGAGCCGCGCCTCGATGCGCTCCTTGTCGGCGTCGGACAGCTCGGGCAGCTCGGTGCCCTGCGGGACACGGACGACGAAGTGCAGCCGGGACAGGATCGACTCGGTGTTCCAGGCGGTGAAGTCGACGCTGATGCCGCCGAGCTCCTCCTTCAGGATGTCGATGATTCGCAGCCGGACGCCGGTGGTGTAGCGGTCCCGTGGGAGGTAGACGAGGGCCGAGTAGTAGCGGCCGTACTCGTCCTGGCGCAGGTACAGGCGCAGCCGGCGCCGCTCCTGGAGGTAGAGGACGGAAGTGACGATGGAACGCAGTTCGTCCACGGGCGTCTGGAACAGCTCGTCGCGCGGGTACGTCTCCATGATCTGGAGCAGGTCGCGCCCGTCGTGGCTGTTGGGCGAGAAGCCGGCGCCCCTGATCACCTCTTCGACCTTGCGCCGGATGACGGGCACCCGGCGGACCGACTCGGTGTAGGCGGCGGAGGAGAACAGGCCGAGGAAGCGGCGCTCCCCGACGACGTTCCCGTCCTTGTCGAACTTCTTCACACCGACGTAGTCGAGGTACGAGGGGCGGTGCACGGTGGACCGGCTGTTGGCCTTGGTCAGGACGAGGAGCTTGTGCTCGCGGGCCTTGGCGCGGGCGTCGGCCGGGAGCCGCTCGAAGGAGGGGCTGACGGGGTGCTTCTCGTCCTCCCCGTGGTGCGGGTCGGAGCGCAGTATCCCGAGCCCGGTGCCCGCCACCGGCGCGAGCGAGTCGTCCTCGCGCAGCTCGTACTCGCGGTATCCGAGGAAGGTGAAGTGGTCGGCGGACAGCCAGCGCAGCAGCTCACGGGCTTCCTCGACCTCGGCCGCGGGGAGATCCGCGGGGACGGGCTCGCCGTCGAGCTGCTCGCCGATGCGCAGTGCCGCGTCGCGCATCTTCTCCCAGTCCTCGACGGCCTCGCGGGCGTCGGACAGGACGCGCAGCAGGTCGGCGGTGATCTGCTTCAGGTCGGCGCGGTCGGTCTCACGGTCGATCTCGACGTGGATCCAGGACTCGATGTGCGCGTCGTGCGGGAGGTCGCCGTTGCCCGGGCGGGTGATGGGCAGCACCTCGATGAGCTCGCCGGTGACATCACGCCGGACGACGAACTGCGGGTGGATGACGACGTGGATGCCGCGGCCCTGCCGGGTCAGCTCGTTCGTCACGGAGTCCACGAGGAAGGGCATGTCGTCGGTGACGACCTCGACGACGGTGTGGCTGCAGGTCCACCCGTTCTCTTCGACGGTGGGCGTGTGGACCCGCACGTTGGCCGTGCCCTGGGGGCGGCTCTCGGCGAGACGGTAGTGCGAGACCGCGGCTCCGAAGACGTCGACCGGGTCGCGGTCGGCGAGGTCCTCCGGGGCGGTGTGCAGGTAGTAGCGCTGGAGGAACGTGAGCACGGACTCCTGGTCCGGGGTGCCCCCGCCCGTCGTCCCAGTCGGTAGGTGCCCCCCGACCGGGCTGTTCTCAGCTACCCGGGCGGCCCTGTCGAGCAGCTCGGCCTTGGCTTCGTCCAGCTTGGTCTGCATTGTCCTCTGGCTCCTGTCGCGCGCCGTTGCGTGACGTAGAAGGAAGTACGGTCCCTTCCTCTGCGGCCCGACGCCACGGCCCGGGGTGTCCGGTCCGTTCCGACGCTATGCCGCGAGGTGGGATGAGCGGGGGGTATTCGGCCATTCCGGCCACGCCCGACGGGTGTGACGCTGCTCTCGGCAACGCCGTGACCCTGGATGCGTGCGGCGCCCCGGGGGCCCTTGTGCCCCCGCCCCGCCCAAGAAGACCAGCGACCGCCGCCCGGTCACGGATTCGATCCGTGCTCCCCGGGCGCAGGGCAGGGGCAACAGTGCCCCCGCGAACTATCGCGCTGATCACGCCACCAGGCTATCGCTCCTTACCCCGGACCCGTCATGAGCCGTATGTGTACAAAACATGGGGTGGAACTTTGACGTTATGCACAGGGGCGAAAGCGACCGGGACGGCGTATCCGGACGAGCGTCCGGTACCGCTGGACGGGTGACATCGCCGAGCGTGACAGTGCCGGGGCATGGGCAGCGGGTCTGTCAGGCGGCCGCCAGCCGCTCCGCCTCGACGACGGCCTCGGCCAGCGTGTCCACCACCGGCACACCGGCGCCTTCGAGGCTGGACCGGCCGTGCGAACCCCCGGTGTACAGCACTGCCTGGGCGCCCACGTGCAGCGCGGCTACCGCGTCGTCGGCGGCATCGCCGATCACCACCGTGCGCTCCGGGTCCACTCCGGTCATCGCTCTCAGGTGCCGGACCATGTGCTCGGCCTTGCTTCCCCCGGACGGCCCGACCCGGCCCTCGACCCTGATGAAGTGTGTCTCGATCCCGAAGCCTCTCACCAAGGGCACGAGTTCGTCATGGACATACATGCTCAGCAGTGACTGGCTGTGCCCGTCCGACCGCCACCGCGCCAGCAGGTCGATCGCACCCTCCGTGAGCCCGCAGCGCACCCGGTGCTCCGCGTAGTACCGGTGGAAGACCTCGTCCATGATCTCCCACTCGGCGCCGGTGGGCAGCCGGCCCATGAGCCGCTCGTAGAACTTCGGCACCGGCACGCAGTACAGCGCCCGGTACTGCTCCAGCGTGATCGGCTCCAGCCCCAGCTCGGCCGATGCCGCGTTCGTCGCTCCGATGATCGCGTCGTTGTCGTGGAACAGCGTCCCGTTCCAGTCCCAGACGATGTGCGCGCGTCCTTGCTTCCCCATGACCAAAACGTACCCGCCGCCACTGACAATCATGGATGCCACGAAGAGGGCCGGGGCGTGGGCCCGAGGCGTCCTGGACCCGGTGCGTCAGGCGAGTCCCACCAGGTGGGGGATCTCCTGCGTGGCGTACCAGAGCAGTTCGTGGTCCTCGGCCTCGTCCACGACGAAGCGCGCGTCGTCGTCCCCGCCGTCGGCCGCCTCCAGCGCCCCGGCCGCGGCACCCACCGCCGCCTCCGCGTCGTCCGCGTCGACGTGCACCGAGGCCGCCTTCGCCAGCCGCACCGCCCCGGCCACCCGCACCTCGCCGAGCGCCGACGGCTCCGGCCCGCGGTCCGGGTCGGCGGTCGCCGCGCCGTCCGCCACGTCGACCGCGACCACCACGCGACGCCGCGCCGCGTCCGGGTCCACGGCCAGCAGGCGCAGCGAGGCCAGCGCGGCCCGGCCGAGCGCCGCGTACTCCAGTTCCTCGATGTCGTCGGACGAGTACCACTCGCGCAACGCGGGCGTGACGGCGTACGCGACGAACGGGCCGGTCCCCAGCTCACCCGTCTCGTGCGCCTCGGCGAGACCGGGGAGGGTCAGGGGGACGTAGACGCGCATGGCCCGCTCTTTCTTGGTCGTCGTGTTCTTTGCGGCTCTTCGGAGAGCTTCGTGGTGCTCCCGGAGGGCCTTCAGGATACGTGGGAGACACGTGTGGGTGTCCCCTTTCGGGGCTCCCCCGGGGGCCTCGCACACGTCCACCCCGCACCCCGCGGCTCACCCGGTCCGGGCCCGTCCCCGCCCGGTTTCCGCACCCCGCGATCACTCGGATAGGTGAACCTTCCGGACCCCCGGCGCGGGCGCCGACTTCCTTGCCGCAGCCGCCCACTGCCCCGTACAAGATCCCCACAGCAAAGTTACCGCCCGGTACTCACCGGGCCCGCCACACGGGGACCTCCATGAACAAGGTCATGACCAGGACAGCCCGATCACGGCCGGGCACCCACCCACCGAGCCGCCGCGACCCCCGACGCCCCGGCACAGCGGCCCCCAGGACGCCGCTCACGGCGGCCCGGGCGCCCAGACCCACCGACCTCTTCGCGGACCGCCTGCTCGCCGTTCTGAGCGGTCAGCGCCCCGTCCACTGGATGCTCCGGCACACCGCGGGCCGTGCCTACGACGAACTGGCCCGCCTCGCCGAACACGGCCCGCTGCGCACCCGCGGCACCCGCCCCGTCGTCCGCGACATCGGCTACTTCATCCCCCGCACCGGCGCCATCGAGGCCTTCGCCCGCATCAGCGCCGGCGACCGCCTCCGCGCCATGGCCTTCCGCCTGGAACAGGGCCCCGACCTGCGCTGGCGCTGCACAGCGGTCGAACTGGGCGGGCCCCGCACCCGACCGTCGACCGACGACTAGGGCCTGCCTCCCCAGGCACGGCGAAGGGCCGGACCCCCTCGGGTGGCCCGGCCCTTCCCCAACGGCTGTGCCGTGGCTACTTCTTACGGCGCCGACCGGTGGACTTGGCCTGCTTGCGGCGCTCCGCGCGCGTGAGGCCGTCGGACTCGGAGCGCACAGGCTCCTCGTCGTCATAGGTGAAGTCACCCTCGACGATGCCGCCCTCGCCGTCCACCGTCGCCGCGGAGAAGTGCAGGCCCCGCCGCTGCGGAGCGTCGAGCCCCTTGGCACGGATCTCCGGGCGGCCGCCCGCCTGGGCCGGCACCGAGTCCTGGACACCCTCACCGACCGGCTGGGCGTCCTCGACCGGGACCTCCTCGACGTGCTGCTCGACCTGGACCTCCAGGTTGAACAGGTAGCCGACGGACTCCTCCTTGATGCCGTCCATCATCGCGGTGAACATGTCGAAGCCCTCGCGCTGGTACTCGACCAGCGGGTCCTTCTGCGCCATCGCGCGCAGGCCGATGCCCTCCTGGAGGTAGTCCATCTCGTAGAGGTGCTCGCGCCACTTCCGGTCGAGGACCGACAGCACGACCCGGCGCTCCAGCTCACGCATGATCTCGGAGCCGAGCTGCGCCTCGCGCGACGCGTACTGCGCGTGGATGTCCTCCTCGATGGACTCGGAGATGAACTCGGCCGTCAGACCCGCGCGGTCACCGGCCGCCTCCTCCAGCTCTTCGACGGTGATCTTCACCGGGTAGAGCTGCTTGAAGGCGCCCCACAGCCGGTCGAGGTCCCAGTCCTCCGGGAAGCCCTCGGCGGTCTCGGCGCCGACGTAGGCGTCGATCGTGTCGTCCATGAAGTGCTGCACCTGCTCCTGCAGGTCCTCACCCTCCAGGACGCGGCGGCGCTCGCCGTAGATGACCTCACGCTGCCGGTTGAGCACCTCGTCGTACTTCAGGACGTTCTTACGGGTCTCGAAGTTCTGCTGCTCGACCTGGGACTGGGCGGACGCGATCGCGCGCGTCACCATCTTGTTCTCGATCGGCACGTCGTCCGGCACGTTCGCCATGGACATCACGCGCTCGACCATCTGGGCCTTGAACAGCCGCATCAGGTCGTCGCCGAGGGAGAGGTAGAAGCGGGACTCGCCCGGGTCACCCTGACGTCCGGAACGGCCGCGCAGCTGGTTGTCGATGCGCCGCGACTCGTGCCGCTCGGTGCCCAGCACATACAGGCCGCCGAGCTCCTCGACCTCTTCCTTCTCCGCCTTGACGGCGAGCTCCGCGCGCTCCAGGGCCGCGGGCAGGGCCTGGGCCCACTCCTCGATGTGCTCCTCGGGGTCGAGGCCGCGCTGGCGCAGCTCCGCCTCGGCGAGGTCCTCGGGGTTGCCGCCGAGCTTGATGTCCGTGCCACGGCCGGCCATGTTCGTCGCTACCGTGACGGCGCCCTTGCGGCCGGCCTGGGCGACGATCGACGCCTCACGCTCGTGCTGCTTGGCGTTGAGCACCTCGTGCTGGATACCGCGCTTGCTGAGCTGCTGCGAGAGGTACTCGGACTTCTCGACCGAGGTGGTGCCGACCAGGATCGGCTGGCCCTTCTCGTGCTTCTCGGCGATGTCGTCGACGACGGCCTCGAACTTGGCGACCTCGGTGCGGTAGATCAGGTCCGACTGGTCCATGCGGACCATCGGCTTGTTCGTCGGGATCGGGACCACGCCGAGCTTGTAGATCTGGTGGAACTCGGCGGCCTCGGTCATCGCCGTACCGGTCATGCCGGAGAGCTTGCCGTAGAGGCGGAAGAAGTTCTGCAGGGTGATCGTGGCGAGCGTCTGGTTCTCGTCCTTGATGTCCACCCCTTCCTTCGCCTCGATCGCCTGGTGCATGCCCTCGTTGTAGCGGCGGCCGGCGAGGATACGGCCGGTGTGCTCGTCGACGATCATGACCTCGCCGTCGATGACGACGTAGTCCTTGTCCTTCTTGAACAGTTCCTTGGCCTTGATGGCGTTGTTCAGGTAACCGACGAGCGGGGTGTTCACCGACTCGTAGAGGTTGTCGATGCCCAGCCAGTCCTCGACCCGGCCGACGCCGGACTCGTGGATGGCGACCGTGCGCTTCTTCTCGTCGACGTCGTAGTCGCCGGTCTCCTCGAGGCCCTTGAGCGGGTTGCCGGCCTCGCCCTTCTTCAGGCGCGTGACCAGCTTGGCGAAGTCGCCGTACCACTTGGTGGCCTGGTCGGCCGGGCCGGAGATGATCAGCGGCGTACGGGCCTCGTCGACCAGGATGGAGTCGACCTCGTCGACGATCGCGAAGTTGTGGCCGCGCTGGACGAGCTCGTCCTGGGACCACGCCATGTTGTCGCGCAGGTAGTCGAAGCCGAACTCGTTGTTGGTGCCGTAGGTGATGTCGCACAGGTACTGCTCGCGGCGCTGGGCCGGCGTCATGTTGGCCAGGATGCAGCCGACGCTCAGGCCCAGGAAACGGTGGACACGGCCCATCATCTCGGAGTCGCGCTCGGCCAGGTAGTCGTTGACCGTGATGAGGTGGACGCCGTCTCCCGAGAGGGCGTTCAGGTAGGCGGGCAGCGTGCCGACGAGGGTCTTGCCCTCACCGGTCTTCATCTCGGCGACGTAGCCGAGGTGGAGGGCGGCGCCGCCCATCATCTGCACGTCGTAGTGCCGCTGGCCGAGGACGCGCTTGGCGGCCTCGCGGACGGTGGCGAAGGCCTCGGGGAGCAGGTCGTCCAGGCTCTCACCGTCTGCGTAACGCTGCTTGTACTCGTCGGTGAGGGCCCGCAGCTCGGCGTCGGAGAGGTCGACGAAGTCCTCTTCGATGGACTTGACCTGGTCCGCGATGCGGTGCAGCTTGCGCAGGATCTTGCCTTCGCCTGCACGCATGATCTTCGAGAGGACGGACACGGGGGCGGGTCTCCTTGCCGATCGGGCCTGGGACGGTCGGTTTTCGTCTGACGTACTGAGCAACGGCCATCGTATGCGAGGACCCTGCCGGGCCGGGAGGCCCGGCAGGCCCACGGCCACGCATCTGCCGCTCGCTTCACCGGGGACAACGGACGAGATGCACGGATAGTGCCGGATCGCCCCGATGAATTGCGCGAAACGTGACCGCGCGCTCACACGCGGCTCATCGCTGTCCTCCTGGCGGACGAGCGGGAGACTGAGGTGCCGACGGGTGCCGACGGGCGGCAAAACGCTGGCGCCGCCGGTGGCCGCCGTCGCAGAATCGGGCGATGGAACCGGTCACGCTCAACACCCGCCGCCTCTTCCTGCGCCCGGTCGGCGCGCGGGACACCGACGCGGTGTACGACGCCGTGCAGGATCCGGACATCCAGCGCTGGACCACCATCCCGTCCCCGTATCTGCCCGAGCACGCGCGGAGCTTCACCGAACACCTCGTTCCGGACGGCTGGGCCGACGGATCGATGTTCACCTTCGGTGTCTTCCTCCCCCAGGGCGACCTGGTGGGAATGCTCGCGATCACGATGCGCTCGCCGGGCGTGGGCGAGATCGGCTTCTGGGCCGCCAAGACCCACCGGGGCAACGGTTACATCGGGGAGGCCGTCCTCACCGCGGCCCGCTGGGCCTTCACGGTGACCCGCGTGGACCGTCTGGAGTGGCGTGCCGAGGTGGGCAACGCCGCCTCCCGAGCGGTCGCGGAACGCGCCGGCTTCACCCTGGAGGGCACACTGCGCTCCGGCCTCTGCAACAAGGGCGTACGGCGCGACTGCTGGGTGGGCTCCCTGCTGCCCTCCGACCTCGGCCTGCCCTCGACGGCGCCCTATCTGCCGGCGCCCGCACCGCGGACGTAGGCGGAAGCGGACGTGGGCGGGTGCGCCCGAGGCGGATGCGGCCGGGGGCGTAAGCCGTCCGGAATCCGGCGCCCAGGGCGGGCTGTCAGTGCCACCGTCTATCGTCCGAACGCATGACGACCCTTCCGCGTCCCGTGACCGACCTCTCCGCGGACGAAGCCCGCCGCATCGCCCTGCGGGCCCAGGGCTTCCTCGGCAGCCCCGACCGGCGGGCGGGCGTCCGGGGCGTCCTGCGCCATCTCGGGGCGGTGCAGCTCGACACCATCTCGGTCCTCGCCCGCTCCCACGAGCTGATCCCGTACGCCCGCCTGGGCGCCGTGGGCCGCGGGGTGGTGGAGGACGCCTACTGGAAGCCCACGTCCCCGGGCACGGCTGCGGCCCGGCCGCACGCCTTCGAGTACTGGTCGCACGCCGCGTGCATCCTCCCCGTGGAGGAGTGGCCGCACTTCGCCTTCCGCCGCCGCGCCTACCGCGACCGCCCGCACTGGGGCCACGAACTCCCCGAGGGCGCCTACGACCAGGTGATCAAACAGCTGCGCGCCGAGGGTCCGCTCACGGCCACCGAGCTGGGCGGTGCGAAGCGCACCAGTGAGTGGTGGGACTGGTCCGGCGCGAAGGTCGCGGTCGAGCGCGCACTGATGTACGGGGAGGTGGTCTGCGTGGAGCGCCGCGGCTGGAAGCGCGTGTACGACCTCGCCGAGCGCGCGATCCCGGACGACCTGCTGCACGACGAACTGGACGACGCCGAGTGCCTGCGGCGGCTGGTCCGGCTGGCCGGCCAGTCGCTGGGCGTCGGCACGCGCGCGGACATCGCCGACTACCACCGGCTCAAGGCCGAGCAGGTCGACGCGGTGATCGCGGACTCGGGTCTGGTCCCGGTCACGGTGGAGGGCTGGGGCAAACCGGCCTGGGCCGACCCCGAGGCCCTGACGACGCCGCCGCGCGGCCGTCACCGCACCACGCTGCTGTCGCCGTTCGACTCGCTGATCTGGGAGCGGGCCCGCACCGAGCGCATCTTCGGCTTCACCCACCGGCTGGAGGCCTATGTGCCGAAGCCGAAGCGGGTGTATGGCTACTTCGCGATGCCGGTCCTGTCCGGCGGCCATCTGGTCGGCCGTGTCGACCCGGCGCGCGAGGGCCGCACACTGGTGGCCAGGCAGGTCACTCTGGACGGCCCGAAGGCGGTCCCGGCGGTCGCGCAGGCCCTGGTCGAGGCGGCGAGCTGGGTGGGCAGCACGGACGTCCGGGTGGAGCGGGTGGACACACCTGACCTGCACGCCCCCCTGACCGGTGAGCTCGCCCGGCTTCTCGCCTGACGAGGGGCCCTAGCGGATCTCGAGGATCTTCTCCCGCATCGCGTACACCACCGCCTCCATCCTGGAGTGCAGTTGCAGTTTCTCCAGGATGTTGCGGACGTGGTTCTTCACGGTGTTCTCGGAGATGAACAGCTCCTTCGCGATGTCGCGGTTGTTCATCCCCGTGGCCACGAGCTTGAGGACCTCCAGCTCACGGTCCGTCAGCCGGGGCGCGGGCACCAGCCTGCGCTCGTCCGTCCGCTGGATCATCGACTTGAACTCGGTGAGCAGCTTCGACGCCATGGAGGGGCTGATCTGCGACTGCCCGTCGGCCACCGCGCGAATGGCGGTGGCCACCTCGTCCGTCGAGATCTCCTTGAGGAGATACCCGGTCGCGCCCGCCTTGATCGCTTCGTAGAGGTCGGCCTCCTCGTCGCTGATCGTCAGCATGATGATCTTGGCGCTGGGCGCGACCTCCTTGATGGAGGTGCACGCCTCGATCCCGCCGCGCTTGGGCATCCGCACGTCCATCAGCACGATGTCGGGCAGCAGATCGGCCGCCTTGTCGACGGCCTCGGCCCCGTCACCCGCCTCGCCGACGACCTGGATGTCCTCCTCGGCGGCGAGCACGATCTCCAGCCCACGACGGAAGAGCGCGTGATCGTCCACGACCAGGACCCTGATCGGCTCCTTGCGTGGAGTATCCGTGTCCGGGCCCACGTCGGGCACGTCGCGTTCGGCTCCTTCGTCCCGCATCGGTCCGAAGCTGTCCGCCATCGTTCCTCCCCCTGAGGCTGTGGCCTGTGGTCCTGTGCCATCGCCAACCCAAGGCACCGGCCCACCGGTTGGGCCGGTGCGGTCATGATTCCATGCCTGGACGACAACGCGGGGACAGATCGGGGCGCGAAGTGGTCGCACAACGGTGCCCCGGGGGCGCACAGGCGCTCCAGGGGCACCGGTCAGTCGTCGTCGCGGCGTGTCAGCCGCCGAGCGTGCCGCCCGCCGCGGCGGTCTGCACCTCGGCGACCATCGGGTCCGTGCTCAGGTGGATCACACCGTAGTCGTAGGCGTGCCGCCGGTAGACGACACTCGGCTCCTTGGTCTCGGAGTCGATGAACAGATAGAAGTCGTGTCCGACCAGCTCCATCTCGTAGAGAGCCTGGTCGAGCGTCATCGGGGACGCGACGTGGGTCTTCTCGCGGACGATGAGCGGGCCCTCACCCGTCACCTCCAGCGAACCGATCTTCTTGGTGGGCACTCCGCCCGTCTCTTCGTCGTGGACGGGGTGGCCGTTCCCGTTGAGCGTCGCCGCACCCTGGACGTGGTCGGGGACCTCCGCGGCCGAAATCCGGCGCGCTCCGCGCCGTGAGAAGCGCTTGTCGTGCTGCTTGCGCAGCCGGGCGTCCAGCTTCTCCGCCGCCAGGTCGAGTGCCGCGTAAGGATCGCTGGCCGATGCCTCCGCCCGAATCACCGGACCGCGGGAGCGGAGCGTGATCTCCACTCGGTCGCAGCGGTCGGCCTGTCGGGGGTTCGGCTCCTTGGACACCTCGACGTCGAGGCTGATCACCTTGCCATCGAGCTTCTGGATCTTCTCCAGCTTCAGCTTCTCGGCCACGTGCTTGCGGAACCGCTCGGGCACCTCGGTCTTGCGGCCCTTGACGACGATGTCCACGCAGAACTCCGTTCCCGGATCGCTCCGCACCCAGTGGCGGAGCATCTCCCTTTTGCACCAGGTCCCGGTGAGTCCCGGAACCTCGGACTCGGTGACTTCACCTCCTCCTCCCCCGCGGGCAAGATCTCCACCCCATGGCCGCGGGTGATTACGGAAAAACCGCGGCACGGCATTCGGATTTGCGAGGCATGGCCTGCGCCTTTCCCTCACAACCGAACATATCTCGCCCGGACGGATGTCGTCACCCTCTACTGCCGCGTACCTCCATTCCGGTGAATTAGCCCTCTCACTACCTGCAACGATGTGGGTCAGCGGTCAGTTCCGGTTTATTTCGAAGGAATCCGGAGGCGCCGCGACCACTGCCGCGCGGACCCACTGCCCAGTCCTCTCCTCCCGTGATTCCCGTGAGCCGGCCGTCCGTTCCTCCCTTCCTTCCCGAGTTGCGCGCGCATACACGGGCGTTGTTCCGCCGTCGTGCCCGGCTGTCACCCGTACGGCCCTCGCCGCCTCCGCCAGCGAGGCCCCCGTCGTCATCAGATCGTCGACGAGCACCACCCGGCCACGAAGCAGCCGTGCGCTCCCCACGGCCGTCCGCAGCGCGCCCGCGAGATTGTCCAGCCGCTGCCCCGAGTCGAGTCCCGACTGGTCGGCCACGCTCCGCCGCTGGCGCAGTACGGCGGTCACACGGGCGGGCGTGCCGCTCCGGCGCAGCGCGTCGGCGGCGGCGAGCGCGATCCGCCGCACCGGATCGTGCCCCCGGGACCGCAGGGCCCACCGTGCGGACGGCACGGGGACGAGCAGCACCGGGAGGTCACCGCGTCCGGACCGCCCACCGCCGGTCTCCGTGCGGGCCTGCCGGAGTCCCGCGCGCACGGCTCCCGCCAGGGCCGCGCCCAGTGGGCCCGCGAGCGCCAGGGCACCGCGTTCCTTGTGGGCGAGGAGAGTGGCCCGCACCTCGTCCGAGTAGGGCGCCGCGGCGTACACCACCGGCAGTCCGGGCGGCTCCGGCACCGGTCTCACCCGGCACGGTGCGGCTTCGTCCAGAGCCGCACGGCACTTCCGGCAGAGCTCCGTGCGAGGCGCCCCGCAGCCTCCGCACTCGGCCGGAAGCACCAGATCAGACAGGTCCCGCCACCACCCGCGCATGTCCCCACTGTGCCAACACCTGGGCCGGCCGACCACCCCTGTGGATAACTCTCTGTGGATGACAGGCGGTGGATTGTTGCGCTCCGTCACTCACACGAGTGCCGGAGCATGTCATACGGCCGTCACGGCGGTCGTTGGGTGACCGCAGCGGTCGCAGCGGTCAGCAGCGGTCAGCAGCGGTCACCCCGGATAGACCGGGGCCGACCCCTCCTTGACCACGGTCTGCCACTGTGCCCCCGCCGACAGCCGCACGATCCCGTCGTCCGAGTACGCCATGAGCGGCACCTGGTCGCTCTCAGCGGCCGCGACCGCCCTGACTCCCGGCAGGGCCGCGGGCGCCGGCCCGTCGGGCGTGGCGCCGTCGACCTGGACGTACCGCATCTGCAGCACGCCCCCCTCCTCGCGTCCGCCCACCACGATGCGGCTGTCCCCGGCCCACGCCATGGCGGTGACCACCTCCATCCGCGGGATCGCGGAACGCAGTTCCACGACCGAGACCACGGGCGGTTCACCGGCCTTCTCGTCCCGCTCGATGCGCCCGATGAGCAGGGACTGCTTGCCGTCCTTCTCCACGACCAGGGCTATCCGCACGCCGTCGGCGGCCGCCCGGACTTCCTTGATCCGTCCGGGCAGCTCGGAGGTCCGCACCTCCACCGGCCGTCCCGCGCCCTGCGGCAGCAGAAGCAGCCGGGGCGCGCCGGGGTCACGGTCGGCCACCCACAGATCGCCGTGGGCGTCCCAGCTGGGCGTCGTCAGCCGGTCGTCCGCCGTGGCCCCCCGGCTCTGGACGACGGGATCCCCGAGCGAACTGCCCGAGGCGAGCGACGTCACGTACAGGTACCTGCCGTCGAGGCCGACTCCGGCCGCGGTGTGCTCGTCGCGCGAGACGGCCACCGACCGCAGCTGCGTACCGTCCTCCCCCATCGCGCCGGGCACCTGCACGGCACTGGTGCTGCTGGAGTTGCCGGCGGCCATCCGCACCAGCCGGTGCTTGCCGTCCAGGAAGTAGACGTAGTCGGGGCGCTTCTCGGAGCCGTGCCGGGCCTCGACGTCGGCCCGGTCCTCGGTGAGGACACACAGGTTCCGGCCGCTGGGAGCCCGCAGTTCGACCGAGTCCACCGTGGGCGTCAGGTTCCGCAGGGTGAACAGCAGCTGGGTCGCCATCTCGGCGCACTTGGCCGACCCGGCCCGGGATGCCTTGGCGTTCAACGGCACCGTGACTCTGTTGTGATCGTCCGGCGCCAGCCCGCTGACGCCCTCCTTCAGTGCCGAACCGGTCGGGAAACTCGACCTGACGACGGGCCCGAGCCAGCGAGTGGGCCCGCCGATCAGGGAGCGCACCATCTGCGTCATCGGATCCACGAACTTGCGCACGAAGACCGGGTCGGCGACGGCCAACGCCTGACCGGTCGCCCCGGCCGAGGTGTTCGAAGCGAAGTAGTACTTATTGACGGACGCGTAGTTGCGCTGGAAGTCGGACTTGCCCATCACGATTCCCTGCGGCAGCCGGTCGATCCGCCACTGGCCGGTCTTGACGTCCTGCCCGAGATGCACCTGCTGGCTGTACTGCCCCTCGGCGGGCGAGTACGCCTGCTGGGCGTCGACGGTGGCGACCCTGCTTCCGACCAGCGCGTAGGTCACGTCGCCACGGTCCTCGCCACGGTCCGCCCGGCCACCCGCCGGGGTGATCACATCGGTGCTCGGCCCGTTGGCCAGCACGGTGGTCGACTGTTCGGGCCGCCACTTCCGCGCCACCTCGGTCGTCAGGTACTTGCGCGCCGTGTCGTAGTTCTGGTCGTCACTGGTCAGCGCCTCCAGAAAGCCCTGCACGATCTCCCCGGGCGCGGCGTCCTCACGGGGCGGCATGGCGAAGACACGCACCTGTGTGTCCTGGCGCGGCGTGGACTCGACGTCCCGCAGATCCCCGGTGTCGGGCATCGAGGCGCACCCGGCCAGCAGTACGACACCGCAGGCGGCCAACGCCACCGCGCGCACCGGCCGACGCCGCGTGCCCCGCTCGCGGTCACCGACCACGAAATGCCTCCCCTGGCTTGTTCGAGCCGCCCGCGTCCGCGGCCGGGTCGGTCCGGTTCGCGCCGGACTCCTCGCACGTCTCGCCGACGGCCGGCGCCTCGTCCTGGCGCCGGGACTCACCGGCGGGCCGGGGCACGACGCGCGATCCGCTGCCCGGCAGTGCGGTCGGGTCGGCGGTCGGCGCCGCGGCAGGTTGTCGGGGCGCGATCGCGCCGCCCGACGGCAGCAGCGGCCGACTGCCCGATGCCTGCATCGGTACGGTGGCCCGTTTGTCCTCGCCGCCACGCGGCAGACCGGCGTCGTCGAGCCCCCTGTTGCGCCGTGAGTCGGCCGGCTCCAGCGGTATGGGCGACCCCCTCAGCGGCTCGTCCGCGGTCCGCGGCAGCGTCAGCCGGAACTGCGACCCGCCGCCCGGCTCGCCCCATGTCTGGAGCCAGCCGCCGTGCAGCCGCGCGTCCTCGAGGGCGATGGACAGCCCCAGACCCGTGCCACCGGTGGTACGGGCACGGGCCGGGTCCGCCCGCCAGAAGCGGCTGAAGACACGGGTCGCCTCCCCCGGCTTGAGCCCGACGCCGTAGTCACGCACCGCGATCGCGACCGCACCGCCCGCGGAGGCCAGCTTGACGACCACGTCCTTGCCCTCACCGTGCTCCACGGCGTTGACCACGAGATTGCGCAGCACCCGCTCCACACGGCGGGCATCCGCCTCGGCCACGACGGGCTGCTGGTCGCCCACGACACGAATCCGCGTGCCCTTGCGCTCCGCCAGCGGTTCGGCCCCGCTGACCACCCGCCGAACGACCTCACGGAGGTCTATCGGCTCGGCCTCCAGCGCCGCCGCGCCCGCGTCGAAGCGGCTGATCTCCAGCAGGTCCGCGAGCAGCGACTCGAACCGGTCCAGCTGGTCGGCGAGCAGCTCGGCGGACCGCGCCGTCACCGGGTCGAAGTCCTCGCGGGCCTCGTGGATGACGTCGGCGGCCATGCGTACGGTGGTCAGAGGCGTGCGCAGCTCGTGCGACACGTCGGACACGAACCTCCGCTGCATCCGCGACAGGTCCTCCAGCTGCTGGATCTTCAGCTGCAGGTTCTGCGCCATCTTGTTGAAGGCCTCGCCGAGCCGTGCGATGTCGTCCTCGCCGGTGACCTTCATCCGCTCCTGAAGACGCCCCGCCGACAGGCGCTCCGCGATTCCGGCCGCCATCCGCACGGGCGTGACAACCTGCCGCACCACGAGCCACGCGATGGCCCCGAGGAGTACGACGACGAAGAGCCCGGCGGTCGCCAGCGTGCCCTTGACCAGGCTGAGGGACTTCTCCTCCTGCGTGAGCGGGAAGAGGTAGTACAGCTCGTACGGATTGCCGTTCGGGTCGTTGACCTGCTTGCCGATGACCAGGGCGGGCTGCGACTCCTTGTCGCTGTCCCGGTAGATGATGCGGGTGTAGCTCTGGGCGGCCACCGCTCCGCTGTTGATCCGCGTGCGCAGGCCCTCCGGCACACTCGCCGTCGGGTCCACCTGGCCGGAGCCGCGCGGGCTGCGTACGCCGCTGCTCTCGTCGCCCACGGGGAGTGTCGCCACGTCGAAGGCACCCTGACCACCGCTGGAGAGCGCCTCCACGAGGTCGCTCATCCACGGGATGACGTTGTGCGAGGGCCGTCCGTCGGTCGACGACGTGCCGCTACCGGTGCCGGTCGCCGCCTCGTCGGCCTTCTGCTTGGCCACCGCGAACCCGCCGGTGGCCTGGCTCTGCGACGCCTTCACCTTGGCGTCGAGCAGGCCGTTGCGCACCTGGCCGATCACCACGAAGCCGAGGAGCAGGACGACGCCCAGCGACATCAGCAGCGTCGTGGCGACGACCTTGAGCTGGATGTTGCGCCGCCACAGCCGCATGACCGGCAGCAGCGGCCTGCGCACCCAGCGGATGAACAGGCGAAGGATCGGGCTGCCGTGGACTCCGCCCTGCAGCAGCCCGCCCGCCAGGAAGCGTCCCCGGCGCGAGCCCGACGCGTTCCCGCCGACAGGCCGCCCCGGCCGTTCCCCGGGCCGGCCGGGAGCCGAAGCGGCACTGTCTCCGGACATGTCAGCTCGGTCCTGCCTTGTAACCGACACCGCGGACGGTCACCACGATCTCCGGCCGCTCCGGGTCCTTCTCGACCTTGGAGCGCAGCCGCTGTACATGCACGTTGACCAGCCGGGTGTCGGCCGCGTGCCGGTAGCCCCAGACCTGTTCCAGGAGCACCTCACGCGTGAACACCTGCCACGGCTTGCGGGCGAGCGCGACCAGCAGGTCGAACTCCAGGGGCGTCAGCGCGATCGACTGGCCGTCCCGCTTCACCGAGTGACCGGCCACATCGATGACGAGGTCACCTATGGCGAGCTGCTCCGGCGCGGGCTCCTCCGACCTGCGCAGCCGCGCCCGGATACGGGCGACCAGCTCCTTCGGCTTGAACGGCTTGACGATGTAGTCGTCAGCCCCGGACTCCAGGCCCACGACGACGTCCACGGTGTCGCTCTTCGCAGTGAGCATCACGATCGGCACACCCGACTCCGCCCTGATCAGGCGGCACACCTCGATGCCGTCCCGGCCGGGCAGCATCAGGTCGAGCAGCACCAGATCGGGCTTGGCCTCCCGGAACGCGGCCAGCGCCTTGTCACCGTCGGCAACGAAAGACGGCTCAAAACCTTCACCACGCAGCACGATTCCGAGCATCTCGGCCAGTGCGGTGTCGTCGTCGACGACAAGGACTCGTCCCTTCATAAACGACATCATCCCATTCTCGTAACGACTACAGAGGCCCAGGTGAGACACCTCACGGGCCTGTGACGATAGTCGTAGGAGACGGTCACTGTCTGCCCATGAGGTCCGTCCCGGTGTCTCAGGCGGGCTAACCGCGGGTTCGTGTGTGCAGGTCGGCGAGTGCCTGCGCGGTGACCGGTGACACGACACCCACCTCGGTGACGATCGCGGTCACCAGCTCGGGCGGCGTGATGTCGAACGCCGGGTTGTACGCCTGCGTCCCCAGCGGTGCCACCGGGGTCCCGCCGCCCGCTCCCGTCACCGGCGCCTGAGGTGCGGTGGCCTCGGTGACCTCGTGCCCGGGGCGCTGTTCCACCTCGATGGACGCTCCGTCGGGGGTCCGCGGATCCATCGTGGTCATCGGCGCCACCACGACGAACGGCACATGGTGGTAGCGGGCGAGCACGGCGAGCGGATAGCTGCCCACCTTGTTCGCCACCGATCCGTCGGCCGCGATGCGGTCCGCTCCGATCAGCACCGCGTCCACCTCTCCCGCGGCGAACAGCGAACCTGCCGCGCTGTCGGTGAGCAGGGTGTAGGCCATTCCGTGACGGGCCGCCTCGTACGCCGTGAGGCGGGCGCCCTGCAGCAGCGGACGGGTCTCGTCCACCCACAGGCGCCGCAGTCGCCCGGCCCGGTGCGCGGCGAGCGCCACCGCGAACGCCGTGCCCTCACCTCCCGACACCAGCGATCCGGTGTTGCAGTGCGTCAGGATCCGGTGCCCGCCGCCGGGGAGCAGTTCATCGAGCAGCGCCAGGCCGTGCCCGGCCATCCGTGTGCTGGCCTCGGCGTCCTCCCGGTGCAGCGCCCGCGCCGCGGCCAGCGCCGCCGCGGCCGCCTGCCCGGCGTCCCCGCTCCCGGCCAGTGCGGCACGGTGGGCGGCTCTGGCCCTGTCCACACCGACGGTGAGGTTCACCGCGGTGGGCCGGGCAGCCTGGAGCGCCTGGGCGGCCTCGTCCACGTCGAAGCCCCGCGCGGCGGCGAGCGCGACGCCGTACGCCCCCGCGATGCCGAGCAGCGGTGCCCCGCGCACGGCGAGCGAACGGATCGCGTCGACCAGGGCCGAGGCGTCCGTGCACGCCAACTCGACTTCCTCGGCGGGCAGTCTCGTCTGGTCGAGAAGGACGAGCACAGGTCCTTCGGGCGGCTCCTCCCAGCGGAGCGCCGGTATCGCGTACTGATCAGCCATGCGGTCAGTCTGCCCCCGATCCGGAGGACAATTGAAGGTGTGCAGCCCATACCTCGGCCGCTGTCACGCCAACCGCCCCATGACACGATGGCTGCCGACCTGCCGCCGCGACCGCGGACGGGCATCGTGAAGGAGCTTCGATGAACGACACTCCGGGCTGGGCCTCGCCCGGATCCGCCGCGTCCGACGGGCAGGAACCCGGCGCGACGGGTCCCGCCGAGCCCGCCGCCCGGCCCGGCCCCGCGGAACAGCCGGGCGCAGGCCCGCAGGACAGCGACTCGAAGTGGTCCAAGGAACAGCCGCCACCGGGCCAGTGGTCGGCGCCAACCGGCCCCCCGGCTCCGGGCCAGGCACCTCCGCCACCGCCGCCCGGATCCGGCTGGGGCGGCCGGCACCCCGGCGGCCACGGGGGTCCAGGCGGCTACGGGGGCGTCCCCGGCGGCTACCAGCCGTGGGGTGGCGGCTGGGGAGGGCCGCCGACCGCGGCCAAGCCCGGTGTGATCCCGCTCCGTCCACTGGGTGTGGGCGAGATCCTCGACGGCGCCGTCTCCACCATGCGCACCTACTGGCGCACGGTCCTCGGCATCTCCCTGGCCGTCGCCGTGGTCACGCAGGTCATCATCGTGCTGTTGCAGGGCCTCGTCCTGGACGACCGCGAAAGCACGGACGTCCTCTCCGACCCGAGCGCCTCGGTCAGCGAGGTCACCCACGCCATGGGCCAGACCCTGGCCGGCACGGGCGCGGTCCTCCTGGTCTCGCTGGTCGGCACCGTCATCGCCACCGCCCTGCTGACCACCGTCACCAGCCGCGCCGTGCTCGGCAGACCGGTGACCACCCGTGAGGCCTGGCATGACGCCCGCCCGCAGATCCCGCGGCTGTTCGGCCTGATCCTCCTGCTGCTCGCCATCGGTGTCGGCGCGGTCCTCTGCGGCGCGCTGCCCGGCATCCTGGTGGCGGTGGCCGGCGACGGCGGCGGTGCTGCCGCGGCCCTCACCGCCCTGGGCCTTCTCGGTGGCGCCATCATCGCGCTCTGGCTCGTGATCCGGTTCTCCCTCGCCTCGCCCACCCTCATGCTGGAGAAGCAGGGCGTCGTCAAGGCGATGAGCCGCTCCGCGAAACTGGTGCGCGGCTCCTGGTGGCGGGTCTTCGGCATCCAGCTGCTGGCCACGATCATCGCGAACATCGTCGCGTCGATCATCGTCATCCCCTTCACCGCGATCGCCGCCGCCCTCAGCGGGGAGCAGGTCGCGAACCTCCTCAACGGCAGCAACGGCAACCCCGGCTGGACGTTCCTCGTCATCAGCGGCATCGGCGCGGTGATCGGATCCATGATCACGTTCCCGATCACGGCCGGAGTCACCGTGCTTCTCTACATCGACCAGCGCATCCGCCGCGAAGCCCTCGACCTCGAACTGGCCCGAGCCGCCGGGGTCCAGGGTTACGGCGGTGCCAACACCGCACCGGGGAGCTGACGGGGTGAGTCCGGCGGGGGGAGTTCTCACAGCCGTAAGGGGCCTGCCGCGCCTCGGCGACACCGCCGCGCTGTCGCTGGCCCGCTCGGGCGACGAGCCGCCGGTGACCATCCCTCGCGATCCCGCGCGTGAGGCGGCACGGCGTGAGCTGGCCAAGCGGATGTACCACGAGAACGACCCCAGCCCGCTCACGCGGGCCCTGGACGCCTTCTGGGACTGGCTCGACCGCCTGTTCGGCGCCGCCTCGGCGGCGACGCCCGGCGGGGCGGCCGGCCTCCTCACGGTGCTCCTGGTCGTCGTCGCGGTCCTGGCCGCCCTGTGGTGGCGGCTGGGCACCCCGCGCCGCCGGCCCGCCTCCGCACCCGCTCTGTTCGACGACCGCCCCCGCAGCGCCGCCCAACACCGCGCGGCCGCCGAGGCACACGCGGCCCAGGGCCACTGGAACCAGGCCGTCCAGGAACGCATGCGGGCGATCGTGCGCGCCCTCGAGGAGCGCGCCCTGCTCGATGTCCGCCCCGGCCGCACCGCCGACGAGGCGGCCGCGGAAGCCGGCCGGGTCCTGCCCTCCCACTCCGAGGGACTGCGGGCCGCCGCCCGGGAGTTCGACGACGTGACGTATGGCGGGCGCAGGGCGGGCGAACAGGCGTACCGTCGCATCGCCGGACTCGACCGCGACCTGGAAGGCACCAAACCGGTCCTGATGAGCAGCGCCCACAACACGGACCAGAGCACCCGCCAGGGGGCCGCCGAATGACCACCGGGGCCACCACGCTCCCGTCCGCCTCTGCCTCTCCCCCCGCCCGCCTGTGGACCCGCGCGCGGGGCGTCGCGCTCGCCCTCGCGGTGCTGCTGGCCGGGGCCGTGGCGATCGCCGTCGTCCGTTCCGACACCCGGCACGGCTCGCTCGACCCGCGCTCGGTCGACTCCCACGGCAGCCGCGCCGTCGCGGAGCTCCTCGCGCAACGCGGCGTGTCCACACGCGTGGTCACCACCCTGGACGAGGCCCGTGCCGCGGCCGCCCCTGACACGACCCTGCTGGTCGCCGTCCCGGACCTGCTGACTCACCGGCAACAGACGGCTCTGCACTCCGCGGTCGCCCGCGCCGCAGGACGCACCGTCCTCGTGGCCGCCGGCGGTCCGTCCGTCGAGCGGCTCGCGCCCGGCGTCGCCGCCGACCCGGCCACCAGCTACGACTCCGTGCTCTCCCCCGACTGCGCCCTGCCTGCCGCGCGCCGCGCGGGCTCCGCCGACACGGGTGGCATCCGCTACACCACCACCCGCCTCGACGCCGACTCGTGCTACCCCAGCGACGGTCTGGCCACCCTGCTTCGTATCCCCGCGCCGTCCGGGGGCGGCGACACCGTCGTACTCGGCGCGCCCGACATCCTCTACAACGAGCGCCTCGACGAGCAGGGCAACGCCTCGCTCGCACTCCAGCTTCTCGGCTCCCGCCCTCATCTGGTCTGGTACCTCCCCTCGTTCTCCGACAGTTCGGCCACGGCAGCGGACGACCGCCAAGGCTTCCTCGACCTGCTGCCCTCGGGCTGGCTCTGGGGCACGCTCCAGCTCTTCATCGCCGCCGCGCTGGCCGCTCTCTGGCGAGCGCGCCGCCTCGGCCCGCTTGTGCCCGAAAGGCTCCCCGTAACGATCCGGGCCTCCGAGACCGTCGAAGGACGCGCCCGCCTCTATCGCAGGGCCAACGCCCGCGACCGAGCGGCCGCCGCCCTGCGCTCCACCACCCGCACCCGTCTGGCTCCCCTGGTGGGTGTGCCTGTCTCTCAGGCTCACGCGCCGGAGGCGCTGCTCCCCGCGCTGTCCACTCACCTCCACGGAGACGGACAGTCCCTGCCCACCCTCCTCTTCGGTCCACCACCCGGCGACGACAAAGCCCTCGTCGCACTCACCGACCAACTCGACGCCCTCGAAAGAGAGGTACGCCGTTCATGATGGCCCCGACCACTGACAACGCCGGGTCCACCGGGGACGCGGGCAGTGCCCGTGCCTCCCTGGAGGCCCTGCGCGCCGAGATCGCCAAAGCCGTGGTCGGCCAGGACCCCGCCGTGACCGGCCTTGTCGTCGCCCTCCTCTGCCGCGGACACGTTCTCCTTGAAGGAGTCCCCGGAGTCGCCAAGACGTTGCTCGTCCGCACCCTCGCCTCCGCGCTCGAACTGAACACCAAGCGTGTGCAGTTCACCCCTGACCTCATGCCCAGCGACGTGACGGGCTCCCTGGTGTACGACACACGCACCGCGGAGTTCTCCTTCCAGCCCGGCCCCGTCTTCACCAACCTCCTCCTCGCCGACGAGATCAACCGGACCCCGCCGAAGACCCAGTCGTCGCTCCTGGAGGCCATGGAGGAACACCAGGTCACAGTCGACGGCACCCCTCGGCCGCTCCCCGAGCCGTTCCTCGTCGCCGCGACCCAGAACCCCGTGGAGTACGAGGGCACCTACCCCCTCCCGGAAGCCCAACTGGACCGCTTCCTGCTCAAGCTGACGATCCCTCTGCCGTCACGGCAGGACGAGATCGACGTCCTCACCCGCCATGCGGAGGGCTTCAACCCGCGCGACCTGGAGGCCGCCGGCGTACGCCCGGTCGCGGGCCCGGCGGATCTGGAAACCGCCCGCGCCGCGGTCGCGAAGACCGCGATCTCTCCCGAGATCACCGCCTACGTCGTGGACATCTGCCGCGCCACCCGCGAGTCGCCGTCCCTCACACTCGGCGTCTCACCACGCGGCGCCACCGCCCTGCTCTCGACCTCACGTGCGTGGGCCTGGCTGACCGGCCGCGACTATGTCATCCCCGACGACGTGAAGGCGCTGGCACTGCCCACCCTGCGACACCGCGTGCAACTGCGCCCCGAGGCCGAGATGGAGGGCGTGACGGCCGATGCCGTCATCAACTCGATCCTGGCTCACGTCCCGGTACCCCGCTGATGGCACTCACCGGACGCGCCGCTCTCCTCGCGGCCCTCGGCTCGATCCCCATCGGTATCTGGGAACCGGGCTGGGCGGGCATCCTCGCGGTGAACACCCCGCTCGCCGTGGCCTGTGCCTGCGACTTCGCGCTCGCGGCGCCGGTACGACGTCTTGTGCTGACCCGGTCCGGTGACACCTCCACACGTCTGGGCGAGCCCGCCGACATCACGCTCACGGTCTCCAATCCTTCCCGTCGTCTGCTCCGGGCCCGGCTCAGGGATGCCTGGCCGCCCAGCAGTTGGCAGCCAGGAACCGAGTTCGAGGGGTCCCGGCACCGCCTCACCGTGCCGGCGGGCGAGCGCCGTCGCGTGACGACCCGTCTGCGACCCACGCGCCGCGGCGACCGACAGGCCGACCGCGTGACCATTCGCTCCTACGGCCCGCTCAGGCTGTTCTCCCGCCAGGGCTCGCACAGGGTTCCGTGGACTGTACGGGTTCTGCCCCCGTTCACCAGCCGCAAGCACCTTCCGTCGAAACTCGCCCGTTTGCGTGAACTCGACGGTCGCACCAGCGTGCTCACCCGCGGCGAAGGCACCGAGTTCGACAGCTTGCGCGAGTACGTACCGGGCGACGACACCCGCTCCATCGACTGGCGTGCCACCGCCCGCCAGTCCAGCGTCGCCGTACGCACCTGGCGACCCGAGCGAGACCGGCACATCCTCCTCGTCCTCGACACGGGCCGCACCTCCGCCGGCCGTGTCGGTGACGCCCCCCGCCTGGACGCCTCCATGGACGCGGCCCTGCTGCTGGGGGCGCTCGCGTCCCGCGCGGGCGACCGCGTCGATCTCCTCGCGTACGACCGTCGCGTGCGCGCCCTGGTTCAGGGCCGCTCGGCAGGTGATGTGCTTCCCGCTCTGGTCACCGCCATGGCGACGCTCGAACCCGAACTCGTCGAGACGGACGCACGCGGCCTGACGGCCACGGCCCTGCGTACGGCTTCCAGGCGCTCGCTGATCGTCCTGCTGACGACGCTCGATGCCGCCCCGGTCGAGGAGGGCCTGTTGCCGGTGCTCTCGCGGCTCACCCAGCGGCACACGGTTCTGCTGGCGTCGGTGGCTGATCCGAACATCGCGCGCATGGCGACGGCTCGTGGAACCGCGGAAGCGGTGTACGAGGCCGCGGCGGCCGCGCAGGCCCAGTCGGAACGTGAGCGCACCGCCGAACAGCTCCGTCGGCACGGAGTGACCGTCGTCGACGCGACGCCGAACGACCTGGCTCCGGCTCTGGCAGATGCGTATCTGGCGCTGAAATCGGCCGGTCGGCTCTGAAAGCCTCTCTCCCGCCCCATTGCTTGGCGGAGCAGGAAAGAGGCGCCAGGCAGCTTTAAAAATGCACCCTAAACGCAGAAATCCCCCGCACCGTAAGGTGCGGGGGATTTCCCAATATTTGTTCGGCGGCGTCCTACTCTCCCACAGGGTCCCCCCTGCAGTACCATCGGCGCTGTGAGGCTTAGCTTCCGGGTTCGGTATGTAACCGGGCGTTTCCCTCACGCTATGACCACCGAAACACTATGAAACAGACAACCAAACCATGTGTGGCACATGGGGCTGTTCGTGGTTTCAGAACCAACACAGTGGACGCGAGCAACTGAGGACAAGCCCTCGGCCTATTAGTACCGGTCAACTCCACCAGTTACCTGGCTTCCATATCCGGCCTATCAACC